>PLUJ01000274.1 GCA_003165455.1 Acidobacteriaceae bacterium | reverse complement strand
CTCTGTGTGACGCTCGCTCACAGCCCGAGGGCCAAGCTGTGGAAAGCGGCCGCCTAATTAATTAGGCTGCGTATGCCATTTGTTGATTGGCAATTATCATTTTGCACGCGATTACGGGTGTGTGCACCCCGGCATGCCTCTTGGCCGCAAGCATCTCCGTCGAAGCCGTGACGCCCCCACTGGTGGGATTGGCCATACTCAAAGAACTACTTCCAGACTAGGTACGAAACGATTGGAAGTCAATCGGTTAGATGCCACGCGAACAAACGAAGGTGCAACCGCTGCGGGCGTGTCCCGTCGTGCCGCGCGAAAACTGGTTGTATTTTTGTGGATCGAACGACTGCAAGGCGCGTCCAATGGAAAAGGAGAAAAGAGATGAGCCAGATGAGTACGATCACTGTCGAAGAGCAAACATCCACGAACAAAGGCAGAGCGTATGCGGCCAAGGCTTACGCGGCGCAGAGTGACGCTTCCGGGCTTGCTCCGGCCGCGATACGGCGTCGCGAGCCGGGACCGAACGATGTGCAGATCGATGTTTTGTTTTGCGGAGTGTGCCACTCCGACCTGCACCAGGTTCGTAATGAGTGGGAACAGATGATGCCTACGGTTTACCCATGTGTGCCGGGGCATGAGATAGTGGGCCGCGTGGTAAAGGCTGGAATTGCGGTGAAGAAATTTAGGGTAGGCGATCTGGCGGCGTGGGATGTATGGTCGATTCCGACCGTGTCTGTCCGAACTGCCGCGCGGGCAATGAGCAATTCTGCGACGGCCCTGCCACTTTTACCTACAACTCGGAGGACAACCATCTTGGCGGAGTGACTTACGGTGGATACTCGGACAGCATTGTGGTGGACGAGGTATTCGTCTTGCGCGTTCCGAAGAATCTAGATCCCGCCGCCGTGGCGCCCTTGCTGTGCGCGGGAATTACGACCTACTCGCCGCTGCGACATTGGAAGGTAGGCAACGGGCAGAAGGTAGGGATTGTTGGGCTAGGCGGACTCGGCCATATGGGCGTGAAGCTAGCCAATGCGTTCGGAGCGCACGTGGTGCTGTTTACCACTTCTCCCGATAAGAAAGAAGACGCTTTGCGGCTGGGCGCGAGCGAAGTGGTGGTGTCGAAGAATGAGGCTGAAATGGCCAAGCACGCAGGCAGCTTCGATTTCATCCTCGATACGGTTTCCGCCGAACACAACTTGAACGCCTATCTCGACCTGATCAAACTGGATGGAACGTTGGTGATGGTCGGAGCGTCTCCGAGCCCACTGCCCGTCGCGGTTGGTAGTTTGCTGTTCCGGCGGCGAGCGCTTGCAGGCTCCATCATTGGGGGAATTCGCGAAACCCAGGAGATGCTGGATTTCTGCGGAGAGCATGGAATCGTATCCGACATCGAGATGATCCGCATTCAGCAGATTAATGAGGCTTACGACCGGCTCGCAAAAGGCGATGTAAAATATCGATTCGTGATCGATATGGCGTCGCTCAAGTAGGTTTTCGTTTTAGTAAGAATTCGATCGACTGCCCCACCTCACGGAACAGCGAGAAGGTGGGGTTTTATTATGTTGGCCACTCGTTTGTTCATTCTTCAAGGCTCCATTTAACTGCATCTTGCGGTCGTTCCCGGCATCTTAAGTAAGGCGCTCTTGGCAGAGGGTGAAAGTAAACCGCCATGTTCAGATCATTGTCACAGTGCGAGGCGAATCCTACACTTCCGGAGTGTTGCCGGTGAAAGCGCACTGTCTGCCGTTTGATCAGATTCCGCATACCACCCGCGTTTTTACAGACTTCCTCTCATACTCTCCCAGTGTCCGGCCTTTCTTTCCCCGCTCTCCGCATTTCAGCGAATGGTTGGAGGCGGAGGTGTCCGCGCTGAATTACGATTCGGGCCGTCGCGAAAAGGTCAGCGCGATTCTTGAGCGGCAAAATCGCTCATGGAACGCCTCGAAACAGACTCTATCGAACTTGGACCGGTTACGCGACGGCGCAGCGGCAATCGTGACCGGGCAGCAAGTCGGCCTTTTCGGTGGACCGATGTTTGCGCTGTACAAGGCGCTCACCGCTGTGAAACTGGCCGAAGAAGCAGCGTCCATGGGCGTGGATGCCGTTCCAGTTTTTTGGCTTGCGACTTACGATCACGACCTTGCGGAAGTGAATCACGTTTCTTTGCCTGGTGGCGACGGCGTGCTGCGCACACTTTCGACAACCAGTCACGGTATTCCGGCAGCTCCCGTCAGCGAAGTGCGTCTAGGAGATGAGATCCTTCCGGTGGTGGAGGAGGCCGCATCGCTGCTCGGAGATTCGGCAATTACGCAATTTCTGCGTGAAGCTTATCGGCCCGGAGAGAGCCTCGGCACTGCGTTCGCGCGCTTTTATGCGCGCCTTTTCGGCCCCTATGGAGTGATTCTTCTCGACGCATCCGATCCTGAGCTGCACAAGATTGCGGTCCCGATTTATCGGGCTGCGGTCGAACAGGCTGAGGAGATCGATGAGGCGTTGCTGGCTCGCGGAAAAGCGCTGGAGGCGGCTCACTATCACCAGCAGGTGAAGGTGACTTCTTCTTCCGTGCTTCTGTTTACTCTTCAGAATGGCGCTCGCACGCCGATTCAGCGTAGCTCGAATGGCGGCGCTTCGGACTTCATAATCGGCGCGGGCAGCACCAGTGAGAAGCTGTCGTCCTCCGAATTACTGGACCGGATATCGAAATCGCCTGAGAATTTTAGCCCGAACGTGCTTCTGCGGCCGATAGTACAAGACTATCTTTTGCCCACCCTAGCCTATGCAGGTGGAGCGGCCGAAGCTGCTTATTTTGCACAGGCGGGCGCGGTTTACGAAAAGATCCTTGGGCGCGTGACTCCCATCGTGCCTCGTTTTTCGGCTACCTTGGTGGAACCGAAAGTACAACGCTGGCTGACGCAATATGGCCTGGACATTCTCGATGCATTCCGTGGGAGCGATTCTCTTGGCCGAACGATGGCCGGCCGCACTCTACCCTTAGACGTGCAAGCGGCTTTTGAACGGGCGAGCAAGTCGGTGGAGGAGTCTTTTTCTGGCTTGCATGAAGCTTTGGCAAAGCTTGATCCCACTCTTGTTGATGCCAGCCAGACGGGGATTTCAAAAGTACGTTACCAGTTGGATCGGCTACGGGAGCGCGCCATGGCAGCCGGATTGCGGCGCAGTGAAGTGGTTGGGCGTCATGCAGAAGCCATTAGTCAGGCACTCTATCCCGCTGGAACGTTACAAGAACGGGGTATCGCCGGAATTTATTATCTGTCGCGCTACGGGATCGAACTCCTGCGAACTATCTACGACTCCATTCGTACCGATTGCCTCGATCATCAGGTTCTGGAGCTGTAGGTCTGTTCGGAACACCGCAATAAACCCATTCGCAATCACCTCTCGATCCCAATGCCCAAGCTGTGCCACCTTCCGTGACCGGCGTTGGGAAAAAATGTAATATCCAATGAATC
>PLUJ01000290.1:14247-14424 GCA_003165455.1 Acidobacteriaceae bacterium | reverse complement strand
GCAGTACCGCATCATCGACATCACACTTTCCAACTGCATCAACTCCGATCTGCGACGGGTTTATATCCTGACGCAGTACAAGGCTTTGTCGCTGAACCGGCACATCCGCGAAGGCTGGACCAGCGTTGTCGCGCAGGAGCTGGGCGAGTTCATCGAGATTCTGCCGCCGATGCAGCG
>PLUJ01000290.1:0-14214 GCA_003165455.1 Acidobacteriaceae bacterium | reverse complement strand
TACGGCAAGATGCTGCGGCAGCATCTGGACTCGGGCGCCGACGTGACGCTGGCAACGCTGCCGATCGAGCCGCAGGATGTTGCGCGGTTCGGCGTGGTGGAAGTGGCGCGCAACGGCGAAGTCGTGGGCTTTCTGGAGAAGCCGAAGCAGACACATCTGCGGTCGCCGTTCAATCCGAACATGGTGGACGCGTCGATGGGCGTGTATCTGTTCAACACGGACGTGCTGCTGCCGGCGCTGATTAAGGATGCCGAGGACCCCGAGTCGCAGCACGACTTCGGGCACAACATTTTGCCGGCGATTCTGGGCAAGTACAAGTTGTTTGCCTACAACTTCGTCGACGAGAACCGCAAGGAAGCGCTGTACTGGCGCGACGTAGGAACGCTGGAAGCGTTTTACGACGCGAACATGGACGTGGCAGCGGTGTCGCCGATTTTCAACCTGTACGACAACAGCTGGCCGATTCGGACGCGAGCGAGGCAGTATCCGCCGGCGAAGTTCGTATTCGCGGAGAAGGACCGGATGGGGACGGCGCTGGATTCGATCGTGTCGAATGGCTGCATTATTTCCGGCGGGACGGTAAAAAATTCGGTGATCTCGCCGGACGTGCGTGTGAATTCCTATTCCGAGGTCGATTCGTCGATTCTGTTCTCGCACGTTTCGGTGGGGCGGCATTGCCGCATTCGGCGGTGCATTATTGACCGAAACGTTCACCTTCCGGAAGGAACGACGATTGGATTTGACACGGAAGCGGATCGATCGCGTTATTTTGTGACCGATAGCGGAATCACGGTGGTGACGCGCGATTATTCGTTGTTTGAAAATCCGGTGACGGTGGACTACTTCACGAGCGAGTAGCGGCGGCGCCGTATTCGTTTTTGTAACTGCTTGTAACGCCTGCCGATTCAAGAAAAACAAAATAAGAGCAGTTCCGCAGAGCTGCGGGCAAGGTGTGCTCCGGGCGCGCGGTGAGGACGATGTTGTACTCACCGGTATCGGCGAGACTTAGATCGCGCAGCACATCGGTGTGTGTGCCGTGACCTTGTCGAGCCGATCCTGATGTGGCCGGAGTGCCTTGCGGCTGGATTACGGCCAATTGCGCGAGGAAATCATTCACCTCGATGCAACGTCCGTGGCCCGGGATGACGAACGAGACCTCGGTATTTTGGGAAGAAAAATGCCAGCCCAGCGAGGCGGCCAGGTTTACAGCGCGCTCATAGGCTTCGTTCGAAATCAGTCCGGCCGGGGGATTGTCGAAGACGATACAGAGCCTGCGCTCATCCTCGCGATTGAATTCACGGACTTTCAGCGCGCCGGATTTGGCGGTGGCCTTCCAATCGACGTGACGGGCTGAATCCTCGGGGAGATATTCACGGATACGGTAAAGATCGGAGCCGCGGCCACGCACAAAACTTTCCCACTCTCCGCGCACGCGAGGGAGGATTTGAAGCATTTGCTCGGGCGGATCGATTTGAGGATAGACGAGAATTTCACGCTGCAGGGCGACATGACGAATCTTAGTAAGGAAAGCAAAAGGGAAGCGAGTGGCGACGCCGAAGCTGGATTCGCGATAGATGCCTCGGCGATCGAAGCGCAAGGGCAGATCGGCCGAGAGTTCGTTGCCGGGAGGAAGGTAGGGAAAATAAACCATGCCTTCGAAGATTCCGGGCAGGGCGGGAGCGAGTTCCACGCGGCGGACTCGCCAATCTCGCATGCGCAGCCATTGATTTTGGGGCGGACGATTGAGTGGAAAAGCGAAGGTGGTGGGCTCCCACTTCCATTGTTTGCGAATCTTCTTTTCCTTCCGCGCGGGTACCACGCGGATGGAAAATGAGGGCAGGAAGCGGCGACCGTTGCGCAGTGCGATGTGTCCGGTGACCGCACGAGCGGCGAATACATGGGCTGGCAAGCGCACATCCAATTCCAATCCACGCAAGACGACGGCGGAAAAAATCCCCGAGACCAGAATCGCCGCGAGCATGGCCGCCACAACTATGTAGAGCAGATTGTTACCGGTATTAAGGGCGGCAATGCCGATTACGAGCGTTACCAGGGCATAGATAATGCCGGCGCGGGTTACCTCATAATGAAAAGTTTGGCGTAGCCGTTCGATGGCTGCGCGTCGCGCGAGATAGGGCACGGTGACCAGGCCTACGAAGGCGGCCAGGAGCAGCGCCACCGATGCCAGGATCACGGAGGCCCATGGGTGTCCGGCTTCGCCCGAGGCGGTGGAAAATAAAGCCGCGCCAAAGGCCAGACCGAGGCCCAGGATTGCGAGCAGAAACTTTGTCCAGATTTCGGCGCTGGGCGATTGCAGCCAGGGGGGCTTCGCCTTTGCGCCAATTTCGGAGGGAATCGCGGGATTGAAGAATCCGGAACTCACTGCTCGAAGCCTAGCATCGTAGGAAAGAACGATCAACGAGAAGCGGCTTGCGAGCAAAGCCTAAGTAACATCGAAAATTTTAACATCGAGAATTTGAGTCCAACCGAGGCGCTCGGTCCCCGCCATGGCGGTAATTCTTAACGGAAAAGCGTGTTAGCGTTGAGCGCTATTTTGCCGGCTGCTTTGCGTTTGCGCCGGTGAGGCCAAAGATCTGAAGCTGTTTATTACTGACCACGTAGACTTTGCCATTGGCAACGACCGGCACCATATTCGAGTTGCCGCCCTGGTTGGGCCATGAGCCAGCGCTGCTGTGGAATAGCGGCGACATGGAGGCTGTACGGCCGTCAGGATTGAAGGCATATAAATCCAGTGCAGGATTCTGTCGAGAAAAAGGGCGAGACAGCGCCCAGATAATGGGATTGGAGTTTCCATTCGATGACACGCTGGTGAAAAATCCCGGATCCTGCACGCCGCTGGCGAGTGCAGCGGAGTGGGATATTGGGCTCAGCTTCGAGTGCGGTGAGGTTTGGAGCTTCCAGACGATAAGCTGTGTGCCGCCGCTGCTCACGACGCGAGCCAGACCATCGGTCGGATCGACAAAATAAGACTGGCCGCACCAGCAACCGCCGACGGAGTAGGTACCGAGAACGTTGTTCTTGTTGGGAGAGTAACCGCCAAGAGAGTCTTCGTTCATGAGGAACATACTGCCAGCCTTGCCGGCAGCCACCGCGAGATGTGGAATCGATCCAGGTTGATCGGGCAATACGAGTACGCCACCGGAACCGAAATCCTCGTCGTCTTGATCCAGCGATCCAACGTTTGAAGGGGTAAACAAGCTCAACACGGTAGTGAGGTCGGAGGACATTTGGACCACGCTCTCCTGGATATTGGTGACCCCGTCGTAAGTGTTTCCGGAAGGATCGGAGTTTCCGGTGACAAAGACGACGTTGCCGGAGTCATCCGCGGCGGGGCCGTATCCAGACATCCAGATGGAAGAGAGGAAAAAGCTATCGGGAGACGTGGCTTGGATATCGTTCAGGTGGTTGGCGGAAAGCGGGGCTAACGTTGACGCGTTCCAGCCGAGGAGCCAGCCGCGCGAAAGGTTCGCTGAATAATCACAGAAGCTGCCAAAGCCGGCATAGACGTTGCCATTCGCGAGCAACAGAGCGGGACGTTGGCGCTGGTAGGTGGCGTTGAAATTGAAAGTGGTGCCGTCCGAGAGGCTGTGCGACGCGGAGACTACGACGGGAGTTAATTTTTCGGTGAGGTTGCCGAGATCGAGGGCGTGAATGGTGTAGGTGGGCCCGTTGGAAGTCTGGGTATAGGCCATCACGTAGAGATTGTTGGTGGCCAGATTGATGACGGGCGTCGAATCGATGCCAACGTTTGGACCGTTGTTATTGCAACCGAGCGGAGAGCTTACGGGCTTGCCGAGGCTTACACTCAAAAGCACTGTGCCCGTATCTGCATCGATGGCATATACGGTGTCATTTCCCGTAGCAACATACGCTACATCGTGCGTTCCCTGATAATTTCCAGCGGTTATGTTTACGGCGGGAACCACCAGCGGCTGAGCGTCGACTTGATCGTCTACCACAACTTTGTGCAAGAGCCCAAAGGAAGACTTGTTTACATTGGCTGGGGTGAGGGATGTTTCAGACGAATTCCAGCCGGTTCGATAATTATCGTTGTGGTAAGTTGTGACCGCAGTTTGAGCTGACGTGATGGGCGTTTGAACAAAGAAGAAAATGGACAGGCTGGCGCTAATGGCCAGCCCAGGCCAGTGGGCAGCGAGACGAAGTGACATTAACCGTTCCCCCTCAAAAAAGTGGCGTCTGATTTTAGGGGTAAAGCACGAATCGGGCAACGAGAAGGAACGCCCAGAGACGGAAGACTCTGGGGCGCTACTATTAAACTAAACCTTTAAGTTTAGTATTCCGCCAATTAATACTCGGCCAATTCCTTCATGGCGCGGAATAGATCGTTGGCCTGCGGAAGGATGGCGTCTTCAAGAATTGGCTGGTAAGCCACGAAGGTATCGGCGGCGGCGATGCGGCGAACAGGCGCATCGAGCTGATCGAAGAGCTGATCGGCAATGCGGGCCGCGATTTCGGCGCCATAGCCCCAGCTCAACGTGTCCTCGTAGGCAACGAGCGCGCGATTGGTTTTGGCGACCGAGGCCGCAATGGTTTCCCAGTCGAAGGGATTCAGGCAGCGCAAATCGATCAACTCCACTTTAATGCCGTGCTCGCGCTCGATCTTCTGAGCGGCTTGCAAGGCACGAGGAACAACTGCGCCGTAGGTAATCACCGTTAGATCGGTTCCTGGATTCACGATGTTGGCTTTGCCAAACGGAATCATGTAGTCGGGGCCGGGGTAAGGCGCGCGTCCGTAGGTTTCCCGGTAGAGACGCTTGTGCTCAAGAAAGAGGACGGGATCATCGCAGCGAATCGCAGTACGCAGAAGACCGGCGGCATCAAGTGCGTTCGAAGGGAAAACAACCCTGAGTCCGGGGATGTGCGTGAAGGTGCTTTCACCGCATTGCGAGTGGTAGATCGCGCCTCCGGTGAGGTATCCACCAATCGCCACACGAATGACCAGAGGACAGGAAAAGGCGTTGTTGGAGCGCCAGCGGATTACGGCTAACTCGTCGCGAATCTGCATCATCGCAGGCCAAATGTAATCGAAGAATTGAATCTCGACCACGGGTTTCAGGCCGCGGGTTGCCATGCCGGTGGCGCGGCCGACGATTGCGGCTTCGGCTAGAGGAGAATTGAAGACGCGGTCATTGCCGAATTCGCACTGCAGGCCGAAGGTGAGTTTGAAAACTCCGCCCTTGCCTTTCACCAGCTTGTTCTTCAGGTATTCTTCACGGCTGCAATCGGCCACGTCTTCGCCAAAAATGACGATGCGCTCGTCGCGCTTCATTTCGTCGTTCAAGGTTACGTTGATCAAATCGGCCATGGTTTTGGCGGCGGGCTTTTTACCGTCGTTTGCGTCAGAAGCAATTACAGCGGAGGTGTCGAAGGCAGTAGACGCCGGATCGAGATCGTGAGAATAGACATATTGGGTAATACTTTCCGGTACGGGCGGCAGAGCCTCAAGAGCCTGATCGACGGCCGCTTGAAGTTCTTCTTCAACTTTTTTCTCTAGTTCGTTAATGCCTTTTTCATCGAGAATGCCCTCGCGGAGCAGGAACATCTGGGTGCGAGTTACGGGGTCGCGGGTAGCGTCGCGTTCGCGCTCGGTATCGGGACGATATAACCGTTCATCATCCGATAACGAGTGGGAGTACGGACGGATTACATGGGCATGCACGAATGCCGGGCCGTGGCCCTCGCGGCAATGTTTGGCGGAACGCTGAAAGGCGCGGTAACTTTCGTCGGGATCGGTGCCATCGATTTCTTCGAAGTGAAAATTGGGAAAGCCGGAGACCAGGCGCGAAATGCTGCCTCCCGCAGTCTGCACTTCGACGGGAACGGAGATGGCGTAACCATTATCCTGCACGCAAAAAATGACCGGTAACTTGCCGAGAGCAGCGGCATTCATTGCCTCCCAGAATTCGCCCTCGCTGCTGGTGCCATCGCCGAGGGAAACGTAGGTGACCTCATCGCCATGGAAGCTGACATCTTTAAAGTGGCGATAGTCGGGTGAGCTGGCATTGTCGGAAGCAGACGGAATTTCCGCGGCCTTGGAGCGCTGCGAATAGTAGCGTCCGGCCTCGGCGCAACCCACGGCTTGTAGAATTTGCGAGCCTGTCGGAGACGACTGGGTGACCACGTTAAGGTTTTTGAATCCCCAGTGGGAAGGCATCTGACGTCCGCCGGAACTTGGATCGTCGGCGGCCCCGACGCCTTGCAGAAACATTTCAAGCGGTTTCGCCCCAAGCGCGAGGCATAACGAACGATCGCGATAATAAGGATAGAACCAGTCGTAGCCCGATTTGAGGGCCATTCCGGCAGCGGCACCAATGGCCTCGTGCCCGGCGCCTGACATCTGGAAGAAAATCTTTTGCTGCCGCTTCAGCAGGATTTCCCGGTCGTCGATGCGCCGGGAGGTATACATGATGCGATAGGCTTCGATGAACTGTTCGTGGGTAAGTCCATCAGAACTGCGAAGTTTCTTTGAGTCCGCGAGCGAAAGTTTTGGGTCGGTTTTTGTGGTCGCCATCCGTTACCCCGAGGATTAAATATGAATCTTCTATTAATAGATTCCGCTAACAAGATTAAGGTGCGGAGCCATAGTGGGCATGTTGCATTGTAAACGGGAATGAAGGAATGGAAAACATGCAAGTTTTTGCGTGGGAGTGAGTTTCGTGCTTGGGTACGGTTGAAATTACGGGGAAGCGATCATTTATTCTAGAGAGACTCATGATCCAAACTCGCCGGCGCTTCGATCCAGCTTCTATTAAGTTCGTCATCTTCGACCTTGACGGTACTTTGGTCGACTCGCGGCTCGACCTGGTGCATTCCGTGAATGCGGCGCTACGGCACATCCAACGGCCGGAATTGCCGGATGACGTGATCGCCAGCTATGTAGGGGATGGTGCCCCGGCTTTGATGCAGAGAGCGCTGGGGGCGGAAGCTTCCGATGAAGGTTTGGGAAGGCGTGGGTTGGAATTTTTTCTTTCGTACTACCGCGAGCACAAGCTGGACCACACGACGGTGTATGAGGGCATCCCCGACGCGCTGGCAGGAATTCAGAACCATGGGAACGGAAGATCGCGCCAGATGGCCGTGCTCACGAACAAGCCGGTTGTACCTTCGCGGGCGATTGTGCAGGCGCTTGGCCTGGGGCGGTTCTTCATGCAGGTTTACGGTGGAAACAGTTTCGCGACCAAGAAGCCGGACCCGGAGGGTGCGCGAAGGTTATTACTGGAAACAGAAGTACGGCCTGAAGAGACGGTGATCGTGGGCGATTCCCATGTCGATGTGGAGACTGGACAAAACGCGGGGCTGTGGACTGTGGCTGTGAATTATGGCTTTGCTCCTCATACGTTGCAGGTGAATCCGCCGGACGTGCTGGTGGATGAGCCTCAGGAACTGGCGCAAGTTTTCGGATGACGAGCAGCGGGGCATGATGTCATCCTGTAAACTCATTCGACGATGAGCGATCCGAACGCTTTTACACCGTCGGAGCTGCGCAAGTTGCGCAGCATGAAAAATCCGTACGGGATTCAGAAATTTCTGGATGAGATTCCCTACCACCTTGCGGGTTCCGCATGGTCTCCCCGCCGGGTGCTGAAGGAGCAGACTGCGCATTGCCTGGAGGGCGCGATCTTTGGAGCCGCAGCCCTGCGCGCCAATGGCTACCCGCCGTTGCTGCTCGACCTGGAAGCGGAGCAGGATACCGATCATGTGATCGCCATTTTTCGGCAGGATGGATTTTGGGGAGCGATCGCGAAGTCGAATTTCACGGGTTGCCGGTGGCGTGAGCCAGTGCATCGTACGCTTCGCGAACTTGCGCTTACCTACTTCAACGGTTACTTCAATCTGCGCCGGGAGCGTAGTTTGAGGCGATTTTCAGGTCCCGTCAACCTGAAGCGATTTGACCGCCAGAACTGGATGACCACCGAGGACCCGGTGTGGTTCATCGCTTATCATTTGTGTGACATCAAACATTATCCATTGATTACCCCGGCGATGGCGAAGCGGCTGCATCGCGTAGACGAGCGGTTGTTTCAGGGCGAATGCCTGGGCAGGGCGGTGAAGAGTAAGGAATGAATTGCGGGACGATTCGACGTGGAATCGTCCCGCAAGCCAAGCAATTACTCGGAAACCGGAACGATCCTTCCGAATGTCCCTGCCAAATTATTGTCCGGGCCAGCCGTGAAATAGAGATGATTCTTTGCGCCGTTGCTCGCGCTTCCTCCGCCAAACTCAATCCCCCAGAGCTGGTCGATATGGATCGCTTTGCCGGTGGAATCCTTGACGGTGCCGATGAACTGACCGGTGACGCTGTTGAAGGCGTTAATTGTGCCTGAGTTGGTGTTATTCGAGACCAGCAAGGAATTGCTGAGAGTTCCGAAGTTTCTTGGTGCGATGGCAAACCCCCACGGTTGGTTCAGCGGTGAGCCCTTTACGAGTTGCTTGAGGAGCACTCCGCCTTCGCTGAAGACATCGACATAACCGCCCGCGGCGCCGGAGGTGCTGGCGAACGAAATGTAAAGCAGGCCGCCGAAGTCTTGGATGCCGAATGGGGCAAAACCGACCGGAATGGTAGTGTCGGTGAACGAAGTGACGAGGTTGAAGGTGCCATCGAACATGTCCACTTTGTTGTTTGCAACGTCGGCGGCAAAGAGGAAATTGCCGGAGGCATTACCAGTAACGGCAAGTCCGGTATAGACGGCGCCTGGGATGGTGACCGCAACGATAGCCGCATTGGGATTGGACTGCGGGGCCCAGCCGCTGATGGTGCCATCCAGCGTGGCGAACAGGAAGATCGATGCCCAGCCTTCAACCTGAAAGTCTTGAGAGCCGTTGAAGACGATTCCGGTGGGAGTGCCAGGACCGTTGCCGCCCGCCGCGGCAGGCACGATGACTTGCAAACCTTGCTTCACTCCGTTGCCGTTGTAAAGCGTGGACCATCCCGAGCCGTTATCGGCGATCCAGAAGGCGCGGGAGGGCCCGTAGGCGAGTCCCCAGGCATTAACGAGGAGAGGGTCGGTGTGGTTCGCGGCCCCTACCTGGTTCGAAACCAGATTGGTGAGTTGATATTGTGCCACAGCACGGCTGGAAAGAACCGTCAGGATTCCTGCCAGGAAAAACGTTAGGGCCACAATACGAGTGAAGCAACGAGGCATACGCAGATGGGACATGGTGATTCTCCTTCGTAGCGAAATGAGAGATTGTTGGTCACTGGCTAGATTGCTTCCGCTCAGGACACTACGAACGTTAGGGCTCGTGTGAATTGACCTTGTCATTACCGCGTCACCAATTTGCATTATTATTTGTTTGCGTGCCGCTTGGTTCCGTTCCAAAATCCCGCCTCTTTTCTCGATAGAGCCTTTCTGGATAAAACCTCGGATAAAATCGATGCGTGAGAACCTTTGTCCTCGTTTTCTTGTTAATTTTCTCTTCCTTGCTGGTTGACGCTCAGCAGGCCCCGTCTCCGGTCGAGCCCTCTTCGCCAGACAGGGCTAGCGCGAGTCCAAATATCTCTTCGCTGGCGAATCTGAAGCCTGATGCGAAGGGGAATTTTTCCCAGGAACAGATGCAGCAGCTGTTTCGCGTCGTAGCCGATAAAGATATCGAGAACGATAAACGACTCCGCGATTACACCTATGTTGAGCGGGATGACGAACACAAGCTAGACGGCAAGGGGCAGATAAAATCCTCCGAAGTAAAAACCTATGAAGTAATGGAACTCTACGGAGAACAAGTTCAGCGCCTGATTGAGAAAGACGACAAGCCGCTCGACCCAAAAGAGGCTGCTAAGGAGGAGGAGAAGATTCAAAAGGTAATCGACAAGCGGAAGGATGAATCGGACGAAGCACGGAGAAAACGCGAGGACAAAGAAAACAAAGACCGTGAGCATGACCGGGAATTCGTCCGCGAAGTGGCGGACGCTTACAACTTTCATTTGGCGGGCACGGAGTCATTAAGCGGGCGCGACGCATGGGTGATCGATGCCGAGCCTCGCTCGGGCTACGAGCCGCACATGAAGGATGCGAAGTTTCTTCCAAAGTTTCGATTTCGGGCCTGGATCGACAAAGCTGACGCCCAATGGGCGAAGCTCGATATCGAGTGCATCGATACCGTCTCAGTCGGGCTTTTCCTGGCACGCATTCACAAAGGTTCGCGCATTGTCATCGAGCAAACGAGAGTGAACGACGAAGTTTGGCTTCCTCTGCACGTGTCGTTGAAGGTGGACGCGCGAATCGCGTTGCTGAAAGAGTTTGACGAGGAGCAGGACTTGACCTTTCGGGACTACAAAAAGTTCCGCGCCAAGACGAAGATATTCGCGGTGGAGGATTTGCAGAAGAAATAGTTGCCCGCGAGGTTCCCGCGCTCAGCTTTACGCAGCCCATCCTTTAATCTCTGTATTCTCGAACCCCAACGCCCCTTTATTCATCTACTACTAGGCTCGGCAACCCCGATTAGGACCGTCCGAAGGGAGCAAACTATGTCGTCCCAACTTATTCCGATATCGCCCGACATTCATGGAGAGGCTTTTCCTGTCTTAACGGCTGGACAGATCGATCGAATTCGGCCACTGGCAAGGCTGCGAACGGTCAAAGCGGGGGACATTCTGTTTGAACCGGGCGATAGCGATATCCCATTCTTTGTGTTGCTTTCGGGCAGCATGGAAATCGTTCAGCCGGACTTGCAAGGCGAACGGTTGATTGTGAAGCACGGGCCCGGGCAGTTCACCGGAGAAATCAATATGATTTCCGGCCGCAGGTCTTTGGTTCGAGGCCGAGTGACCGATCCGGGCGAATTCCTCGAGATGTGCGGAGAAGATCTGCGAACGTTGAACGCGCGGGACGCGGAGCTAGGCGAAATCTTCATGCGCGCTTTTATCCTGCGGCGGGTTGCGCTCATCAATCGAGGTGCGGGGAACGTAATCCTCATGGGGTCGCGGCATTCGGCAAACACGCTGCATTTGCGTGAGTTTCTTATTCGCAACGGACATCCTCATACGTATGTTGACCTTGACACCGATGCCGGTTCGCAGGAGTTGCTTGACCGGTTTCACGTCACCATGCAGGAAGTGCCGATTGTGGTTTGCAATAACCGGACCGTGCTGCGGAATCCTTCGATTCAGGAATTGGCAAGCTGCCTGGGACTGAACGCCAACGTAACGGCAACGGAGCTACGCGACGTTGTCATCGTAGGCGCGGGTCCCGCGGGTCTGGCCGCCGCGGTGTACGGTGCTTCAGAGGGCCTGGATGTTCTGGTGATTGAAGAGGAATCTCCTGGCGGACAGGCGGGGTCGAGTTCCAAGATCGAAAACTACCTTGGATTTCCCATGGGAGTTTCGGGTCAGGAATTGGCGGCGCGCGCGGCGACTCAAGCTCACAAGTTCGGGGCTAAGATGCTGATCGCGAGCCGGGTGACCAAGTTGAACTGCGAACGCCGGCCGTACGAACTTACCGTCGATAGCGGGGACGTCATTCGCGCGCGCACCGTGGTCATCGCCAGCGGAGCGCAATATAACAAGCCGCTCATTGAAAACCTCACGAAGTTCGAGGGTCTCGGTGTTTACTATGGTGCTACCTATGTGGAAGCCCAGCTATGCGGCGACGAGGACGTGATCGTGGTGGGCGGTGGCAACTCGGCTGGACAAGCGGCGGTGTATCTTTCGCAAACCGTGGGCAAGGTTCACATGTTGGTGCGGGCTGGAAAGCTATCGGATACCATGTCGCGCTATCTGATCCAGCGCATTGAAGAAAATCCTGCGATCGAACTGCATTGCGGCACCCAGATTGTTGGACTGGAAGGCGACACTCAACTGGAGCGCGTCATTTGGCGAAATAACAAAAGCGGCGAAACTTCAACCCATGATATTCGGCATGTGTTCATCATGACCGGGGCTTCGCCGCGAACCGCTTGGCTGGACAACTGCGTGCTGCTCGATAAAAAAGGGTTCATTCTTACGGGCCGCGACCTTGACTCTACTCCGAGCTTTCACTGGCCGCTGCAGCGCGTACCGCAGATGCTAGAAACCAGTTTGCCGGGAGTATTTGCGGTGGGGGATGTGCGCTCCGGGAATGTGAAGCGCGTGGCCTCCGCGGTGGGCGAAGGATCGATTTCCATTTATCTCGTGCACCGGGTACTGGCGGAGGTGTAGCGGAAGAAGATATTCCCCTATTCGCTCAGTAACCCTATTTTTCCTCTTCGATCTTAATGCGGAGGGATTTTAGGAATTTGACATCCTGATCGTTGACTTTGAATTCGGGGTTGGTTGAAAGGGTGGTGACCAGAGAAGTTTTGTCGGAGGATTTCTCGCCCTGCTTGCTGACGCCGATCGTTGCTTCGAGGACCAAAAAGATATCGTAGCCTCCCTCTTTAATGCGAGAGACCACTTCGGCGATCTGTTCGGAGTCTGAAAGAGATTCGTTGATGGCTTCGCCGAGTTCCTTCATCAGGTCTTTGAGTTGCTGGTCCAAGTGATCCCCCGATCTTTCTTGCCTGCGCTCTATCCAGCCCTACATTCCAGCCGTACATTGCTTAGATGCGGGGGACGCTCGAACGGTTTTGAGCATCCCGGGCTTTGCGCCATTGTAGCGCCATAGGCTGCTAAAATCGAGGCTGTGAGTAAGGTTTCCACGGCACGAAAGTTAGGGGTGGCGGCGCGGATCGCTTCCGCGCAGGCTCAGCGCAGCCGAACCGTGCGGGCGGCGAAGCACGCGGCGTCGACTACGGCGCGGGCTTTCGGCCGGGCAATGCATCAGTTGTGGCTCGAAGTAATAGGAGTCGTTTTTCTGCTGATGGCTTTGAGCTTTGGGGCGGGATCAGTGCGGGAGTTCATGAAGTACCATGCCCGGCAGGCAGGCGTGCGGAACGTGGTGCTCGCAGGTTGCTGTACTTTGCTGTTTGCCTGGTTTGGGGTGAGTTCGTTTTTGAGAGTGAAAAAGAAAAAGTAGTGGGAGTGAGAGTGGTTGCGGCGGGTGAGAGCTGCGTTGTGCCAGCGACAGCCGGTTCCTCACCGGCTGACGCCGGTTCGGAATGACAGGGAGTTTTTCGGGTAACGAACGTCAATTATCGACCATGTCGGACAGAATTGGATCTCAGGATCGAGCGGGGATAGCGGAGGTGGAGACGTCTTCGCATATCCCGGTAAACCCGCTTTACACGCCGGCGGATTTGAAGGGCTCGGATTACGAGAGCGAAATTGGATGTCCCGGGGAGTATCCGTTTACCCGGGGCGTGCAGGCGACGATGTACCGCGGGCGGCTGTGGACCATGCGGCAATATGCGGGCATGGGAGACGCCGAGGAATCGAACAAGCGCTACAAATATTTGCTGGCGAATGGGACGACTGGGCTTTCCGTAGCATTCGATTTGCCCACCCAGATCGGAATGGATTCCGATCACGCGCTGGCTGCGGGGGAAGTGGGCAAGGTCGGGGTGGCGATCGATTCAATCGAGGACATGGAGCGGTTGTTTGCCGACATCGATCTGACAAAGATTTCAACGTCGATGACGATCAATGCAACGGGGTCGATCCTGCTGGCATTGTATGTGGCGGTGGCGCGGCGGCGTGGCAAGGACATTCGCAAACTTTCGGGCACCGTGCAAAATGATGTGCTGAAGGAATATATAGCGCGAGGTACGTATATTTATCCGCCAAAGCAGGCGTTGCGGGTGATTACGGACATGTTCGCGTGGGCGTTGGAGCATGTGCCGGAGTGGAATACGATTTCGATTTCTGGCTATCACATGCGTGAGGCAGGATCGAGTGCGGTGCAGGAAGTGGCGTTCACGCTGGGCAATGGCATGGCGTATGTGGATGCCGCGATCAAGGCTGGGCTGGATGTGGATCAGTTTGCGCCGCGGCTTTCGTTCTTCTTTAATGCGCACAGCAATTTTCTGGAGGAAGTGGCGAAGTTCCGCGCGGCGCGCCGGATGTGGGCGCGGATCATGCGGGAGCATTTCAAGGCAAAAAATCCCAAGTCATGGATGCTGCGATTTCATACGCAGACTGCGGGATCGACGCTAACGGCGCAGCAGCCGGAAAATANNTGCGCACGCAGCAGGTGATTGCGTATGAATCGGGGGCGGCGCAGACCATCGATCCGTTGGCCGGATCGTACTATATTGAGGCGCTGACCAATGAGATCGAAAAACGAGCGGCGGAATACTTAGGCAAGATTGAAGTGATGGGCG
>PLUJ01000308.1 GCA_003165455.1 Acidobacteriaceae bacterium | reverse complement strand
TACTTTTCCCTGAACGGTTGTAGTCGTGTTGTGTCTATGTCCTCCCAGCCGTCTCCCCCAGTTAATCCAGCAGGCGGAGCTTCGACACCCCACCCTGTTACAACATCAAGAAAGTCTCCGTCATTGATTTGGGAAATGTCATCCGGTTTACGTTCGTAATTGGTCTTATCCCAAGTAACATAGGAGACACCCACCATCAGTAATATCAGCAGCGTTGCCAACGACCATATCTTGACTCTGTAGTGGGGGTAGAGGATTTCTGTTTGCGGCGAGGCTAGAATCTGCTCCCCAGAAGGTGACAGAATGGGTAGATATTGCGGCACTCGGTTTTTAAGGTTATCCTNNCAATCTCCGTCAGCACTAACTTGGCCGCTTCAAACGCAATCCAAGCGATCATTAAACAAAAAGCGATCACTCCCGCAGTAAAAGCATCGCTACCACTCTGCTTAAGACCTTCCACCGACAAACGATGATTGACCTTTAGCCGAGCTATATATAACACCAAGGCGGCCATAGCGCCTACAATCACGTCTTTTCTTTCGCTCATCTCTCGTAAGCCAGTTTTATAAAAGGCTGATGCGAAACGTTTAGTTATGGATGGCATGGCCGAGAATTATACACCTGTGTTGAGTCAAGGGTATAATCTCGAGATTTGTGCCAGAAGGCGTGCCGAAAAGCACGCCTTTATTGTTTCTCCACAAAGCTATAGGTGGCGGAGGTGCGAATGGTGACGAAAGCGAAGCAACTGAGTAAGGCAAATGCAGCGGCGGCGGAGCGCTTGATGAAAAAAATCATTGAGGAGACGGAGCCGATCAAGCCGGTGGACTTTACACAAGTGAGAAAGAATATTACAGCTCTGGTGGGTCATTCGGCTGAGGCGATTGCGAAGAGTCTGATCATCGTTGCGACGAAAGGACAATTGGCGCCGGCAAAGTATTTGTTCGAAGCAGTGGGATTGTATCCATTGACGGCCGAGACCTCGCCGCAAGAGGAAGAATCACTGGCATTCACGTTATTGCAGAGATTGGGATTGCCGACGGATCCAGTATTTGGGGAAGATGGTGCGCCGCGGTGGGAAGGATTCGGGGATGCTGTGCAAGGCCGCGACGAGGATTCCGGGGAAAAAGAGGGTGAGAGCAGCAAGCTATGAGATTGAGTTTAGACGAATGCCGTAAAATGAACGAGAAATGCGACGAGTGGTCATCGCAAGGATTATCGGTCTCGCCGCGTGCAAGTTTGCGTAAGAGTAAATTGCTGGATTCGTTCGGAGAGTTGGTTGCCATAAGCGGAACCCCCAGCAATCTTGCAGTAGACGGAAAGGTTCGGGTCGCGCGGCGAGAGATGGGCATTGACATTACGTGGGTGACTGACCGCATTGCGGTTGGCGGTGGAATTTGGAACGCAGAGAACATGAAAGCGGTGTCGCGCAACGGCATTACCCACATTATCGATATGCAGATTGAGTTCGATGACACGCCTTTGGCGGGAGCGCATGGAATTGAAGTGTGCTGGAATCCGGTGGATGACGATTTCGAGCCAAAGGCGCCGGAAGTATTTGAACGCGGGGTGGGATTCGCGTTGGCTGCACTGGAAGAAGCGGGAACGAAGATATTGGTTCATTGCGCAGCCGGAGTGCACCGGGCTCCGATGATGACACTGGCGCTTTTGAGCGTGATGGGTTGGACGGTGGAAGATGCGATGGACCTGATTGAGGGACGGCGGCCGGTGGCGGATTTCGCCGAGGTTTACGTGCATAGCGTGGAGGATTTTCTGCGCGGAAGGATTGGCGAAGGTCGAGTTAAGAAGTCAGCCAGGAACACAGACGAAACAGAGATTTAGGAGGAAGTATGTTCGACGCACGCCGTCCGAAAGGGCGGCTTTTTTATTTGGTGCTGGGAATCGTGATGATGACATCGGGAATCCGGGTGGCGGCGCGGGGCGAGGGCTCCGCGGAGAAGCCAGAGAAGGCCATGAGTTCCCTGCCCGAGGCGAAGCCGCGCACAGCAAGTCCTAACCCGCGGGCGGCTTCGCTCCCTCCGCAGAGCGGCCCAGCGCTGACGAGCGTGATCGAGGTGCGCGCCAATAATTATGGTTGGGGGCAAGCGAACGATCGAAATCTGCTAGGACGGTTCACAACGCAGACGTTCAGTCTTGCTCGTTTGGCGAGAACGCAAACATATTTTCTGCGCCTCTACGACAGTTCATCCCCACCAAAATATTCGCGCTATTCGGCTGCGTTGCACGTTGATTATCCGCTTTAAGAGTTTTCGGCCAATGGAGATAAAAGATCATGCTGAGCGACAGGGAATTAGCGCTGCGGTCGATTGACATCGAGTTCCAGCGTGAGGTTCTAGACAAACTGGTTCGGCTCGAAACGAAGATGGACGCTCTTGTAGGTAACAATCAGCCGGGGCGCGTGAAACTGGTGGAGGATAAGGTCGCCGTGCTGGAGAGAAATGACCTGCGCAACAGCATTCACAACCGGCTGGTGAATGGAGCCATTAGTGCAGGGATCAGCGTGGCTATCGCACTGCACAAGTATTGGCTGAAGTAAACATTCCAATGATGACACAAGGAGAACTATGAGTATTGTAGCGAGTACCACGATTATCACGAACTTGAAATCTCTAACCACCCCCACCGCGAACACGCTGAAGAGCGCTGGGTCGGATGGATTCGATATGCAAGGGATGCTTGCACTCGCGCNNAATAAGGCAATCGAACTAAAGGCATGCCTGACGCTGGTAGTAAAGGCTTCTGACGGCGCTGACCCCAATCTGACGGCGCTGAACGACATTCTTGCCAGCTTGAGCTAGCGATTTCGGCAGCCGCAGGAAGCCCACGGCTGCTTCCGACCTTGTGAAATATAGTTAAGGAGAAAAAATGGATTTCTTATCTCAGCTGTTACGCGGAATTGCGTTCGTTCCAGCTCTCGTTAACGGAATCGAAGGGTTGTTCGGCGGCAAGTCCGGAGAGCAGAAGAAAGACGCTGCAATGTCGTTTCTAGAAAACGCTCTGAGCGCTGCCGATGCTGTGGCCGCTCGGGAAATAATAAATCCCGAACAATTCCGGACGGGCATCTCCATGATCATCGACGGCACAATCCAGTGCCTTAATGCGTCGACGTGGTGTAAGCGGCAGCAAGTGGGGGCAACAACTGGCAAGGCTTAATCGCGCCTACCCGATCTCTTCGCTCCATGTCTCTAATGTCTTTTTCACCAACGCCATGAACTGGTNNCCATCGATCAGGCGATGGTCGTAGCCCAGAGTGAGGTGGACCACTGAGCGGATGGCAATCGAATCATTGCCATCCTTGTCAGTGATAACCAGCGGCTGCTTCGTGATACCTCCAACACCCATAATGGCGGAGTTCGGCTGGTTGA
>PLUJ01000058.1 GCA_003165455.1 Acidobacteriaceae bacterium | reverse complement strand
TGCAATTTGCCGAGGGTATGCTCGATCAATCTGGCTAACTTATCTGCGGCGCCGTCGACCGCCAGGTCCACAGTCGCCGCTTCGTCGGTGACCGCAATGGGCTGGCGACCTTCGAGGCGCGCCTCCATCATGCAACGTTTGTTATTCTCGCGGCTCTTAGGGCCGCTCTCGTCGGTCAGGTGGACTTCCACTCGCGTGATGTGATCGCTCATTCGGCTCAGGGCATTCCCCACTACGCCCCTGATCTGATCGGCCAGCGCCTCGTGACCTTCGATTGTGTGGTCGGTATTGACCTGGATTTGCGTGCTGACCTCCTGCCTAATTGTTTGATCGAAGATATTTCTTACGTTCACACACTGCCGCAGCGAAGTTCATGGAACCCGGCTGCCGGCCGGCATCTGCTTCTGGCGGCCAGAAGGCACCATCGACAAATCGTTAGTTCCGACGTAGATGCCGATAGCCACGAGCATAGCCACAAGGCCGAACCAGAAGCGCCAATCATGATGCGCACGCCGCCAGTACGGAGTCTGGCCACGGCTATGATGACTCTCGCCGTTCGGATGCAAATGTTCGGTATTGTGCATAGTCATGCTCGTCTCCCATTCGGACGCATGGCGGACACCTTTTTCCTGAGCAATCTAAGGAGAGAGAAACTTCAGATGAGTGGGGGACTTGAGCGAGGGTTCGCGACCTTTCATGTCCGTAACCCTCGCACTAAGCAGCGCCCATGCATCGATACGATGATCGTGCTAGTTGCGCCAACGAGAGTATCCCCAGCCTCCGCCGCCGAGCAAAAACAGCACCACAAGAACAATCAATACGGTTTCCATATGTTGTACTCCGATTCGTTAAGATAAGCTGGACTGGCGTTTGTAGCGGCCATCTCACTTCTTCCCTAACGCCTATGATATAAGTGCCCAACACGTAAGTCTGAGCACATTGGACCACTTTGAAAGCTCCATTCGTACAGCCCACCATCTAGCCAAACTAATCGTCAGAACTGTGCAGTTTCGACCTGTCGAACCGCTCCCTGAAGGTCTATGCTGTGCCTATCGAGCCGATGAAACGATGGTGGCGAAGCACGATCCCGCACTCGTGGGAAGGAAAACACTATGACCCGCGGCATCAATAAGCAGGCAGCCAAACTGCGGAAAGCTCCCCAGCCACCCCTTTCACACGCTGGCGCACTCCCTGACTCAGACCGAGGGGTCCACCTCAAATTGCGCCACGCCGCGGCTGTTCTCTCCTAAGTCCGGCTCGAAGTGACCCGTCCAGACATAAGGAATATATGACGCTAAAGGCGCGAGGGACACTGGGGCTTTTTCGACACTGTGCAATTGGGAACAGTTTTTCCATGAGAGTGCTGTCATGTTCCTCTTGAGACTTATCTGAAAAGTCCTAGTTTTCCCGCGACGTGCGGCGGCCGGGGCTGTATCGAAAAAGCCTTCCTACTGGTGCACTGGTGGACGGTGCCCAGACTTATCACGGCCTACTCGGGAGAGGCCTGACCCTTCAGTGCCGGCGCACAACTAGCTTCGTTCGGATTGCAGAATGACAAAGGCGCCATTCACGAAACCATCGAACCCGCGGATTCTGACGATCAACGGCGGCTCGTCGAGTATCAAGTTCGGGATGTTCGAGGCTGGTGATTCTTTGCAACGGATTCTGGAGGGCGGGATTGGGCGGATTGGACTGCCACAGCCCATTTTCCGTGTGAAAGGGTCGGACCAGGCGAACTTTTCGCGGCCAGTCGCGGCGCCGGATCACACGGCGGCGGTAAGCGTCCTGATGGATTGGATCGAAGAGCGCAGCCGGCAGGACGCATTGACCGCGGTGGGGCATCGCGTCGTGAATGGCGGCCCGAAGTATTACAAGCCGCAGCGAATCACTGCGGAAATGGTTGCGGAGTTCCAGCGCCTCAGTGCGTTTGATCCTGATCATATGCCGGAGGAGATCCAGTTGACCGAGGCGTTTCACCATCGGTTTCCTGATCTGCCTCAAGTGGCATGTTTCGACACGGCTTTTCACCATGACCTGCCGCGCGTGGCGCAACTGCTGCCAATTCCGCGGCGCTATGAGGCGCAGGGCGTGCGGAGGTACGGGTTTCACGGGTTGTCGTATGCGTTCTTGATCGAGGAACTCGCCCGCATGGCCGGACCGGAAGCGGCGCAAGGCCGGGTCATCCTTGCCCATCTCGGCAATGGCGCGAGCCTGGCGGCGGTGCATCATGGCAAATCCGTCGATACAAGCATGAGCTTCACGCCGGCGGCCGGGGTGCCGATGAGCACGCGCTCCGGCGATCTCGACCCCGGACTGGTTTGGTATCTGGCGCGCACTGAAAAAATGAGCGCGAAGCAATTCAACGAGATGGTCAATTTCCAGTCAGGACTGCTCGGGGTATCCGAAACCAGTTCCGACATGCGTGACTTGCTCAAACGCGAGCCGGAGGACAAGCGTGCAGCTGAAGCGGTTGCGTTCTTCTGCTACCAGGTCAAGAAGTGGATTGGCGCATTCGCAGCGGCGCTGGGTGGAGTGGACACGCTCGTGTTCGCTGGTGGTATCGGAGAGAACGCGCCCCCGGTTCGCGCCCGGATTTGCGAGGGGCTTGGATTCCTTGGAATCGAACTCGAAGAAAAACGAAACGCAGGGAATGAGGGAGTGATATCCGCAACAGACAGCAGGGTTGCGGTCCGCGTCATCCGCACGGACGAAGAACTCATGATTGCCAAAATAGTTTGCCAGGTTCTCGGACTTGGTTGCAAGAATCAAGAAGGAGAATTGAACCATGAAGACCGATACGCTCAGTCCTGAACTACTCGACCATGAACTCGAAGCAGGGAACAAAAAAGAGCTAACCCTGAATGCGAAGACGAAAACCAACACGCTCACCTCAGAACTGCTCCTCAAGATGAATGCTTACTGGCGCGCCGCTAATTATCTGTCGGTCGGTCAGATTTATCTCTACGA
>PLUJ01000073.1 GCA_003165455.1 Acidobacteriaceae bacterium | reverse complement strand
GGCGGCATGGATTTGCCTATTAAGAAGTGGCTCGCGTTCCGCCTGTTTGAAGCAGACTACGTCTGGGCACGGCACAACTACTCCGGTTTTGCTTCCTCCGATTTTCCCAGCCTGGTGCGGCCTTCGTTTGAGGGTGTACGCCTGCGCACCGGCCTCGTTTTCAGTTGGGGTGGAGCGCCTGAGGTAATACCGGCTGCGGCTTGCTCCGTACAGCCCACCGAAGTCATGGTGGGTGAACCCATCACCGCGACTGTCACCGCCAGCAACTTCAATCCCAAGCACACAGTTACTTACATGTGGAGCGGCAACGGCGGTCAGATCACCGGGAAAGACACGACCGCGCAGATCGACACCACGAACGCGGCTCCCGGCAGCTACACCGTCACGGCCCATGTGACCGATGCCAAGGCGAAACAAAACAATGAAGCGAGTTGCTCGGCGAACTACACGATCAAGCCGTTGCCGCCAAAAAACCCGCCGACCATGAGTTGCTCGGCCAGTCCTTCGAGCGTGCAGACCGGAGCAAGTTCAACGGTAACGTGCAGCTGCACCAGTGCCGATGGAGTTCCAGTCTCCGTTGCTGGCTGGACCGCGAGCAGCGGAACCGTCTCCGGCAGTGGTAACACCGCAACTCTGTCCACCGACGGAGCAGTGCCCGGAACCATCACGGTCAGTGCTACCTGCACCGATTCGCGTGGTCTGACAGGCCAAGCCACGACGCAAGTGACGGTGGAGAATCCTCCGCCGCCGCCGCCGAAGGCAGCCAAGCTGAGCCAGTGCGACTTCCCCAACGAGAAGAAGCCTTGGCGCGTCGACAACACCTGCAAGGCCATCTTGGATGACGTAGCCAAGAACCTGCAGCAGAACCCCGACAACAAGCTGGTCATTGTCGGCAACGCCGAGCCAACAGAGAAACGCAAGAATCTGGCGGGAGAACGTGCCGTCAATTCCAAGTTTTATCTGACGCAGGGCGAAGCCCAGCAGCAAATTGACCCCAGCCGTATCGAAGTGCGCACCGGCAGCGGTGGCACCAAGACGGCCGAGTACTGGATCGTGCCTTCGGGCGCGACCTTCGACTCAACCGGCACTGAATCCGTGGATGAATCCAGAGTTCGGAACGTTCCGGATCATCCCAAGCCGGCGGCTAAGAAGAAGGCTGCCAAGAAAGCGGAGTAACTCGGCAAGTGCAGTCTTAAAGGGCCGGTCGGCGATGTCGACCGGCCCCTTTTGTTGCGTGTCCTTCAGTAACTTGCGGCACCTAACCTACGCTGTCAGGCTAGGTGCGCATCCAACTTTCTCCGCTTGGGGACGAAACTGCTTATGAAATCCGCTTGGCTTAAATTGCTGATGATATTGATGTTAGCTTCGATGTTAGGTTCGGTGTCCGCGTCTGCCGCGGGAACTCGCCAGTGGGCCGTTCTAGGTCCGGACGGAGGCGACGTTCGCAGCTTGGCATACGATCCGCACGATCCGAACCGCGTTTTCCTCGGCACCAGCACCGGCGTGCTCTTCGTCTCCGAGGATGGCGGCCATAACTGGTCGCGATTTGCCAAACTCGGCACCGGCGATGATTATGTGCTCGACCACATTGCCATCGATCCGCAGAACTCGAAGACCATATTCGTTTCCGCCTGGAGCGTGCAGGATCAGAGTGCCGGCGACATCTTCCGCACTCGCAACGGTGGCAAGGATTGGGAATCTCTGCCAGCCATGCGTGGCAAGTCCGTGCGCGCCATGGCGATTTCGGCTTCCGACACCAAAGTTGTCGTCGCTGGCGCCCTCGATGGCGTCTACCGCAGCACCGATGGCGGCAACAACTGGCAGCGGATTTCCCCCAACGACGGTATCGTTAAGAACATCGAATCCATCGCGGTCGACCCCAAAGATCCGAACACGATCTATGCCGGCACCTGGCACCTGGCGTGGAAGACCATCGATGCCGCCAACTGGCAGCACATCAACAAAGGCATGATCGACGATTCCGACGTCTTCTCGATTATCGTCAGCTCCGCCAATCCTTCGGAAGTATTCGCCAGCGCCTGCTCGGGTATCTATAAGAGCACCAGCAGCGGCGATCTGTTCGAAAAAGTTAAGGGCATTCCCTTCACCGCGCGGCGCACCCGCGTGCTGAAGCAGGATCCTAGCAATCCCGCCATCGTCTATGCCGGTACTACAGAAGGCCTGTGGAAGAGCGTTGACGAGGGCAAGAATTGGAAACTTGTTGGCAGTTCCGAAGTCGTAGTGAACGATGTGCTGATCGATCCGCGCAACTCGCAACGCGTGCTGCTCGCGACCGATCGCAGCGGTGTGCTGGCCAGCGACGACTCTGCGGCCAGCTTCACCGCCTCCAACCACGGATATTCCCACCGTTATGTAAGCGCCATCCTGGCCGACAACGCGGAACCCAGCACGCTTTACATCGGCGTGGTAAACGACCGCGAATTCGGCGGCGTGTTCTCCACTCACGNNCAGGCCTGGACGGGCGGGATGTTTTCACGCTGAAACAATCCAGCAGCGGGACCCTTATCGCTGGAACCAACCGCGGTGTGTTTGAACTCGCTGCAGGTAGTGCGACCTGGCATCCCATCAACAATGTTGTGCTTGAAAAGACGGTTTCGCGTACGGTGACGTTGAAGAGCGGGAAGAAAAAGACCGTAACTTCGATCGCCAGTACCCGTTCGGTGCTGGAAGGCCGCGTCAACGATACCGACCTCGGATCGAGCCGCTGGTTTGCGGCGACCTCCACAGGACTCTTCACCAGCAAGGATCAAGGTAAGGTCTGGATGGGCGGCGCTGTCGCCGGCGAGAAGGACTTCGTTGCGGTGCNNCTGCAAGCCACTCCAGCGTACTGGTTTCTCAGGACGCAGGAAAGGTCTGGCAGCCTGCGGCCCTGGCCTCGTATCCGATTAACGTCCGCAGCGTGACCGTCGCGCCCGAAGGCCAGATCTTCGTAGCGACTCGCGAAGGTGCTTTTCGCAGCGTGGATTCCGGCCAGAGTTGGAACCATGTCTTGACCGGCTTGCCCGATAAGGACATCACCTCGGTGGCCTATGACGGCAGCCGTAAACGTCTGCTCGCCACCAGCGGTCAGACCGGCGTGGTGTTCGAGAGCGTCGATGGCGGCAGCACCTGGCAGCGCGGACCGGATTCCGGTTTTCCACTCCGCCGCATCAGCGTAATGCATGGACGCTATGTAGGCGCAACTCCGTTCGACGGCGTCATCGCTCAGCCTGAACTCGAATCCCAGAGCGCCAGCGCCGGTGCATCCCAGTAACTTAACCGGAAACTTTCTTAATCAAAAGAAGGTCTTAACCGAAAGAATCGCGAAGGGCTCATGCTCTTCGCGATTCTTTTTGCACGACGAAAAGGAAGTTCTACACACTCGCCAACACCCTTGCTAGGTTAAGTCCTTCGTTCTCATCGCAGCGCTCTGGTATTTCACTTGCCACTATTTTCCTCGTACAGGATCGAGCACCATACCAACGTGGGAATGCTGAACGAGCTAAGACGTAGCAACGGCTGGCAGAGATTGTGCCTTTCGCGGAGCAGTCGCTTTGCATCGCTAGGCTTCCTTCGGGCTGCCGGGGTTAGCACCGCACTTAGCATGTTGCTGGCGTTGTCTCAGGGTTGCTCTCGCTCCGGCGCGTCCCAACAGACCGGAGTTACACCTTCCTCTGTGGTCGTTCAGCAACAACTACCTTTCCATGACGGTATCGAGAATAACGTTGACGATGCCGCGCGCCCCGTTGTAGCCGCTCGCAGCGGTCCGGCGTCGCTTCTCAAATCTGCCAAGGCACCCGCGTACTCGCACATTCTGCCGGCTGGCACCCTCATCACTATTCGTTTGCACGAGACCCTCGTTCTTTCACGAATTCATGCCGGGGACACGTTCAATGCCACGCTTGCCGAGGCTCTCATCGCTGATGGCTCTACTCTGATCGAATCCGGCACGCCCCTCACGGGTGAAATTGAATTCGCACAACTCCCAGTCGTCGAGCCGAACCGAACCACCGCCCCGGGCTATCTAAGGCTGACCCTAAGTACTATTTCTTTTGGAGGTGGCTTATCGCCGCTCCATACCTCCAGTCTCTTCGCCAGAGCTTCCTTGCCCGCGGCAATGCCGATCTCCACCGGCACCCGGCTCCGTAGTTTTCGCCTCGAAAAGGGACATCTCCTCACCTTCCGTCTCAGCCTTCCCGTTACCATCACCCAAGCTGAATCGCTCGCGAAACGCGATTAGCTCTCCTAAATACCAAATCAATTTCTTTCTAAGCCGCACTCTCGAAAGAACTTAGGGAGTTTTCCACAGGTGCGTTCGGGCTTTGGGTGACATATGCCCTTCGCGCTGTCAGTTTGGGCCTCCTATAGTGGGACTCGAAAAGAGGAAGCGGTTTCGTCCCAGCAAGGAACTGCTCTTCGCTTTCGGGAACACCAAGGTATCGATAACAAGACTTCGGGTTTCTTTTCGGATTTTTGCCCTGCAAAGTATCAATATGAAAACCGCTACTCCATTTCCCCGGCCAACACCTTCGCGAACCGCGAACGAAGTCTCCGCTTTCCATTCCATCTTCGAATGTTCGCCGTTGGCGGCCGCCTGCTGCAGCTCCCAGGGATCGATCGTTGCGATGAATCCCGTATTCAAACGAAGTCTCACTCCTGAACTTACTCGCCAAGAATGTTGGCGGCTTACCGATTTTTTCCCGCTTTCCAGCCAGTCGTCGGCCGAATCGGCGATTCGCGACCTGTTTGCCTGCAATCTCGATAGCGTTCAAATAGCGCATGAGTCGCCCGCCCTGAACCTTGCGAATTGGCGGCCTTGGCGTCTCCCCGCCAAGGGCGAAGAATCGCCTCATGCGCTGCTCATTGCGGATCCTTCCCCCAGGGCCGCTGCCACTCTTGCCGGCGAGGAAAGTTTGCTTCAGGCTCAGCGCTGGGAAGCGGTTGGGCGCCTGGCCGGCGGAGTGGTGCATGACTTTAACAATGTTTTGACCGGGGTCATGTTGTACACCGATTTGCTGTTATCGAGTATCGATGCGCGCGACCGGCGCCGTCGATATGCGGAGGAAATTCGTTCGGCCATTGTCCAGGCCAGTGGCCTGGTTCGCCAGTTGTTGGTTTTTGCCCGTCCCCAAAAAATCCAGGTTCGTGCCTTATGCCTCAATCAAGTGGCCGAGGATATGAAGGACCTCCTGACTCGCCTGATCGGAGATAACATCGCGCTTGAATTCAAGCTTGATCCCGATTTGGGTCTGCTTAAGATCGATCAGGCACGAGCTCAACAAATCATCCTCAACTTGGTTCTAAATGCCCGCGATGCCATGCCCCATGGCGGACTCGTCGTGGTCGAAACCAGCAACTGCCGGTTCCAAAGAGTGGCCGGATTTTCTCCAGCCGTACAAGCCCCGGCCTTTCCCTGCATCCTTTTTGCGGTTTCCGATAACGGCTGTGGCATGGACGAGCAGACCCACCAACGCCTGTTCGAGCCTTTCTTTACCACCAAGGGCGAAGGCAAAGGCACTGGCCTCGGATTGGCCACCGTTCGCAGCATCGTGACCACCAACAGCGGCCTGATTCACGTCGAGAGCCAACCCGGCCGCGGCACGCGAGTTATGATTTTGTTGCCCCGCGCCTCCCAGGCTGCCAACGCCGTATTCCTCGCTCCCCAGAACCTTTGCGCACAACCGTCCGAACCGACATTCCAGGGAATTCAAAAGGACTCACTCCAATGACAGCAGCAGTAGCCGTAAGCCCAAGCCTTTCGACACCTCAGATCATGGCCGCTAATTTTCTCAACCTGCTCATCGTCGACGACGAGCGCTCGATTCGAGAAGCCTGCCGCGAAGTGGCCATGTCCCTCGGGTTTATTACTCATGTCGCCGACTCCGCCGAGCAGGCTTATCGTTTGCTTCAAACTCATACCATCGATGCCGTTCTTCTCGATTTGCGATTGCCAGGCACCGGCGGAATCGAGGCTTTGCGTCAAATTAAAATTCAGAGGCCGGAAGCGGTGGTGATCGTTGTAACCGGCTACGGCACGGTTCAATCGGCCGTCCAGGCGATGAAACACGGAGCATATGAATATGTCACCAAGCCGTTTAGCATCGAGGAGCTTCGATTACTGCTGGAACGTGTCTCCAACCACCTAAAACTTAAAACCGAAAATCGTGTTCTCCGCGAGAAACTCAAATCCAAACAGGGGTATGGCGGCCTCGTCGGCCGTTCCCCAGAGATGGAGAAGCTCTACCGCATCATCGCCAAGGCCGCCAACAGTTCTCATCCGGTCCTCATTCTCGGCGAGAGCGGCACCGGCAA
>PLUJ01000311.1 GCA_003165455.1 Acidobacteriaceae bacterium | reverse complement strand
GAAAAAGAAGTACGTCAGCAAACTGGCGACTGGTGAACACATTGGCGCATGGGGTCTCACCGAACCATCTTCCGGTTCGGATGCCGGCAGTGCGCGAATGACGGCGGTGCGCAAGGGAAACAACTGGGTGCTGAACGGCACCAAAACTTTTTGTACCACTGGGCACTATGCCGACGTGTTGGTTGTAATTGCTGTGACAGATCGCGCTGCACACACGCATGGGTTGTCGGCATTCATTGTAGAAAAGGGCGCGAAGGGATTTCGTCCGGGCAAGAAGGAAAACAAACTCGGCCTGCGCGCCAGCGACACGGCGGAAATGATTTTTGAGGACTGCATAATTCCGGCCGGGAATTTATTGGGCAAGGAAGGCGATGGCTTCATTGATGCGATGCGAGTGCTCGACGGGGGGCGTATTTCGATTGCGGCTCTGTCGCTGGGCATGGCGCAGGGGGCATACGAAGCCGCGCTGAACTATTCCAAAGAACGGAAGCAATTCGGCAAGGCGATTGGTGAGTTCCAGGCGATCCAGTGGAAGCTGGCCGACATGGCCACCGAAATCGATGCAGCCCGACTGCTCACCATGCGCGCAGCTTCCATGAAAGATGCAGGCATGAAGACCACCCTCGAATCCTCGATGGCGAAGCTCTACGCCAGCGAAGTAGCGGTGAGATGCGCCAATGAGGGCGTACAGATCCATGGCGGGTACGGGTTCATTAAGGATTATCCCGCCGAAAAATATTATCGTGATGTGAAGCTATGCACGATCGGCGAAGGCACCAGCGAGATCCAGCGGCTGGTCATTGCAAGACAGTTGCTGAAAGATTGAGGAATAAGAATCGGATTACTGCCTTAGCGGTTGACGTCGACCGTGCCGGATATGCAGAACGTATACGGTTTGCTCTTCAATCGTGAACAGGATTCGATACACGTGCGGCTTCCGGCCATAAAGCAAGTGGCGCACCTCGAAAGGGAAGACCGCGTTCTCCGGGGCCTGCGGACAACGCTCCGGAAATTCCGCAAGCGATGCGATGGCATCCTGCAGAGCCGAAAACCAGCGCCGGCCAGTGTCTCCGGCGCCTTCCGAAAGCAACCACTCAAGAATTGCGTCGGCATCTCGCTCGGCGGCTGGGGTGGTTTCAACGCGGTAGGTCATGCTTGCGGCGAAGGTCGGCGAGAAATTCTTCGGCAGGCCGGGTGCGTCCCGCTCCTAGATCTTCGTACCCCCGCCCGATGCCGTCCACGGCTTCTGCGAAGTCCTGCCGCTCCCACTCGAGATATGCACCCAGCGCGTCGTCGAGGGCCGCAGCCGGTTCCTGGCCGCGTCGCCTCGCATATTCTTCCAGTTGCGCCCTGCGTTCGGGCTTGAGCGGAATCATATCCATGTTGGCCATGGTTTCCTCTGACTTATCGTAAGGCGTCCGATCTCTGAGGTCAAAGGCTATCTGTTGGCAAGCTGGAGCACAATGGTTTCAAAAGTAAGCTTGCACTCAAGATAAAACTCGCCGTATCGTGTGTCGTTATGACCGGCGAGGAACTCGTTAATCTAGCGTGGGATGCCTGCGAGGCCTTCGGAAAGTGCGGAAAGTTCGCGGGCGCGGCAACGGTGGAGATCGTAAAGCAGGCATTGGCGGATGAGGAACTGCCCACGTCTGTCCGTGATGTCTTCGTCAAAGGTCTGCCAGTCGAGTGGGATCTTGTCGTCCCCCGGCCGCTGGCTCAGCCGTTGCTAAACGGTCTTATCTAAGAGCCTGCGCACGTGGCCTGTGCTTTGGAGGTCAAGCTATCCGGGCTACATGGAAAAGAGGACGCGCCGAGGATCGCCTACAACTTCGCGCGAGCAAAGGCGCTCGGTGTCTCTTGCGCGTACGTCACGCTAGGAGAGCGCAAGAGCTACCGCCACAAAGCCTGCGAGGAGAATCTCGGCTTTCCAATCTTCACGATCAGCTGGCATACCGCCAACACTCTGACCGACACTGGAGATTGGGGAAGGCTCTTGACGTTCCTTCGCGGACAGTTGTCCGCAGTCTCGGCCTCCGCGTATGATCTGAGCGCTACCATATAACGTAGTTTCTTCTACTTCGCCACCTGCTTTACACTGATCGCTTGAACTCCGACATCCAGACATGGATTGAGCAGCTTCGCTCCGGCAATGTTCGCGCGCTGGCGCGCGCAATCTCGACCGTCGAAAACCGCGCTCCTGGATGGGCTGAACTGCTGAAGGCTTTATTCCCTCATAGCGGCAAGGCACGAGTTCTTGGGCTTACAGGACCACCCGGAGCAGGGAAGAGCACGCTGGTGGATCACCTCGCGCGCTTTTATCGCAATAGTAAAGAGAATTACACCGTAGGAATAGTCGCTGTGGATCCGACCAGCCCTTACACGGGCGGCGCGATTTTGGGCGACCGTATTCGCATGCAGGATCATTTCTCGGATCCGGGAATTTATATTCGCAGTATGGCGACGCGCGGTTCGCTCGGCGGGTTGGCCCGCACCACTGCCGATGTGACGACCGTTCTCGATGCTTCAGGGCGCGATCTGATCATGATCGAGACCGTCGGGGTCGGGCAGGACGAAGTGGATATTGTGCNNACAAGAGCGACCGCGATGGCGCGGAGAACGTGGAGCGCGAGATCCGTACGCTGCAATCGCTGGCGATGCGAGGAGATGGCTGGACGCCGCCAATCATCAAGACGGTCGCCAGTCAGGGATTGGGAATTGACGAATTGGCGGCCGCCGTTTCCGCATACGAAAGCTATCTTCGAGAAAAAAATCTGGCGCTGAACAAGAGTGTGGAAAACTGGCAAGAGCGCCTGGTCGAGATGCTGCGGGATACGCTGCTGGAGAAAGCTCGCGAAAAGATCGGAAAAGGGGGCTTGTCGCGCTATGCGGCTGAGGTGGCCGAACATAAGCGTGACCCTTATACGCTGGTGGAAGAGATCGCCGCCGGCCTGGAGAAGAGCTGAAGGCTCGTCGATATGCTTCTTCTTGCGATTGACACCTCGGGAAGGCAAGGAAGCATCGCGCTGGCGCGAACAAAAACGGATCTCTCTTCGCCGGAGAGCAGCGATGAAAATGCGATTGAGCCAATCGAAACTACTCCTCTCGCAGGCGGAACGTTTTCTGCGCAACTGATTCCACAGATCGGCGCACTACTCTCAAAGCATGGGTTCACCAAGAATGACATCGATGCTTTTGCCGTAGCATCCGGGCCTGGATCATTTACCGGGCTGCGGATTGGGTTGGCTGCAGTAAACNNGCGGCGGTGTCGTTGTTGCAGGTCTGTGCATTCAGCAGCGAAATGCAGGGTAAAGTGATGGCCGCGCTGGACGCGGGGCGAGGTGAAGTCTACGTAGGCGAATATGAAATTCATTCAAGCGTGTACGTAGTGTCTCGCGAATATCTCGTAACTAAGGCTGAATTCCTTCAGCAGGCGCGAGGATGGTCCGTTGCAACCCCGGATGCGCTGCTGTTCGATGTGGCAACTGCGGCCGGATTGTCAGTTGCGCTCTTGCCTCCGATCTCTGCCGGCGCGGTCGCAGGGTTGGGATGGCGCAACCTTCAGCGTGGCGAAATCGTTACCCCCGAGCAGTTGGAGGCGAATTACATCCGCCGCACAGATGCGGAGATGCTTGAAAGAATAGGTTCCTAAGATTGGGCAATTCTAGTTTTCGCAATCCTGACCCACGCCGTCCGAACCTACACAATCCTGGCGTCCACATACGAAGAGCGATCCTCGCCGATGTTCCGGGAATGGTTGAATTGGGAAAGGCTAATCCTGCTGCGGCGCAGTGGTCACGAATGCAATATGAACAACAGTTCTCCAAAAGTCCCGCAGCCAATGATTTTCACGGACCCGAGCACTTCGCACTTGTGGCTGAGCAGGCCTCAGAACTGGACCTGAGTGCAGAGAAACGAATTATCGGATTTATCGTGGCGAGTGGACTGGAGACAGACTGGGAACTAGAAAACATTGTGGTGGCAGCAAAATCGCGTGGCGGCGGAATCGGCACCCTTCTGCTAGCTGGCTTCATCGATCATGTCCGGACGGGGAATGGCAGAAGCATATTCCTGGAGGTTCGCGAGTCGAATCAAAGTGCCCGAGCCCTGTACCGGAAGGTAGGTTTTAAAGAAGCGGGGTTGCGCAAGGGTTACTACGCCGATCCAGCGGAAGATGCAATGCTTTATCGGCTAACTTTCTTTGAAGTTTCTCATAACGAGACTGCACCATAATTTGGCATTGAACCGATTTTGGGGCTGTGGTAGCTTTGGCCTAGAAATCCCCTATTGGAGGTCTGCCTGGATGCTGACTTCGAATGACGCTCTTCTGACCAATCATGATGAATTCCGCAAGCTGGCTCAGGAGCATATGCAATATTCCACCCGTCTTGATTCTCTCACCCAAAAGCGCTACCTCAGCGAAGATGAAAAGCTGGAAGAAGTCCGGCTCAAGAAGCTGAAGCTGCGGCTCAAAGACCAGATGCAATCGATTGAACGGCAGTATCGGCAGCAGTACGGAACTCACGTAGCATAATTTTCTCAGCCATTGGATGGCGGCCGTCGCCGCTACAGGCATTTTCTATCTACCCGTTGGCGCTCATCAGCGCCTTTCTTTATTTAGACTTACATACTTTCTAATTGCACGTGAGCCAGAGCCGCTCGCCTCTGCTCTATAATGGGTGCTCTGTTCCCATGGTTCGTGACGGCTACTTTTACGCGCTCGGTTTGATTGTAGCTGGGGTTCTGGTTGGCTGGTTCGCGCAGCCTGCCTGGGCCTTGGTACCGCTGTTGCTTGCGGTGTTTTTTCTCTGGTTCTTTCGCGACCCTGAGCGCGCCATTCCCGATGCAGTAGGCGCCGTGGTGTCGCCGGGGGATGGGAAAGTTACAGATGTCTCATTCGTGACCGTGGGCAGCGAAAAACGCACCCGCATCAGCATCTTCCTGAGTGTTTTCGATGTGCACGTAAACCGTTCGCCGATCGCGGGAGTCGTCCGCGAGGTGCGCTACCAGCGCGGGAAGTTCCTGAATGCGATGAATCAGGCCTCGGCGGAGCAGAACGAACAGAATATTGTCCGCGTAGAAGGCGATGGCCAGGTGGTGGTCTTCAAGCAAATCGCAGGGCTGCTGGCGCGTAGAATTGTTTTCTACCCCAAGCTGGGCGATCGACTGGAGCGCGGCCAGCGCGTGGGGCTCATCAAATTCGGTTCGCGCGTGGACGTGCTGCTCGACTCTGCCGCGGATCTGCGGGTGAAAGTCGGGGATCGAGTTCGTGGAGGAGCGAGTGTCCTAGCGTACTTGCAGCCTAAAAGCGAACTGGCAAGTGCAGGAAGTTATTCTGCCAGCGAAGGGGCGCGCTGATGGATCTTCCAATTCCAAGACGCAGGCGGGACGAGCGGCGCCCGCGCCGTTTGAGTAAAGGGATGTATATTCTCCCGTCGTTGTTTACTACGGGCAATATGGCGGCCGGCTTTTACGCCATCCTGGAGGTTGTCCACGCGAGTGCTTTGAATTTCTGGCACTTGGACAACGCCGCCAAAGCGATTGG
>PLUJ01000011.1 GCA_003165455.1 Acidobacteriaceae bacterium | reverse complement strand
GGATACGTCCCTGACCCTGGCGCTGAAGTACTGGCGCACTTTGACGACGGCAGTGCGGCTTTGCTGACCAACTCCGTCGGCAAAGGAAAGGTGTATCTCCTGGGACTGAGCTTGCTTGACGTCGTCTTACGCAATCAGAACAATCGCGACTACGATGCCCAGCGCCATTATGTGAACACCTTTGAACCGGGCGCGGATGTTTGGCTATTGGTCCTGAGGGCCTGGTACGAAGCGTATGGCAAAGATTGGGTCCGCCTCTCCACAATCCCCGGAGGCCAGCGCTCGGCCTTGTTACTCTCCCATGACGTAGATTGGGAAAACTCATTTGCTCCGGGCCTCGACTTTGCTCGCGTGGAGAAGGCGAACCAGGCCAGCAGTACCTTCTTCATCCAGACCAAATATGTCGACGACGCCAACAGCAAAGCTTTCTTTTTCACGCCTCAACTCAACATCCTTCGGCAACTGAAAGCAGGTGGCTCGAGCGTGGGCAGCCATTCCATCATCCATTCGCGAGGCTTCAATAAATTCCAGTTGGGCTCGGGCCATGAAACTTATTCCAGTTATCAACCGCGTGGACTGGGATTCGATACCGCCTCGGGAGCTACCGTCTTCGGCGAAGTTCGAGTCAGCAAGGAATTGCTGGACGGAGAAATTCCGGACCAGGATACGATATTCTTCCGTGCCGGACACCTCCGCGTTCCCGTTTCCTTGCCGGAAGCCCTGGAGCGCTCGGGATATCAGTTCGACTCATCCTTCACCGCCAACGATGTTCTCTCCAACTTCCCGTTTGCACTTCCTCGCGCTCTTGGGTTCGAGGAGGACAGCGATATCTATGAATTTCCGGTTACCATCGAAGACGAAGAATCTCCCGGCTTCGCCAAACGAGTGCCTCAGGCATTGCAAGTGATCCTCGCCAACGCTGAAAATGGAGCCGTGAGTGTAGTGTTGATTCATTCCAATGAATCGGTCCTGAAAGCAGCAGCCGAACAAGATTTACTTCGTCAGCTACCTTCTGACATCGCCAAAACCGACATGCTGACGTTTGCAAAATTCTGGCGCGCTCGCGACCGTCTCCAATGGAGCCTGACCGCGACCTCCGTACCCTCAGAAGCAGTACTGCAGGTGAAGTCTGACGAGTCGGTGATCGGTCTCACGTTCGAATTCCAACGTCCGATAGCGACCGTCAGCGGAGGTGCGACCATGTTCCCCGACAACCGGCACCTCCTTTTGCCAGAACTTGCACCGGGCCACAGCGTTTCGCTCCACATCATCTATCTGCAGTGACCTCGGCTCTGCCATTGGGGAAATCGACACGCAGTGAGCACCGCACCTAAGACACGTAACCTTGCGTAACTACGCTTCGAGCCTTATTAAGGCCATCCTAATAGTAAGGATCGCAATGACGGTGCATTGCTGCGCTCAGGACCCCACTCGGATGGCCCTGTTCCTCCCCTAAACATATTCAATCACTGAATGAACCCGGAGCCGTGTGCGTACCCTCGGCTTCGGATCGAACGGACCACAGTTCGCTGGAGCTTTGTCGTGAGAGTGTGTGAAAACAAATTAATTTATCGACTGCCCGGACTGACCCTCAGGAGCCTCATCGCAGCCTTGCTGCTACTCGGTTTCGTGCATCTTCTCGCCGCGCAAACGACTGACGACTGGCAGTCACAAGTGCGCCAGGGAGTCGAGAATCAGCACATCGATGCTGCTCTTGCCATCGTTGACCAACGTTTGGCCGACGCGCCTGAAGATTGGGAAGCTCACGGTTGGCGTGGACGATTGCTGGCCTGGAAAGGCCGCTGGTCCGAAGGCGAAGCGGAATACAAACTTGTCCTCGACCAAGTCCCAAACGACACCGAAATTTTGACTGGTCTTTCTGACGTGCTCCTCTGGCAGAAGAAGTATGCCGAAGCGCTGCAGACTCTGGACCAGGCGAGAAAGATCTCTCCCTCGGACCCCGAGATTCTGTCACGCCGCGCTCGCGTGCTGGCGTTGCTGGGCCGTACGCCGGAAGCGCGCTCGGAGTACCAACAGACGCTACTGTTCGATACGCAAAATGCGGATGCGAGAACAGGTCTGGACAGGTTGCGCGAAGACACTAAACACGAACTGCGGGTTGGCGAAGACGTCGATATCTTCAACTACGCCAACTCCGGCCAGACCCAGGGCGTGAGCCTCAGTTCCCGGTGGAACCCGCGATGGTCAACCGCCTTCGGCGTCAGCACCTATCAAAGGTTTGGCCAGGATGCCGTCAAGTTTCTGGCCAGCACCGGCTTCCGCTTCACCTCGCGGGACTGGTTCACCGTCGGTAGCGCCGTGGCCAACAGTCAGGGAGTAGTGCCCACCCATGAAGCTTTCGTCGAATATGGCCACGCCTTCAGAATCGAAAATCGTTGGGTCCAAGGGCTGGAAAGCTCCTACCAGCAACATTGGTTCTGGTATCAGGGCGCGCACGTCCTGACCCTGAACACAAGCCAGATTGTCTACCTTCCCCACGAGTGGACTTGGTCACTGAACCTGACCGGCGCTCGTACTGGATTCTTGGGTACTCCCGTCGACTGGACGCCCTCGGGCTGGACCAAGCTTGGCTTCCCCTTGCAACGCCGCGTCACCGGCAACGTTTTCTTCGGCGTGGGCAGCGAAAACTTTGCTCAGATCGATCAGATCGGGCGCTTTTCTGCTCACACTTTCGGGGGTGGTCTGAGCTATCAGTTCGCCGCCCGGCAGGACATCAAAGGCTATGTGGCTCGCCAGGATCGTAGCCAGGGTCAAATCGATACCAGCTTTGGACTGAGCTATGGGATCCGTTTTTAAGGGCATCGAAAAGCTCGGGCCGGCTGGGTTGGTGCTGGAGGCNNATTCTGGCTTCCTTGCTGGGGATCCTGCTGCTCGTCGGATTTATCGTAGTGCGACGCTGGTACCGGGCTCGATATTTTCATAAAAGAAATCAGCGCATCGTGGCCTTGCGCTCGCAATGGGACAAGATTCTCTCCGGCCAGATCCCCGCCCAAGACTGGCGCTTCAATCGGCTCGATTGCAACATCGTGGAATCGATTCTGCTCGATAGCATCGAGATGTCGCCGGCCGACAAGTTACCGATGCTGCTGGATTGCCTTCGGGTCAGCGGGTTGCTCGATATGCGTATTTACGAAGCCCGAACCGCGCGCGGATTGAAGCAACGAGCCGCCCTGCTGGCTTTGGGGCGAACTCGCGCCATGGAAGCGATCCCTGCTCTGGCCGCGGGACTGGATTCGAATTTGCGTGAAACTCGTATCGCCGCGGTCCGTGGCCTCGGCCGCACGGCCCGCAGGGAAGCGGCCATCCCGATTCTCGACCGCATCGTCACCGGTCAGTTCGATGCGCCCGAACGTTCCTTGAAGAACGCCTTGGTAAATTGTTGCCGCTCCGATCCCGACGTACTGGTCCACTACATTGAGCAGACGCAGGGACCGGTTCGCGAGCTGCTGGCAAGAGTGCTTGGGGAGCTGGCGTCGCCTGAGCTGGGTGAGGAGTTACTCGTCCTGGCCTCAGATTTTTTGCCGGAAGTGCGTGCTTCCGCAGCCCGCGCTCTGGGCAACACCAACGCCTTTTATACTCTGCCGGCGCTCCACAGTTTAGCCGCCGATGCAGAATGGTTTGTTCGTCTGCGTGCCGTAGTGGCGCTGGGACAGATCGAAAACGTCGGCAAAATCAGCATTCTGCTGCGCTCCCTCTGCGACGCCAACCGTCACGTACGTCAGCGCGCCGCGTGGGCACTGGCACGGATGGAACCGCAACTCGATCAGATCCTGGAAGATGTGGTCGCTACCAAAGACAATTACGCCTTGCAGGCATTTGTCTCCGAACTCGAGCGCTCCGGCGCCATCGAGAAAATTGTCAGCGGCTTTGCCGGTTCCGGTCATCACTCCGCCGAGACCGCCTTGATGGAAGTTGTAGAGGAAGCAAGAAAACGAGTGGAACTCACCGGCAAAGCCGCGGCAGCCGCGGCTGGGGCGCCCTGACCGTGCATTTTCTCGCTATCTCGAACGATACCCTGTTTATCTACTACCTGCTATCCAACGTCATTTACCTGGTACTGCTGATCGTTGCGATTGTCAAGAACGTCCGCCATCGTCATCGTCTGGGCAGTCAGCGTCTGGAGTTGGTGAAAGCTTCTCCCTTCACGCCGCCCATCACTCTCATCGTACCTGCGCACAACGAAGAACGCTCCATCGTGGGCAGTGTCGGAGCTCTGCTTGCACTGGAATATCCCCGCCTTGAGGTCATCGTCGTCAACGATGGATCGGACGATGCCACCATGGAAAAGCTACGGCAGGCCTATCAGTTGCAGACCGCCCGCATCCTCTACATCGCCGACATTGCGACGGCACCGCTCCACGCCATCTATCGCAGTCCGCTCGATCCGCGCCTGTTCGTCCTTGACAAAGAAGCCGCTGGCTGCAAAGCCGATGCCATCAATGCAGGAATCAACGCGGCAACCAGTCCCTACATTTGCGTAGTCGACGCCGACTCAATTCTCGAAAAAGAATCTCTCATTCGCATCATGGCAGGGGTGTTCGCCGATCCCGGCCGCGTGATGGCAGTCGGCGGGATCGTCCGGGTCTTGAACGGCTCCCGCGTTGTTAACAATCAGATCGAGGAAGTCCGCCTCCCGAAGAGTGCGATTGAGGTCATGCAGGTCATCGAATACCTGCGAGCCTTTTTGGTCGGCCGCGAAGCTTGGGCCGGCTTCAACATGCTCCCCATAATTTCCGGAGCATTCGGAGTCTTTCAGCGGGACCTGGTTATGCAAGTGGGAGGCTTTCGCACTCACGCCGTCGGAGAAGATCTCGATCTCGTCATCCGCATGCACCGCCGACTGCAGGAAGAACACCGCTCCTACCACATCGACTTTATTCCCGACCCCACGTGCTGGACGGAGGTGCCCACCGACTTGAAATCGCTTGCCCGGCAGCGCGCACGCTGGCACAAAGGTCTCATCGACACACTTTGGCCCAATCGCGACATGCTTTTTCGCGCCCGCTACGGGCGCGTCGGCTGGCTTGTCCTTCCTTATATGTGGGTCTTTGAATTCTTCGCACCCATCATTGAGGTCGTCGGATATTCCACCATCATCCTCGCTCTGATCTCAGGAGTACTGAGCAGGTCATTCTTCCTGCAATTCCTG
>PLUJ01000046.1 GCA_003165455.1 Acidobacteriaceae bacterium | reverse complement strand
ACCATTCGGGTCGACCTCATTGATAAACACCTGCAAAAAACCCTCGACGGTTACAGGTGCCTGCGTGCCCACAAACTTCAGAGTCGCGCTATCGTCGACTATCGGAATGCTTACAATGGAAGTGCTGCTGGTAATCTGAGTGCCATTAACGCCGAGTGGATTGCCGGTTCCCGCAGTGATTTGATACGGATATGCGGCGGTGCTCAGCCCATCTGCCGTACCTTGGCCCTCGTTAGTTAGACACTGCGCCGCTGTTGTTGTGTCACTGCTCGCGGTGGCCGGGTTTTCGCTGATGTCCACTTGATTTGGATTGCCCGAGAGGGAATAGAGGACTCCGCACTGGTATTGCGTAGTTTGGTCGCATCCTGCGACGGCCTGCTGGTATGCGTTCGCGCTTCCGCAACTCGGCACGGCGACAGAGACAGCGGGGACCGCTCCCGGAAGATAGTGAAGAAGGTTGGGGGCACTTGCGACGGGTGGGTTGACATAAGGAGCTCCGCTGTTGCAGGTTCCAGTTGTGCTGCAATCAGGAACCAAAGCTAGCTGTTCGCCAATGACTCCTGTTCCCGTGCCACCTACTCTTATGCCGGGATTTACGATTGCTCCCGCAGGCGGCATGACAGTATTCACGAAAGGATTGCACCCGCCGCCGTTGCATCCCCCGGGATGCAACGGGTCTCTATTCGGCACAACCAGCGGCTTCACACAGCGCGGCTGCACGGGTGTCGTAGTGCCGTATAGGGCAGCAGTTTCAGAAGGATTGAAAACCTCCGCGGTAGCCGTCGCGCTCGCGCTGTTCCCGGTGCGTCCCCAAATGCGAGCAAAGTACGTCGGCAGATTAGTCTGCTGCACATGCACTGTCACCGTGGGATTCACCCCGAAGGAGGCTGCCCCTGCGCCGCCGCCATACCCGCAGTCGCTTTGCCCATCACCCGCGATAAAAGTGACGTTGACATTGGCAGGGACCGCTCCGCCGACTGTATCTTGACTGGCGACAGCCTGAGCAACAGTTGCGGCAGCGGCACAAGCGGTCGCCCACTCTCCCGACGAATTTGCCGGATCCCCTGTGATTCCGCTTAAGGAAAGCACTCTCGCCGCCGCCAGTGCCGCTGCATCCGCGCTGCGCTGCGCCTCGGCGCTTGCCTCGTAGAGCGTTCCGATATCTATCGACAGCGCCGCAATGGCAATAATGCTGAACATCGCCACGGCCACCAGCGCCATAGTCACACCGCTCTGCCGCCGACGCGCATCTCCGCATCCTCTCGGTCGTTTGATTAGCGGTGGCAGCATGCGTTCCCCAATCTATGTCGCTCAATTTTCATTGAACGACGTTGCGGTGGTGGTAATGTTGGCCGGAGGAATGAACGAGTTGCCCATCAATCCGGACACGCTGGTGAATAGCCACTGGTATGGATATTGAATGGTGACACAAGTGTTGACCATATCTACACCCGTCCCCTGGATCGGCGTGGCGCACCCTCGATTGATGGTTACGACTAGTCCGGTATTGCCGGGGCAACCTGTTAGAGCCGGTGACTTCCACGTGAGTGTCCCGGAAAGCGCTGGCGTGGTTCCAGTCAATCCGCAATTGTTAATATTTTCGGAGCTTAGATAATTCTCCACAACCTGGTAAGCATCGCCTACCGAAACCGGAACCGCCGCGCCGAGATCGGTTGCTGGATCTGCCGCAGCCACACGAGCCGCGTCGCGTGCTGCGTTGGTGAGTTTCTGTTTGAGCGAAAGTGCGCCGGTGAAGTCAAAAATTCCAACCACGAATAAAACCAGCAACGGCAGCGAGACAGCGAACTCGACAATCTGCGTCCCGCGCTCGCCTAGTATTCCGCGGCGAAGCGGGAATTTTTTTCTAGTCCGTAAATGTAACCAAGACTTCACTGCGTTTCCACCCGCATCTGTGCTTGCCCGGGAAGCATAATCTGGCTCAAGTCCAGCGAATTGCAGGGCTGGGGGTAACAGGGCAAGGTGAATCCGAAAGGATACTTGTATCTGAGGCTTACCGATGTGCCACACACCCCGGCTCCTCCCTGGGCCGGGTAAGACAGCTGCACATTCGTCTGAACGCATACATTGACGTTGGTGAGAACCGGCTGGCAGGAGACCGGAGCGCCGCACGGGCCGCTCTGAGTTCCGCATGCACATAACGCAGGGCGGGTCCAGCTAGACCAGTTCTGAAGTTGGGCGGTACTGAGATTTGCGGAGTTCATCGTGTTGGTAACGGCGTTGACTGCGTTCGTGACACTTTGCGCAGTGTTGATAGGGGCACAGGTAGCGCAGGCTGGCGCAACGGCTGCGCGGGCGCCTTGCCGGGCCGCTTGCGTCACGTTGCCATAAATTCGGAATGCTTGTCCGAACCAGAAGATTCCCAGCAAAAACACAAACAGTAACGGCAGGACAACGGCCGTTTCCGCAATCTCCGAAGCCCGGGTGTCCCGCAGCAGAATGCGGATTCTCCCATCAATCCGTATTTTCGAGAGCAGTCTTCGCATCGCTATCTCCCACCCCACTCCATCTTCCATCTCCAAACACCGTACACAACGGTCGTCAAAGCCAATGCTACGCCATATGGCACCTTCAGCGATTGGGGATTATCCAGCGAAACCTCCTGGCCCGGCATGCGGAAGGTCATCATCGACCCGAGCATGCGCCCGATATTCCGCAGCGTCTGCATGGTGCGCCGCTTATAGATGACCAGAGCGACGGCCATGATCCCAGCCACGAAGATCGATCCCATTAACAAGTCGGTTAACACCGCCGGCCCCACGAATGCGCCCAGCGCACCCGTCAGCTTCCAATCGCCTGCGCCAAGACTTCGCAGCAATACAAACGGAAGTAAAACCAGCAATCCCAATCCAGCGCCCAGCAGGGAAGTCCTCAACCCGCCTCGGCCCCCTACCATTAGGTTCACCACAATCCCTACTACGAGTCCGGAAACCGTGAGCCAATTCGGAATCCGCCGGCTCCGCCAATCCCAATACCCAGCGACCAAAGCCAGCGCCACCGCCAAGCCCAACACAATGGGCCTCAAACCGGCTTCCCTCCTATGAGAGAAGCGCTCCAGTTCCCGCGCGGAACCTGACTATAAATGTTCATGATAAAGCTGCGACGTTTCGGCAGAAAGGCCAAATGGCGGCTCTGACGCGGATTCTCACACACAGCCATTCCGAAGTCAATAAAAACAATGGAAAGTTAGCTTGACATTTCTTCCCGCCCGTTCTAATCTGTGATGGAAAGGTAGCTTTACATGAATTCCGGCATCGTAAACCGCGTGAAAGAACTCCGCACCGAGCGAGGCTGGACGCAAGAGCAACTCGCCGCGGCCGTTGGCGTATCTCGGCAGAGCATCAACTCCATCGAGCGCGACCGCTATGTACCTAGTCTGCCCCTCGCCTTTATCTTTGCCCGGGTTTTTGAACGCCCGATCGATCAGATTTTTACTTTGGAGGTTAAGAAATGAAACTCCCTGTGCTTGGCGCTTTAATTGACGAACGATTTCTGACACACCGGCTGCGATCCAGCAGCCTTGCCGGAATTGTTGGAGGGCTACTGACCATAGCTCTCTTTGAATACCGCTTTTATGTGAACCACTTCTGGAGCTGGGATCTTTTCGCCGTCGGCGTCACCATCGTTGGGGTCAAGCTGGCTGTGATGATCTGGTACCGCTTAACGGACTAAATCAAAACTAAATGGAGCTGGAGACGAATGAAATGTGTAGCAATCGAATCAGTGAATCTAAAACCATACTTCCTATCGGAATGTTGTCCCTGGTAATCGCCATTGCGTGGCCAAATTTCTTCCACCCAGCCGGTGGCTTGGCCCAAAGCCTGAGTGATGGCGGCCGCGGACTAATGTTTGGCCTCTCCATCGGCATCAATCTTTTCGCCGCATTCCAGGCCGGCCGCCGCCGACCCTCCGGCAATCGTACCGCAGGGCAGTGAACTTGCAGAGTCGGCTTAACGCAAGAAGGCCCGGACAATTAAGTCCGGGCCTTTCGCGATTGCATGCCCAATCTTTACTCAGTTGAAGCTTTACCGTTTGAAGTTCTACCGGTTAAACGCTCCCGCGCTATTGTGCTCCGCCACGGTTTTCTTGGCGTTGTCGGCAAGTGCTTTGGCTTGCGGAAGCAGATCCAACGCCTTCTGCACTTCCGGATCGGCTTCCGTCCGTACTTTCAGCCCCTCATCCTGGCCGAAAGCGTCCACAAAAATCTCGGCCTTGATGTTCGCTCGGATCCAGTCGTTATTGTCCAGCAGATCGGCTTGCGTATAGGCAATGTTGGCTTCGTCAAGCGACTTGCGAAACTCCTGCATCGTGGCGTCATCCACTTCGAAACTCCTCGTTGGATGATGACTTACCACGTACCGCTTGGCGAAGTTGAAGAATGCATAATGCTGCAACAGCGTGTCCTCGAAGTGATTGCCCTTGATGGGAGGTATCACCACATCCGGAGTGATGCCGCCCCCGCCATAAACCGTGCGCCCGCTATCCGTCAGCTTTACTTCCCGGTTGGCATTGCTGCCCGATTCCGCATCGCGATTGTAGTAGTAATCGTAAAGCGACATGTTGCTGTAGTCGCGTTGAATCAAGCGTCCGCTGGGCGTGTAGTAATGAGCCGTCGTCAGCGCCAGGCCAGTGTTTTCCGATAGCGGATACACGGTCTGAACCAGACCCTTG
>PLUJ01000072.1 GCA_003165455.1 Acidobacteriaceae bacterium | reverse complement strand
GACGTACCAGAATGCGGTCATGCAATGGACTAAATTTCGCCATGGTTAGCAACTCCTTTCAAAAGTTGAGTAGAAGGTTGATGGAACGAAAAGTGATGATTAATTGGGAATTGGCAGACTGTTAGCAGTCTTGCCTACTGAGTGCTAATTATAGNNTGAGTGGGGAGTTGTCAAGGGGGCGATGGGAAATAGGGCTTCGCAGCGAGTCTGCGGTTCGGTTTTGGGCAAAGTTCAAAAAAGAGGAATGGGGTGGGGAAGGCCAATATCCGGGAGAACGTGGGTGCTTGGCCTTCTATGTTAAACCGCCACGTTCGAGCGACGAGGCAGGAGTATTCCTTCCAGATGCACGTAGCTGGCTTCCATCCCGTGTTCCGTGCCTGTTGCCCGCATTGTCGACCGTGTCCTGGCATCGTGTCGCGTGGCTTAGATTTCGGGGATGTTGGTTGGATTGCGGCGCCCACTTCTCGCAAAAGATGCGNNGCGAGAAATGGGGCACCCAGCGTGCTGACTATTTTCGTTCCTCCGTCTACCAGATGCGCACACGCTCCGGCGGAGTTAGATAAAGCGTTTCTCCCGATTGAACGTTGAAGGCGGGGTACCAGGCGTCTAGGTTGCGGACGGTGTCGGCGCGGAATTGGGCGGGGGCGTGAGGATCGGTCAGTACTTGTTGACGGAGCGCGGCTTCACGTACTTTCGATCCCCAGTTTTGGCCGAAAGCAATGAAGAATTGCTGGTCACCGCTGAAACCATCCTGCACAGGAGCGGTCTTGCCGCCGAGCGAGGCATGATAGCCGTCGAAGGCGGCGGCGACGCCGGCGACATCGGCAATGTCTTCCGCCAGAGTTTGTTTCCCGTTGACCGATACATCGGGAAACGGCTTGTAGGTGTCGTATTGCGCCGCGAGTTTGGCGGTGGCGGCGTCAAAGTGGGCGAGATCGGCGGGAGTCCACCAATTGCGAAGACGGCCTTTTGCGTCGAAGGTGCTGCCTTCGGTGTCGAAGGTATGGCTGATTTCGTGGCCGATGACTGAGCCGATGGCTCCATAGTTGGCGGCGGCGGGCGCCAGCGGATCGAAAAATGGCGGCTGCAAGATGGCGGCAGGGAAGTTGAGCGCGTTCTGCAAGGGGAGATTGACGGCGTTGACCGTCTGCGGACTCATCGACCATTCTTTGCGGTCGACAGTCTTGCCGAGCCGCGCGGTGTCACGGTGATAATAGGCCAAGCCACCGCGCCAGATGTTGCCGAAAATGTCATCGGGCTTGATGTCATAGGAAGAATAGTCGTGCCAGGTTTCCGGGTAGCCAATTCCAACGTAGAGGGTGGAAAGCTTGTTCTCGGCTTCGGCTTTAGTTGCAGGAGCCATCCAGTCGAGCGCTTCGATCCGCGTGCGATAGACCGCGATAATGTTGGCGACCATGGCTTGTGCTTCGGCTTTGGCTTGCGGCGGGAAATAGCGTTCGGCGTAAACTTTGCCGACGGCGTCTCCGAGCAAACCATTGACCACGGCCACTCCACGCTGCCAGCGCGGCAGTTGCTGCGGGGCTCCGTATAGAGTTTTTCCGAAAAAGGCAAAGCGTTCTTCCGCCAGCGCTTTGGGAAGAACTCCGGCATAAGCCTCGATGAAGTGGAAAGCGAGCCAGTCCTTCCAGGAATCGAGTGAAGTAGAAGCCACTAACGCGGACTCGCCGGTGAAGGCTTCCGGCTGCCAAACGATGTAGCTGGATTGCTGAATTCCCGCAGCATGGAAGTATTCGGTCCAGTCCAGCCCGGGAGCTTTGGCGGTGAAGTCGGCTGGGGACCAGGTGTTGTCGGCCTTGTGAATGTCCTCGTTCTCGGCGAGGCTGCGATGAGTTTGGGCGATGGCGTGTTCGAGTTCGACCACGTGCGCAGCGCGCGCGTCAGGGTCGGAGAATCCGGCGAGCTTGAACATGGCNNATAATATTCGCGATCGGGAAGTTGCAATCCGCCCTGCAAAAGATACGCGGTGTAATGGTCAGGATCGTTGAAGCCGGGAGCGACCCAAAGTCCGAACAGGTTGGAAGTATGAAAGTTTGTGTTGTTCAGCGCATCGACATCGGCGCGAAGTGTTTCACCTAGGGCACGGGCCAGTTCATGCTTGTCCTTGATGGCGGCGATGGCATCCAGGTGTGGCCGCAGGGGCGCGAGACCTTTCGACTCGATCCCGGCCTCATCCATGTAAGAGTTGAAGAGGTCGGCAACTTTGCGATCGGAGGAGCCCGCGGCTGCCTTCGATTTTGCGATCTCCTCGATTAATGCGGCGGTGCGCTTGCTGCTCAGGTCGCTGAGCTTGGTGAAGACGCCAATGCCGGCGCGATCGGGAGGAATTTCGGTGCGCTTGATCCAATCGCCGTTCGCGTAATTGTAGAAGTCATCGCCGGGCTTGACCGACCGGTCCATATTTGCGACGGAGATACCGTGCTGTTCTGGAGTGGGAGGAGCAGCCTGCTGCGCGTATGAAACCAGGCTGGATGTGAGAACGAAGGCTGCTGCAACGAAGGCTGCTACACGCGCACAAACTAATTGTGAAGA
>PLUJ01000264.1:233-33846 GCA_003165455.1 Acidobacteriaceae bacterium | reverse complement strand
GCAGGTTGATCGGATTTTCTTTGGTGAACGTGCAGGTGTCTTTATTCTCTTTGTCGTAGGTGCTGCACGCATAAAACGAACCATGCTTGCCCCACTTGATTACCAGCGGCGCTCCACAACGCTCGCACTTCTCGTCGGTGGGCTTCTCCATCCGCTTGANNTCTCCATATGCTTTTCGGCATATTTGAGATCCTTCGTAAACTTCTTGTAGAACTCGGCGAGCGTGTCCGTCCACTTCTCCTTGCCCTCTTCAATGTTGTCGAGTTCTTCTTCCAGGCGCGCAGTGTAGGCGATATCGAAAATGTCGCGAAAGTTCTCCACCAAAAGATCGGTAACCACCAATCCAATCTCGGTCGGGGTAAATTTTCCGCCCAGCTTTTGCACGTACTGCCGTTCTTGAATGGTTGAAAGAATCGCAGAGTAGGTGGAAGGCCGCCCAATGCCGCGTTCTTCCAGCTCTTTGACCAAAGATGCTTCGTTGTAGCGCGGAGGCGGCTCGGTGAAGTGCTGCTCCGGCTTTAGTTCCTTCAGCGTGAGTTTCTGTCCCGCTTCCAGCGCCGGCAGCTTGTGCTTCAATTCCTCGTCTTCCTCGTCCTTGCCTTCCTTCGACTCTTCGTACACTCGCAGGAAGCCGTCGAACTTAAGAACCGACCCGGTCACGCGGAACCAGTACGCATCACCGTTCTTCGATTTCGCATCGATATCGACCGTGGTCTGGTCGAAAACCGCAGGCATAATCTGCGAGGCTACGAAGCGCTGCCAGATTAGCTTATAAACTTTGAACTCATCTTCTTTTAAGTACTGCTTCATCTGATCGGGATGGCGCATCGCAGAAGTAGGCCGAATGGCTTCGTGCGCGCCCTGCGCATCCTTCTTCTCTTTAAATGTGTTCGGAGTTTCCGGCAGATAGGCTGCGCCGTATTCCTTCCCCACATATTCGCGCACTTCCGCAATGGCTTCGGGCGCAACCCGGGTCGAGTCGGTACGCATGTAGGTAACCAGACCGACCAGGCCTTCCTCGCCCAGTTCCACGCCTTCATACAAACGTTGTGCGATCATCATGGTGCGCTTCACGCTGAAGCGCAATTTGCGGGAAGAATCCTGCTGCAGCTTGCTGGTAGTGAAGGGCGGCGCAGCATTCCGGCGGCGCTCTTTCTTGTCGACGGAACGCACCAGCCAATTCGCTTCTTCCAGAGCCACGCGAATCTTTTCCGCATCCTCGCCGTTAGTGACTTCGACCTTCTCCTCACCCTTACCCACGAACCGTGCATCGAATGCGGGAGGTTTGTTCGCGGCTAAGTGCGCATCGATCGTCCAATATTCTTTTTTCTCGAACGCCTTGATCTCGCGTTCGCGCTCCACAATCAGTCGAAGCGCAACCGTCTGGACACGCCCGGCGGAAAGCCCGCGCCGAACCTTATCCCACAACAACGGAGATACCTGATACCCGACCAGCCGGTCGAGCACGCGCCTCGCCTGCTGCGCGTCTACCAAATTTTGATCGATGGCCCGAGGATGCTCGAACGCCGCCTGTACCGCGCGTTTTGTAATTTCATTGAAGGTGACCCGCTGAATTCGTGGAGGGCCATCTGTATCTTCTTTTTTCTTTTTCTTCTTGCCCTTGCTCTTCTTGCCATCGCCGTTGGTATCCAGCTCAAACGCCAGGTGCGCGGCTATCGCCTCGCCTTCGCGATCCGGGTCAGGCGCCAGATAAATCGCGTCCATCGGCCCCGCCAGCTTCTTCAGCTTGGCCAGAACTTTTTCTTTCCCAGGGATTACTACGTAATCGGTCTCGAAGTTGTCATCGGTATCCACGCCCAGCGTGCTCTTCGGCAGATCCTTGACGTGGCCGAACGAGGCTTCTACGGTGAATCCCTTTCCCAGATATTTCTGGATGGTCTTCGCCTTGGTCGGCGATTCGACAATGACTAAACTTTTTAACAAAGTACCCTCAGTTCTGTAAGAATTCGTCTCGAAGCTAGCACGAATGGGACAAAGACAACAAGTTACGGGTAAAAGCTCTTAGCTCTTAGCCTTTAGCTATTGGCTTCAAACGCCCACGCCGCGTGCAGCCTTGAGCTTTGCGGATAGGGCCGACAACATTCGCATAATTTCACTGATGTTCGCTGTTAGGACTTCATATTCGGCAGCTCGCATCAGTCCCAGGTCCCGCGCCAACAAGAAATGGTAGGACAGTTCGGCTCCCGACCCCATAGCAATCTGACAAAACGTGCCATCTCGCCGTCCGAAGGTCTGCCGCAACCCTCCGCGAGATTCGCGGCGATTGACGCAGATGCTCGCCGAACTTGGCTTGTTAATCCGAAACGCGCGCCCGCGGGAAAATCCAACGTAGTTTTGTAGACCGCCAATGTCAGCCGGTGAGCTTTTTCCCAGACTGCTAAGTCCTTATAATTTCTCATGCCATCCTCAAAATCCGTCGAGCTAAAGGCTAATAGCTAATGGGCTAAAAGCTTTTCACAAAATTCTTCCCAGCCATCTGCCGTATTTTGCCCGTAAGCTCGAGTTCGAAAAGTGCTGCGAAGATTTCCGACGATGACATCGCGCTTTCCAACTGCTCTACCAACTCGTCAATGTGCGTAGCCTCATCCGCTTTGAGCAGGCTTAGGATCTTCCGTTCGTGCGGCGGAAGCCCATCGTCCGGGAATAGAGATGCGGAAGTCCCAGCGCCGGATTCAGGCGACGCCGGCGGCGTGAGCGCCAGCTTCACCTCCGGAGGCAAATCTTCCCACACATCTTCCCACGTCGCCACCAGCTTGGCGCCTTGCTTGATCAGTGTGTTCGGTCCCCATGAATTCTTGTTCGTAACGTTGCCGGGAACTGCGAAGACATCGCGATTTTGCTCCAGGGCGCATCGCGCCGTAATGCGCGTCCCGGAGTACTCCGCCGCTTCAACCACCAGCACGCCGACGGACATCCCGCTGATGATGCGATTGCGGATAGGAAAGTTTTGGGGCGCGGCAAAGGTCCCCATAGCGAATTCCGAGATCAGCGCGCCTCCGAGCGCGACAATCTGCTCCGAGAGGCGCGAATTTTCCTTCGGATAAATTACGTCCACGCCGGTCCCAAACACCGCCACGGTCTTGCCCTTGGCGCTAATCGCGCCGCGGTGTCCGGCAGTATCGACTCCGCGAGCCATCCCGCTAATGATGACCAATCCTTGCGCTGCCAGGTCGTAAGACAATCGCTCCGCCATGCCTGAACCGTAAGGCGTGGGATGACGCGTGCCCACCACCGCGATTCCAGGTTGTCTCAGCACCTCGGGATTGCCGCGAACATATAAGACCAAAGGCGGGTCATAGATCTCTTTCAAACGGGCCGGGTAACAAGGGTCTTCGCCGGAAAGCACAGTCACTTCAGCCGCTGCCGCTTTGGCGATTTCTTCGCGCGCCAACTCCGCCGATTTTCCAGTGGCGATTGATTGCGCCGAAACCGCTTGTATTCCCGTGCTTTCAAGTTCTGTCAGAGAATNNTCGGCGCTGCCGAAATGTTCCACCAGTTTTCGTGCCTTGGTCGGCCCCAGGCCCTGGGTGAGAGAAATCGCCAGCCATTCCAAGATGTGAGTTGCTGATCCTGCCACTGCGTTTGGCAAAAGGGAGCTCCAGGTGTTTGCTGACTGGGCGGACTGTAGTCATTCCCGGATGAGGGTGTCAAGGAAAGCAGTCACAAAATGCGTCATCCAGCGCTTTGCTAGAATCAAAAAAGGAATGAAGCCTCTTCGCATTTCCGCGATTTCCTACCTGAATACCGCTCCATTGATGTGGGATTTCGAACACACTGACGTCGGAGGCCGCTTCGATATCTCCTATACCTTGCCCTCGGCTTGTGCTCGCGCGCTGGAAGCCGGTGCCGCCGATATCGGAATTATTCCCGCTGCTGCTTACACACAAATTTCCGGATTGATGATACTGCCCGGTGTCGCGATCGCTTCGCGCCGCGCAGTGCGTTCGATTTTGCTGGTAAGTAAATTGCCGATAGAACAGATCCGAACCGTAGCGCTCGACGATTCTTCAATGACCTCCGTGGCCCTCACCAAGATTCTTTTTCAAAAGTTTCTCGGTGGCGCCCGATCTTACGCATCTATGTCCCCGGAGATAGAAAAGATGCTCGCGCTTCACGACGCTGCATTGGTGATCGGAGATCCCGCGCTGCAGATTGACCGTTCGCGTTATCGAACTCTTGATCTCGCCGAGGAATGGATCCGCTACACCGGCAAACCGTTCGTCTTCGCTTTCTGGGCGGTCCGAAGCGTAGCCGCTACGGACGCGGCGTCCCACGATCTGGCTGAAGTTTTCCAGCAATCTCGCGACCATGGACTCGAATCCACAAACCTCGACCACATCACCCACCAGTGGGCGCCGCGCTTGGGCATTCCTGAAACCGACGTTCGTTCTTACCTGACCCAAAATATTCACTACTACCTCGACACCGACTGTTTGGCGGGGCTGCAGTTGTTCTATCGCTATGCCGCTGAAATCGGCGCATTACCCGTTTCCCCCGGCATACACTTCCTGAACTCTGCCAAACCCTGTATAGCCTAAATCCGCGCGCACCCTGTAAACTCCTACAACGCGAATGCTTTTTGCACACTTTCATCCTTTATTAGCTATGTCTGTGTGGCGGCACCTTCGCCGTATGGGCGGGCCAGGACTGGTACTGCTTGGCATCGCCGACAACTCCATCGTCCCGCTAACCGGCAGCATGGACGTCCTTACGATCTGGCTCGCTGCCCGCCATCGGCAGCCGTGGCCATATTACGCACTGATGGCTACTCTCGGCGCGGTGATTGGCGGCTACATTACTTATGAACTTGCGCACAAGGGCGGCAAGGAAACCATGGAGCGGAAGCTCTCTAAACGGCGCGTTCGGCAGGTCTCCAAAGCGCTTGAACGCTGGGGATTCGCCGGGGTCGCCATTCCCGCTCTCCTGCCGCCTCCGTTTCCGTTTGTTCCATTTCTGGTGGCTGCCGGCGCTATGCAATACTCGCGGGCAAAATTCGTTAGCGCTTTAACGCTGGGCCGCGCGGTCCGCTATTCGATCGCGGCCTTCCTGGGTTTTCATTACGGTACCGCCATCCTGCGTTTCTTTTCCCAGTACTACAAACCAGCGCTCGGGATACTGATTGGCCTGGCCGTGTTCGGAACCGTGATGACCATCATCCAATATTTCCGGACGAGAAAAAAGCCCGCCTAGAGGCATTGTTCGCAACTTTTGCCGGTGCGGGCCGCATGCCTTAAAAGCCCGTCTGTTCGATCAATTTGGGTAATCGGTGAGACTCCGATAAAATTAATACTGACTGAGCGTAGCCATGACCTTAACCAAGCAACAAGCTCTTGAAATGTTTGAGTCCGATGATCTAATCGGCATCGGCATGGAAGCTGACGCGGTGCGCCGCCAGCTTCATCCCGAGGGCACCGTAACCTACATCATTGACCGCAACATTAACTACACCAACTTTTGCACGGAATACTGCACCTTCTGCGCCTTTTACCGCCCTTTGAAAGGGCCTGCGGCGAAAGAAGGTTACATTCTGGAGTTCGAGACGATCTACGAGAAAATCCGCGAAACCGTCGAACTCGGCGGTACCGGCGTGCTGATGCAGGGCGGGCTGCATCCCGATCTCAAAATCGACTGGCACGAAAAAATGCTGCGTGGAATCAAAGACCGCTTTCCGCAGGTTCATCTCCACTGCTATTCCGCCTCCGAAATTATCGCCATCGCGGAATACAGCAGCCTGAGCATTCGCGATACGATCCTCCGCTTGCGTGACGCCGGACTCGATTCAATCCCCGGTGGCGGCGCCGAGATTCTCGACGACGAAGTTCGCTACAAAATCGCCCGCCTCAAGTGCCTCACCAACGACTGGATCAACGTCCACCGCACCGCCCACCAAATTGGCATGCGCACCACCGCCACCATGATGTTCGGCGTCGGTGAAAATTACGAAAATCGCATCAACCATTTGCAGGAGCTTTACAACCTTCAGGAAGAGACCGGCGGATTCACCGCGTTTATCCCGTGGAGCTTTCAGCCACAAAACACCGCTCTCGGCGGACGCCACTGGGACGAAGCCACGGCGGTCGAGTATCTCAAAGTGTTAGCGATCTCGCGTTTATTTCTCTCCAATGTTTTGAACGTGCAATCGAGTTGGGTCACCCAAGGCCTCAAAGTGTGCCAGATGGGATTGCGTTTCGGCGGCAATGACGTCGGCTCGGTCATGCTCGAAGAAAACGTAGTCCGCGCCGCGGGCGTGACCAACTGCACCACCGAAGAAGAGCTGCGCCGCATCATCCGGGATGCCGGCTTCCGCCCAGCCCAACGCGATTCTCTCTATCGGCAGTACTTCCTGAATTAAGTCGATCCGTAGAAAGCACCGGAACTCCGTAGAAAGCACCTGAACTCCTTGTCATTCCGAACCGGGCGTTAGCCCGGTGATGAATCTGCTGTTTGCCTTTAGCTAAAGAGTCTCGTGTGGAAACGGACGCTCCTGTCCGTTGCCTTTGATTTTGACGTTGACCTTGACGCTGTCCCGCCGCACCCGTTCTGTATTCTTCACAAACCGGGAAGGGCACGACGTTCAGTCGTGCCGCAAGCCAGAACAAGAAGGAATCCGGCTTCAGCCCCTGGGGTCGCGCGACACACGATTCAGAATCTGCGCAGAGGGATACGCTGTATCGGCAGCACTTCCTCAACTAGAGGCCCACCCGCGGGGGGTATGACCGCAGTAACCTTGCCCGACCCACAATGGAGCGCCACAATGGGACCCCGTGTAAGCGGGCCAATGGTAGTTCACCCCATTGCTCGGCGCGGATACCTGGGGGCGCATACTTGTGGCACGTCACAAAAACAAAAACGCCGTCGCGTTGCCGGTACAGATGTTACTTGTGGTGGCTGCAATAGCTTCTTGCGTTTGGGTCATCCAACATGAGCTTTCGCTTGTCCTGCTAGTGGGGATTATTGCCGGGGCGGTTGTTATCGCCAAGAGATTCATCTTGCCCGCCCGCCGCCGCCGAGCCATTGTTGAAAAAGCGGATCAGATTATTCAGGAGCATGCAGACCAGTTGGCACGAAGGCGGGCGCAGCTGGTTCGCGAGGACGCATACGGTAAACCAGTCCTGGATAAGTGGCGCGCCGAGATAGACCACTTCACAGCCCAGCACATACGCCCTTCTCTCGCAGCGCATGAGCAATTGATTCTGGACGGCGGTCGTATGGAGTTCTTCCCGTTAGTTGCCGCACGCATCGACGAGTTAGTTCCCAAGCGGGCCGCCTTTGAGGCGTTCACGGCTTCCATGCGTCCCTCGGAATTTGAGATTTTCTGTGCTGAGCAACTTCAAGAGGCAGGCTGGAGTGCGCGAGTAACGCAGGCCAGCCGTGACCAAGGCGTGGACGTAATAGCGCAAAAGGGAGACGTACGGGTAGTCCTGCAATGCAAACTCTATTCCAACCCGGTTGGTAATAAGGCGGTGCAGGAAATCGTTGCTGGCCGAACACACGAGCAGGCGAACTATGGGGCGGTTGTTACAAACAACACGTACACGACATCCGCCGAGGAACTGGCATCCACGAACGGAATTTTACTCCAGCACTACTCTGATCTCCCTCAATTAGATACGTTCCTTGAGCGCGTGCCGTTAACTCAATCCGCAAAAGTCGGCCAATAACGGATGGCATTGCCGAGTCGTTCGCGTAATCATCCGGCCTACCCTAACCTTTTTGCGAGAATGTGCGTTGGGGTTCCAAGGCCGCCCTCGATTTCGCCGGCGCCTGAAATTGCAAACGGCCCCGGAAACCTCCGAGGCCGTTTGCGACAGCTGATAACTCGTTCCCTGCCAAGGTAACTTTATTTATTATCGAAAGAATCCGGCTGTAAATCAAGTTACTTCAAGGCGGGTCGCACCTTGCCCTACCGACCCTCCACTGCCCCTGAGAGACATCCTCCATCAAAGAGGAATGGACCTGGAGGGATTCGAACCCTCACCCGTACCTTGGCAAGGAACTGTGCCGCCATACACCACAGGCACGAACCAAAGCTTACTTCAGTTACGCTAACGCTTCGCATCCCTCGCATGCATTTATTGAAGCAGGGTTTCGTTTTGGGAAAGACTTCACACCGCTGGCGTATATTCTTGCAATCCGCGCTAAAACACCTCCAATGTGCCCGCCCGAATCATCTCTCTTTCCACAGCCTCCGCTGTTCACTTGTCACATCCTTTGTCCCATCTTCTGAACTAAGCTTCGAGAACCTTCGCGTCCAAACGCGAATGAATCAGGTCTTTGAAAATATCTCGACAGGAAGAACCGAGCTTTGCTGCCGCCGGTTTCAAGCGTAACGCGCACACTCGCACACCTAAGCCCTTTGAAGCACGTATTTTGCGGACAAGTTCTTTAGATCCAAGATTTTACCCAGATCAAGCCGAGACACGAAGCCGCAAGTCCTTATTCCCCAAAGATTTAGAAGTTTGATCTGTATTTTTTTAAATCCAGATTGATCTGGTTAGAGGCGGGCCTGCCGAGTTTCACGAGGCAAGAGAGTCGAGGCCTTTAGGGGAAGCTTAGAAGCCCCCTACTGCTTCAAAATCCACACCGTCATCTTCTCCAGCGCCACCGGCGAAATTGTCTCCTCGATCTCCGCATACTCGTTGGGCGAGCCAGTCTTTGCGGTCTGAAATAAATGATTGAGGCCGGGGAGTTCTACAACTTCGAAGTGCTTGTTGCCACCCTCTTCCAGCGCGCTGCGGATGGCCGGCAGATTCTGCGAAGGCAGCACTTGTTTATCGTTCGCACCATTGATCGCCAGCACCGGGCAGGAGACTTTGCGCAACGCGATGGCAGGATCGTACGTCATAAAATAACGAAACCACGGCGAGGTTAGAACTTTGATCTGCGCTCCAAGCTGCGCCTCGGGCATATCCCCATTCATTTTTTCCTTCAATTCTTTTTCCAACACGACGGGATTTTTTTCCGTTTCAACCAGCGCAATCACCCCTCGTTCCTTGGCGGCGTCTTTGGCGGCTTCTTCATGAGTTTTGCCGTTGGCTTCTTCAATCGCCTGCAATTGAGCCGGCAAAATCTGATCGCCCGGAACGCCGGACCCCGCCATCATCACAATGAATGCCACGTCAGGATTACGCGCGGCCACCATCGGTGCGATGATTCCTCCTTCACTGTGGCCGATCAAACCAATCTTGTGCGGATCGATCTCGGGCTGGGTTTTCAGGTACGCGATGGCGGCTTCGGTGTCGGTGGCAAAATCCGCTGTAGTCGCGGTCTTGAAGTCGCCGCTGGACTTTCCCGTTCCCCGGTCGTCGGCCCGCAGCACCGCAATCCCTCTGCGCGTGAGGTAGTCGGAAAGAACCAGGAACGGCTTGTGTCCCATCAGGCTTTCGTCCCGATCCTGCGGGCCCGACCCTGTGATCAGGACCACTGCAGGAAACGGCCCCTTCCCTTGAGGAATGGTGAGAGTCGCGGCCAGCGTGACATTCTGAACTTTGTTCTCGTAAGACACTTCTTCATCCCGGTAGGGGTAAGGTTTGGTTGGGTTCTGCGGACGCTTCCGCTCCAGTTCCGCCTGATTTTTCACGCGGCGTAGCACGAGCGGCAGGCTGGCGCCGCCCTGCGTCCAAGTGCCGTCGATCGAATTCACGTCCGCGGAAATTTTGCCTTCAAACACTCCGCCCACGGATGGCGCTTCAATCTTCAAGGATGTGCCTTCGCGGGTTGTCTTCGCCGTGGGCAGCCCATTCGCTCCCTGGTCCGGACTATCCATGGTAGAAACCAGCCCGTTGGCGGTATTGGTGATGTGAAATACAACCCGCAACTTCAGCGTTCCTGTCTCCAGCGTTCCAAGCCACGTTCCATCGATATCGCTCGGCTTGGCTGGTTTTGCCGGCGCGGCAGCGCGCTTGAATACAAGAGGCAGCGCCTGACCTTGCGTCCATGTCCCCGTGATGGTTCCACCATCGCTGGAAACCGTGCCGTCGTAGCTTCCGTGGACCGCTTCCACCCCCAAAGTCAGCGTTGGACTCTTAAATGAAATAGAACTCACCGGGATTCCATTAGCCGCTTGATCCACGCTATCGAGCGTCGCTTTAAGAGCGCCTGCATCTCCCTTGGTGATGTGCAAGACCAGATGTAAATCCGCTGAACCGGCGTGCAGCGTCCCCTGCCAGTCGCCAGTCACATCCTGAGCTTTCGCTATAGAGGTTACTGTCATCAGAAGCATCGCCAACATCCACGTCAGTTTCATGCTGCGTTCTCCTTACGATCCAGATGTGCGCCCCATAGTTTTGCGATTGCCTTGCCAGTGTAAAACTTCCGACCCTTCAACATGCAAACTTCTCTTCGTGTGAACTCCCCCCACTTTCTTCTTGGGTAACCAAGCAGCGCCAGATAGAATATGGGAGCACCTCCCTTAGCCGTTCCCCACGGTTGCTTGAGCGCATGCGTGCGATCTACATAGACATGATTGATACGAATTGAAGAAACAAGCACTCCCAACAGGCAGTCGATCCTAGATGCAACGTAGATCCCGACGCTTCACGACGATACTTTTAGTAGCCACAGCGTTGCTCTCGCTTGCGGCAATGAGCAGAGCGCAGATTGCTTCGCCGCAAGGAGATTCGGCTGGCGCCCATCTGGCTTCGCTGCAAGGAATTGTCATTAAAGATCCCGGTAGCGAGCCCATCAAAAAAGCTGTGATTGAGCTGATTGCGGAAAGCCAGAGCGACGGCGCTAACTATACGGCGGTCAGCGGCGCCGATGGCAGCTTTCAAATTGAAAACATCGTGCCGGGGCGTTACCGGTTCTTCGTTGAGCGCACCGGCTATCAGGAAACGGATAAGAACCACCGCGCCACCGACGGACACTTGCTATCGCTCCGCGCCGGGCAGGAAGTGAAAGATTTCATCATTCGATTACAATCAGCGGCCGTAGTCGAAGGGCGGGTTACCGATGAGGATGGCGATCCCATGCCAGAAGCGCAAGTCGCCGTGCTGCACCAAACCTATGTTGCCGGACGCAGCCACTGGGAGCAGGCAGGTGCCGAGCGCACCAATGACTTGGGTGAATATCGTATCGCGGGACTCAGAGCAGGGAATTACTTCGTATCAGTAACCCCGCCGCCCGATTTCAGGAGTTTGATTGAAGCCAATGGCAGCGCGGCGAATCCCGTACCCGCCATTCCAGACAAAGCTCATTCAACGTATCAAACAAACTATTATCCGGGCACCAGAGATCGTGAGCAGGCAGCGCCGATTCAGTTGCATGCTGGAGATGACTTTTCGGCAAATTTCTCCCTTACTCCAAGTCCCAGCCTCATCATTCGTGGGTCGGTGGGGAACCTGCCTCCCGGTTTAACGGCTACCATCACCTTGCAATCCAGAGACAGCGTAGTGATGAATGGCGCCGAGATGCACAAAGACGGCACCTTCGAGATTCGCGATGTCGCTCCCGGAAGCTATACGATCTTGGCGCGCGTCGATAACGCCCAGTCCCCGATGACGGCTCGCCAGTCGCTCCAGCTTGCGTCCACCAATGTCGAGGGAATACGCCTGTCGCCGCAAGTGGGAGGCACGATCCGCGGACGTCTGCGCCTCGAAACGAGCAGCGCAACCAGGCAGGATGCAAGCCAATTATTCCTGCTCCTGCTCTCCGGCGACGATGAGGATGACGCCTATAGCGCGTTCCATCTTGGAGACAACTCCGCGACACTGGCTCAAGTCCATCAAGATGGAAGCTTCGAATGGAAAGACGTGCCAGCAGGGCGTTACGTGGTGCAGATCTCCGATGCGAGCGCGATGCCGGATCTGTTTTTGAAGTCTGTGCTTGCTGGCGGGCATGATGTCTCCGAATCAAGCTTTCGTGTTAGCAGTGGCGGTACCGTGCTCGATCTTGTGGCCAGCGATAGTGGAGCGGCAATCGAGGGCGTGGTGACAAATTCGAAAAGCGAACCGGCTCCTGACGCTCTGGTTGTCGCCGTTCCGGAGGAGCGCTTTCGCAGTCATCCCGAACGCTATCGCAAATCGGACTCCGATCAGAGCGGACGCTTTGCTCTGCGTGGCTTGCCTCCAGGCGATTACATCCTCTTCGCCTGGCAAGACATGGATGGGGAAGCTTACCTCAACCCAGAATTTCTCAAGGTCTACGAATCTCAAGGGAAGCCGCTGCATATCAAAGCAGGAGAACATGCCAGTGTGCAGCTAAACGTGCTTCCCGCTTCTGAAGACGAGCCATAACTTTATCGAACGAAATCCAACGAACTTTGTTGTTGGCCAAAATGGCGTAAGCTTTGGAATTATGAAATCACTTTTCCTTGCTTGCGTGGTACTGGCGGCGCTGCTTGGCAGTGCCGCTCATGCTCAGGAAACGCCCGCCAATGTATTGCTGGTTCTTGCCAAACACGACAGTATGCTGGCTATCGTAGATCCTTCCAGCCTGCAGGTAATTGCGCGAATACCGGTCGGGAATGACCCGCACGAAGTGACCGCTTCCTCCGACGGGAAAATGGCTTTCGTTTCAAACTACGGATTTGGTGCTTACAACACACTCGCCGTAGTAGATCTGATCGCACAAAAAGCCCTCCCTTCCGTCGATCTGGGACCTCTGCGCGGCCCGCACGGATTGGTTTATGTGGATGGCAAGGTATGGTTCACCGCCGAGGCCGCCAAAGCCATCGGCCGTTTCGACCCCTCCGCGAATAAAGTTGATTGGATCCTTGGGACCGGCCAGAACCGTACCCACATGATCTACGTTTCGCCCGATTCAAAATTGATCGTCACCACCAACGTCAGTTCGGGCACGGTCAGTGTGATTGAACAAACTATGGTTCGCTCTGGTCCCGGTGGTACGGCGGCTTCTGGCAGAAGTGATTGGAACGAGACTGTAGTCAAGGTGGGCAATGGTTCCGAAGGATTCGACATCACTCCCGATGGTCGCGAGATTTGGGTGGCTAACGCTGGCGATGGAACCATCTCGATCATCGACGTTGTGACCAGGCAAGTGAAACAAACACTTGCCGCCGATGTGCCAGGAGCGAATCGACTGAAGTTCACTCCTGATGGAAAGCTAGCACTGGTCTCCACTCTGCGGGGAACGGACGTGAGCGTCATCGATGTGGCGTCGAGAAAGACAATCAAACGAATCGCGGTGGGCCATGGGTCTGCAGGGATCGTTGTGCAGCCCGATGGCGCGTTCGCTTTCGTCTCATGCTCTCCAGACAACTACGTTGCAGTCATCGATCTCCATTCGTTGGCAATGGTTGGACGGATCGATGCCGGCCACGAGCCTGATGGCGTGACTTGGGCCCGGCGGCGTTAACGACGCAATCGTTAGCAACGCAATCAAAGGACATTTCCGGCAATGTGGAGATGTTCAAAACAACTCATCTTCCCCCGAACATCAAGCTCATGTAAACGGCAGAAAATCTTACACGAGCCAACGTCCCGGAGACGCGTGCCTTCAGGGAGGCTTTTGAATATCTGGCACGGTAACTCACAGAAAATAAATTAGTTGGCTCTGGCTGTGATTTGGGAAGTTGCCTTGGCACGAGAATTGCTTTACTAAAAGCGTCTCGGAGGTGTTTGATGTCCGCTACGATTGACGCAGAATTCCTTCGACTACTAGAGAAGGACGTTGACTACTTCAAGCGAGCTGTTGAACATTTCGAAAAACTCATTCCTCGCGTGTGCTCGCCTCTTCAGGATCAATGGCGGTTGCAAGCCCAAAACCGCAGGAACTTCTCGCTTGATCTGGAAATTCTGATGGAAAAAGCCGAGAACTGCGTTCATCGGTCCGTGCAAAGTATCCCAGGTAAAAGCGGCGAAGAGTCTGCAAGTTTCTGACTTCAACCGTTTCATTCGCGGCTCTCTCTTCGTGAACCTTTTGCGATTCGAGTAGAATAAGAGTTTTCAGCTTACCCATTTGCTCGTTTCCGATCTCATGCATTCCTGTGCTCCAGCGGTATGGGCCGCCCCCAAAGGCATTGGGCCCTATCTCCGCCAGCATCTGCTGGATAAAACTTTTCAGGGCCTATACCACACCGACACATTCGACCGCGCGCTGCTGATTCCTTATTTCATTGTCTTGGTGCTACTCGCCGGTTATGGCATGCACCGGTACGTATTGGTTTATCTCTATTACAAGCACAAGAAAAACCGGACGACAGAACCGCCTGCGCACTTTAGCGATCTGCCGTACGTGACCGTGCAATTGCCAATTTACAACGAGCAATATGTCATCGAGCGATTGCTGGAATCCATTTGCAAACTGAAATATCCCAGAGAGAAACTCGATATTCAGGTGCTTGACGATTCCACCGACGAAACCGTCGCGGTCGCCGGCAATCTGGTCGAGCGGTACGCGGCCCTGGGGCATCCCATCAGCTACCACCATCGCACCAACCGCGAAGGGTTTAAAGCGGGCGCGTTGGCCGAGGGCTTGAAGACGGCGAAAGGTGAGTTCGTCGCCATCTTCGATGCTGACTTCACTCCTCCGGAAGATTTTCTCCTGCGTACCATCCACCACTTCACCGAACTGAAGGTGGGCATGGTGCAGACGCGCTGGACGCATATCAACCGCAATTATTCTTTTCTCACTCAGGTCGAGGCCATTCTGCTCGATGGCCACTTCGTGCTCGAGCACTCCGGGCGTGCGCGCAGCGGAGTGTTTTTTAATTTCAACGGCACGGCCGGAGTTTGGCGCCGCTCCGCCATTGATGAAGCTGGCGGCTGGCAGCATGACACGCTCACCGAGGACACCGATCTCTCCTACCGCGCGCAGCTCAAGGGATGGAAATTTATTTACCTTCAGGATGTCGAGTGTCCCGCGGAACTGCCCGTGGAGATGACCGCATTTAAAACCCAACAGGCACGCTGGGCGAAGGGCTTAATCCAGACCGGCAAAAAGATTTTGCCACGAGTGATGCGCAGCGACGCCCCGCTGCATACCAAGATCGAAGCCTGGTATCACCTCACCGCCAATCTCAGCTATCCGCTTATGATTATGCTTTCGGTGTTGATGCTGCCCGCCATGATCATTCGCTTTTATCAGGGATGGTTTCAGATGCTGTTCATCGATCTGCCCCTGTTCATGGCTTCAACTTTTTCCATCTCAAGTTTTTATCTGGTTTCGCAACGCGAGCTATTTCCCAAGACCTGGCCGAAGGCATTCCTGTATTTACCATTCCTCATGGCGCTTGGTGTTGGGTTGAGTATCACCAACACCAAGGCTGTAATCGAAGCCCTGTTAGGCAAGGAAAGCGCCTTCGCGCGCACTCCGAAATACCACGTTGAATCGAAGAAAGACAAAGTTCGCACCGCTAAATATCGCAGGCGGCTGGGATGGATCCCCTGGATCGAACTGGTGATCGGCGCCTATTTTGCGCTCACCGTTCTCTACGCCGTGGAAAATGAGAATTACGTGACTATCCCATTCTTGCTGCTTTTTGTTGTCGGCTACTGGTACACCGGATTGATGTCGCTGCTGCAGGGGCGCTTCAGCGGAGTGGGATTGAGCGCTGAATCGCATTCCAAGCCATTTCCCGTCGGCGTGTAAACTCCGCTCTTCGGAACAACGGGGCGTTGCTAAGAAATGTATTCCTTTATGTATTCATCCTGGGTGTGAGCCAATTCGTGAAGGTCTCCGTCAAAGGTTATTTTGCCGTCACGGAGAATCAGAAAACTCAACGGTACTTGGCACTGTTTCCCCGCGGGCAGCGGAACCATGCGGTTGGATTTTTGGTCGAACTCATGCGTGGCCAAAGTGAATGCGTCTTGCAGGCGGTGCGTCACTAACAGTGCGCTGGTTTTATACACGTCCCGCTGCTTCATAATCAATTCGATGATGGTGTTGGAAGTGACTGGATCGAGACCTCCGGTCGGCGAATCATAGAGCAGCAGTTCGGGGTGCGTAATGATGGCTCGGGCAATGGCCACGCGGCGCCGCATGCCTCCGGAGAGTTCGGCGGGATCGAGATCGAGCGTGTGCTCCAGTTCCACGAAACGCAGTGCTTCGCGCACGCGGCGGTCAATCTCATCGTCGTATACGCCGTGCTCCTCGGTCAGCCGGTAGGCGACGTTTTCGCGAACGCTGAGCGAATCGAATAGGGCGCTCTCCTGGAAGACCATGCCAATTTTCCCGCGCAATTTGAAAAGTTCGTCTTCCGGCATCTGGGTAATATCTTGCCCCAGGACGATAATGCGGCCTGAATCTGGCCGAATCAGTCCGAGCGCTAATTTCAGGATCAGGCTTTTGCCGGAGCCAGCGACGCCGAATATAGCCTTTGTCTCGCCTCGAGGCAGATGGAAAGAAACTTCGCGCAGCACTGGGTTCCCGCCAAATCCCATCACGACATTTTCAAACACGATGGCAGGGGAGGAATCCTGCGTTGTGCCGGCGCCTGCGGATTCAACGGGAACGGTTGGGGTGCACATGCAATCACCGATAGGAGAGCGTAGCCATCAGGAAGCGCGTGATGATCAAATCCATCGCCAGAATCAGAACGGACGCGGCTACCATGGCTTGGGTTGTGGCGCGGCCTACTCCCTGGGTTCCTCCGCGCGCATTCATGCCGTAAAAGCAGCCGACGGTGGCGATGATAAAGCCAAAGATCACCGGCTTGATGAGTCCCATAAACACGTCTTGAAACACCAGCGTCTGCCACGCATTCGACCAGTATTGCCGGGCATCGAGGCGCAGCAGCAATTTCGCGATCGCGAGCCCTCCAACCAGGCCTACAAGATCGGAAATGATAGCCAGAAAAAACAGCATAAAGACTGTGGCAACCACGCGAGGCGTCACAAGTTTTTTCATCGGGTCGGTGCCCAGCGCGCGCATGGCATCGATCTGCTCGGTCACCACCATCGATCCCAGTTCGCTCGCCATGCCCGATGAATTCCGCCCGGCGACCATCAGGCTGGTAAGGACGGGGCCAAGTTCGCGCACCATGGACGTGGAAACAAGTTGGCCGACCAGGGTGATCGACCCAAAGCGTTCCAAGGTGTTGGAGGCTTGCAGCGCGAGCACGGCACCAGTGAAGAATCCGGTGAGCACCACGATGGGCAGAGAACCTACGCCGATGGCGTCCGCCTGCTGCACCATGTCATAGAAATACAAAGGCTTGCGGAAAAGATTGGCCAGGGCATGAACGCAGAACAGAACGTAATCCTGTACGGTCTGAACTTTTTCTTTGGCGAGATCGCTGGGCGAGATCAGTTCCATGCAGTTTGGAGGGCGGGGCAGACCGCACCTCGCTTTTCCGAACTATAGCAGAGAGTGAGCGAGCAGAACTCGGAGAAGGGTTCTGCTGCTCGTCATCCCCTTGTCTTCTTCTTGATCTCGATATTGAGCCGTCGGATTTTCTGATTAAGGGTGGAGAGCGGCACCTTGAAGCGTTCGGCGGCTTCGGTCTGGTTCCAATTGCACTTCTCAAGCATGTCGCCGATGATTCGTTTTTCGACATCCTCCACTATTTCAAACAACGATGCGTCGGTAGGTGGATCGTGCAAGGTTAATAAGGATCCCCTCCCAAGGATGTTGTCGGGAAGCAGGTCGATGGTGATATCCGGGCCAGAGGACAGAACAACCGCGCGCTCGACTAGATTTTCCAGTTCCCGCACATTGCCGGGCCAGGAATAGGTCATCAACGGCCGCAGGGCTTCCGGGGTTATGCGTTGCACCGGACGGTCATTTTCTTCGGAATACTTTTTCAGAAAGAATTGAACCAACAACGGAATGTCTTCCCGGCGTTGACGAAGCGGCGGCAGTTCGATGGTGATCACGTTCAAGCGNNCACCAACTGGCGGAGATCGATGTTAGTGGCGGCGATAATGCGGACATCCACCTGAACTTCCTGAACACCGCCAAGATGCATGAAGCGGCGGTCTTGCAGCACCCGCAGGATTTTGGCCTGGGTTTCCAGGCTCATGGTGGCGATCTCGTCCAGGAACAACGTGCCACGATCCGCCATTTCGAACAAACCCTTTTTGGAGGCGATGGCGCTGGTAAACGCACCTTTCACGTGGCCGAAGAGCGTGGATTCCAGCAAGTCGGTTGGCATAGAGCCCGTGTTGACGGGAACGAAGGGCCGGTCATGGCGCGGCGAATTCAGGTGCAGGGCCTTCGCAATAATCTCTTTGCCGGTCCCGCTCTCGCCTTGTAAAAGTACGGTGGAGCGGCTGTTTGCGACCTGCGCAACCAAATCGAAGATCTTCAACATCGGCTCGCTCTTGCCGACGATGTTTTCGAAGTTATAGCGCTGCTTCAGAGCGCGCTTGAGTTGAACGTTCTCGGCTTCCGCGCGCCGCCAGCCCACTGCGGCCCGCACATCCGCCAGAAGTTTTTCGTTATCCCAGGGTTTTTGCACAAAATTGACTGCGCCACCCTGCATGGCACGCACAGCATTTTCCACCGTGCCGAAGGCGGTGATCATGATGACGGGTAGGCCCGTTTCATGAGAACGAATTTCGTTCAGAATTTCCATGCCGTTGCGTCCCGGCAAGGTAAGGTCCAACAGGATCAGATCGAAAGGATGCTCGCCGATGCGCTGCAAGCCGGCTTCTCCGCTGGGCGCCGTTTCAACAGCGAAGCCTTCCATTTCGAGCAAGGTCTGCAGGGACTCGCGAATCCCGGCCTCGTCGTCAATGATGAGTACTGCGCCCGCCATCCCGGAATTTCCCCTGACCATCCCGTTCGAAATCACTGCTGCCTCAGACATATAAATCCTTGTGAATCATTGCCGCATTGCGCTTTAAGTTCTCGGCTTCAACGTCGCCGGCTGGCATTCAGTCCACGCTACGCGTGTACCGGCTTCTTGCTGAGCGGAAAATCCAGAATAAAGGTCGTTCCAGACCCCGGATTGCTTTCCACGCGTATTTTTCCCGCATGTTCCTGAATAATTCCGTAGGAAACCGAAAGGCCAAGACCGGTGCCGCGCGGCTGGCCCTCTCGCGCCGAAGTCTTGGTGGTGAAGAATGGATCGTAAATGCGCTGAATGTGCTCTGGCGCAATGCCGGAACCGGTATCGGAAACGGAAACACTGACGTTCTCTCCGTTCATGGTGGCCACGCGCAATTTCCCTCCGCCGGGCATGGCATCCTTGGCATTCAAGAAAAGATTTAGAAATACCTGTTGCAGGCGTCCGGGATTTCCCTGGATGGCGGGAAGCTTCGGCGAAAGCGCGTTCTCAACATCCACCCGTGCAACTTTGAATTGGTGTTCCAGCAAAGCCAGAGTTTCCGAGATAACTTTGTTCACGTCCACATCGCCCACCTCGCTGCCGCTGGTACGCGAGAAATTCAGCAAGTTGTTCACGATCTCGGAAGCGCGGAAGGTTTGGCGGGTAATCTTCTCCAGCAGACCGGACTTCTGCGGATCGCCCTGTAGTTGTTTCGAGAGCATTTGCGTATAGGAGGAGATGACGGCCAATGGCGTATTAACTTCATGAGCGACGCCAGCGGCCAGAAGACCGATCGATGAAAGCTTATCCGATTGCGAAAGTTGAGCTTCCAGTCCGACGCGCTCGGTAATGTCGTCCATGATGACCAGCCGGCCGATGACCTGGAACTTGCGGGTCACCAGAGGCGCGATGGCCGCATTCACCGTGCGAACTTCTCCGGCGGGCGTCTTCAGGCGGAACTTGTAAAGGTTGTGAATGCCTGGAATCCGCCGAATCCGATCGAACTCTTCGACGAACTCCGGCGGAAAGATTGATTTCAGCGGTTGCGTCAAAGTCTGCCAGCGCGGCACCGCGTACATCACCTCCATTTGCGCATTCCAGCTCTCGATGCGGTCTTCCATATCGAGCGCCATCACGCCAACATTGATGGATTCGACGATATTTTCATTGAAGTCTTTCAGACGCTCGTACTCCGCCGCTTTCTGCTGCAGCGATGCGTAGAGTTGCCCGTTCTGGATGGCGATGCCCAGATAGCCGCCGAGTGTCTCCAGCAATTCCATGTCTTCGCTGGAAAGAAAGTCGCCTTGGGCAGTCTTGCCCAATCCGAGCACCGCGATGGTCTTCTGCTGCGCGTGACAGGGAATGTAGTAATTCAGATCAAGCCGCGCAATCGCCTGCTGGGCGGCGGAACTCTCTCGCGGCACCTGGTGAGTGTTCTCGAAAAACAAATGACCGGCGTGCTCTGGGCGCGGTGCCCCGAGAAATGAGAGATCAAGACCGTCAGTGGATGACAGACCGAAAGATTTCGCCAGCGAGAAACGGGTGGGCCCGTCGGTCGCCAGGAAAATCGCCATGCGGTCCACGGCGAGCGTGTGCGAGAGCCGGTCCATAAGCGAGGAAAGCATCGCGTCAAGATTTGTCTCAGAGCTGAGGTCGCGTCCGAATTCGAGGAGCGTGCGGCGGTAATCGTACCGAGTGCGATAGAAGAATTGGTCGACTCGATCCTGAATCCATTTGCGAACCGGATCGAACAGCAGGGCAGTCACCACGACCGCGAGAATCAGTCCCGCAGGGCCGCTGCCGGGTTTTCGCATTTGAACTAATTCGGCTACGCCGGCAACCAGTCCAAAATACAATCCCACGACAATGGCCGCTGCCAGCGTGTAGACCACGCCGCGCTTGAAGATCAGGTCCACGTCCATCAGGCGGTAACGGAAGATGGCGTAGCCGAAGGTCAACGGCAGTAACGCCAGCGACAATGCGGAAATCTTCATCGCCGAATCGGGCAGCGATCCCATCAGATAGGGGACAACATAGAGCAGGGAATAGGGAATAATGGCGAGAATTGTGCCGCGTGTGACCCACTTCAATTGCTGCCGCAGGATGGTTGTGCTGGCTCGCCGATAGCTGTACCAGAGCACCGTCGCCGCCGCCAGGAAAAAAAGCGATCCGTATGACATTTCCATGCGGTCGAGATTCCAGCGCAGCCGCTCGCTGGCCTGCAGCCAGCGAATCGCGCTCACATGAATCGCCAGCAGGATGGCTCCCGGCACATACACCAGGGACAGCATCCAGGGATGTTTCTTTACGAATTCACGTTTCTCGGGAAATGTGAGAACGAAATGCAAAAACAGCGCCGGCTGCAACATTCCGGCCGCAATGTTTCCCCAATAAATGGTCCAATCGAAGTCGTTCAACTTGCCGGTGTACTTGAACGAATAAGCGATAAATGAGACCAGGCAGAAGATGTAGAAATGCGTGGAACCGGGTGCGGTCCAGCGCCGCAGCAAAACATAAAGGCCAATGCTGAGATAGATGAGGGCAATCAGCCGGAGCCAATTGTTTAGAGAGCGCTCGGCTGGAACCAGAATTACACTGGAATCGAGAGGAACGGAATGCCGCAGCAAAGAATAGGCGGCCTTGGACCAGACACCGTCGCGATAGAGTTCGCGCTCCAATCCCGAGGCGCTGTGGATCTCTTGACCGTTAATGGAAACGAGTTGATCGCCAGGCTTAATGCCACTTTTGGCGCCCGGGCCGGAAGGATCGACGCGATCCGCCGTGAGCTTGCCAGCCTGCTCCACCCACCACACGCCGTCCTCGGGAACAGCGGACTTCAACTCCGCCTGAAAGTTCAAGCCGGCAAACACAACAGCCGCAACCGTCAGCAAGAACAAAAGGACGGCAACAAAGCGAACTTGGCTTTCCCGATTCATTGACTTCTGCGGCGGTCCAGGACTCTTCACAGTCTGGACGGACGAGGGGATTACGTCCAGCCGATCATCAATGAGCAAGTTCGCTGCCAAGTCTGTTCCGTCCTTGGGAATGCTAAGTGAAGCAAATGCCACACTTGCGCGATTATAGACGGATTCTGGAACAGCGGTTACAGTTTTCTGGATGGTTCTGTGAAATTTGGTATGTCCCTGCCTCGTAAGCAGTTACGGGAAGGTCAAAACTTTTCGCCCGCCAGGTTCTCGGCCAACACGTCCGCCCCCCACGTTCCCGTTGAGCGCTACTAGTCAAAGTCCAAAACGTTAAGACGGCCAATGCGCGGTGTGAGCTTGTCCTGGCGACAGATTCAGCTGAATCGCGTTCATTAGTTCTTCGTTGTCGGCGGGCTTCTGAAAAAATGCCGCCGCACCCGCATCCAAAGCACGCCGCTCATTGCTCTGAGGATCGCGGGCGCTGAGCACGATCACTGGCACGCTCGCCAGGGAATCGATGTTTTGCAGACGTTCTAACACCACGAAACCGTCGCCCACAGGCAAACCCAGATCAAGCACGATCAGCGCCGGACGTTCTTTTTGGGCAGAGGCGACCGCGCTGTAACCGTCGGATGCTGTCGCAACTTCATAGTTGTTGGCGCGCAAGCGAAGCCTTAAGGCCCGCACTAGATCAGGATCGTCGTCCACCACCAGTATCTTCGGTTTTTGCATTGCATGCTCCTTTTGGATTGATTGAACGGTTTGCTTGAACAAACTAAGAATTCTTGTTTTCAGCGGAGATGGAGCCATTTTTCCGCTCCGAGCCGCGTTTTTCCATGCTTGCTTTAATCATTTCGGTCAGAGTGTCAGCCACGGAAACAATCTGCCGATCGAGCGGAAGCTGCGAAATATCGGAAGGAAGACCTACTTGAGCGGCCAGGATCGCGACTTTGCATTTCGTATCGAAGTCAGGCACGCGGGCCAACTGCTCCCGGATGCGTTGGGTCATGATTGCAGACCTCTCCAGATCCGTGGAGGCAGCGATGAAAACCATCTCGCCCGATCCCGATAGGCCCATTGGGGGAAGCACAAGATCTTTGTCGAGATAGACGCACCGCTGCACGATTTCCAAACAACTCCGCGCGGTTTCTTTCCAATTCCCCCGAGCCGGATTGCACTGCGGCGTCAGTTGAACCCGCACAAGTACAAACGAGGGACGCAAGCGATCTTCCTGTACGATGACCGGGGCAAGCAGCTTCGGCAAAGAATAGACGGGCAGCGTGAAAGTAAATGTGCTGCCTTGTCCGGGCTCACTTGAGACGGAGATTCGACCCTGGTGCAACCGAACGATCTCTCGGCAGATGAATAGTCCCAGCCCTAGTCCGGAACGGTTGTTGTCAACCGAATCGGGATCCTGGTAAAGCCGCTCGAAGATCAAAGCTTTGGTGGCAGAATTGATTCCGCGGCCGGTATCGCTTACGGAGATGTAGACGGTGGCCGGATCAGCTTCGACCAGGCAGGCTTGCACGATAATCGCCCCCCCGCCCGGAGTGAATTTGATCGCGTTATCCACCAGGTTGATGAGGACTTCCAGAATGCGGTCCGGGTCGGCGTATGCCAGAGGAAGTTTGACATCGATTCCGACCTCCACACTAATTCCCTTGGCATCCGACGCCGGCCGCATCATCGCGATGGTTTGATGGATTAGATCCTCCATGGCGACACACCGCGGCTCGACGCGCATTTTCCCGGTCTCCGCGCGAGTGGCTTCCAGCAAATCGCGAAGCATGGCGTGCAACTGATTCACACTCTTCAACACAGTCTTCAAGTGATCGCACTGGTCGGGCAACATGGGTCCGGCAAGGCCATCGAGAAGAAGAGTCACGTACTGGTGGATGCAGGTAAGCGGCGTTCGCAATTCGTGCGATACATGGGACAAGAATTCGTTCTTGAAATCGAGTTGCTGCTTTTGGGTGATCTCCAGGGCGCGCAGCAAAGCCTGGCGTTCCACTGCGTAACGGATCGCCCGCTCAAGATGCTTGCTCGAGATATCGCCCTTGACCAGATAGTCCTGGACGCCATTGTTAACCGCTCTTTCCGCGAGCGCTTGATCGTCCTGGCCGGAAAGCACCACGATGGGCACGTTTGGAGAATGATCGCGAACCCGGCGAAAGGTCTCCGCGCCGTGGCTGTCGGGCAAGTTCAAATCCAGCAGCACCACGGATGGGGTTTCGCTGGTCAGGGATGCCAGTCCCTCCGACAACCGGCCTACGCAATTCACGCTTACCGGCGAGTCGCCTTCGACGAGCCTCAGCCGCACCAGGTCCGCATCCCCGGGATTATCTTCGATCAGCAATACTTGCGTGGTGTGGGGTACCATTTCATTCTCCTTGCGGCGGCAATCGGACCACGCCGAACCAGAATTCTTCGATCGACTTCACCGCGGAAAAGAAATCGTTGAGGTTCCCCGGCTTGCTTACATAACAGTTCGCTCCGAGTTCGTAGCTGCGCATAATATCCTGGTGCAATTGCGAGGTGCTGAAGATCACCACCGGAATTTGCTTCAGGTCAGGATCTGACTTCACCGCCGCTAACACCGACAGTCCATCTTTCTTCGGAAGCTTAAGGTCCAGGATCACGAGGTCGGGGCGCATCGCATTCACGTACTTTTGCCTCTTGTGCAAAAACTCCAGAGCCTCTTCTCCGTCCGCGCAGTCCGCTATTTCGCTGTGGATCGAACTGCCGGCTAGAGCTTCGCGGGCAAGAACTATATCGGCAGGATTGTCATCCACCACCAGCACTACCAGGCGCGAATTCATGCTTTCGAAACCTCTTTGGTTCCATGGTCGTGAGAAGGGATTGTGAAGACAAACGTGGAACCGATACCGATCTCAGACTTAACCCAAATTCTGCCCCCGTAACGCTCGACAATTTTCTTGCAAATGGAAAGGCCGATACCGTTGCCGGGATACTCCGAACGGGCGTGCAAACGCTGGAACACGGCGAAAATATTTTCCGCATGCTCCGCCGCAATGCCAATTCCGTTATCGCTGACGCGGAACCGCCATTCGCGCGGGTTGCTTTCCGCTGTCACGGTGATTACGGGCGGCATTTGCCGCCGGAATTTGATGGCGTTGCCGATGAGGTTCTGAAAAACCTGCGCCAGGAGCGTGCGGTCGGCCCATAACACCGGTAGTACGCCGTAACTCACCACTGCCGCACTTTCGGCGACCGAGGGCGCCAAGGCCCGAAGTACATCTTTCATGACCGAGCCGCAATCGACCTTCTGCCGGTAAAGGTCCTGTTTGCCCACTCGCGAAAAAGCCAGGAGATCCTGGATCAGGACCTGCATGCGCTGCGCACCCTCAATCGCGTAACCCATGAAACGATCGGCGTTCGCGTCGAGTTTGCCGCGATACCGTTCGGCTAGTAGCTGGGTATAGGCAGTCACCATCCGCAACGGTTCTTGCAAGTCGTGCGATGCGACGTACGCGAACTGCTCGAGGTCCGCATTGGAGCGCGCCAATTCCGCCATTCTTCGCGTGAGCTCCTCGGCTTGCTGAGCCAGCCGCTTTTCCGCCTGTTTCCGGGCGGTGATGTCGCGGGCAATTTTCGACGCTCCAATTACGATGCCGCGCTCGTCTCGAATCGGAGAAATGGTTACCGAAACGTCAATGCTGCTGCCGTCCTTGCGAATGCGGACCGTCTCAAAAGTATCCACGTTCTTACCCTGCCCGATGCGCCGCAAAATGTCGCTTTCCTCGTCGGCACGGTCGGCGGGAAACAACATCAACATTGGCTTGCCGACCACCTCTGAGGAGACGTAGCCGAATATCTTCTCGGCTCCGCCATTCCACGCTGTGATTACTCCGTCCAGCGTTTTGCTGATGATGGCGTCATCGCATGAGTCAACAATGGCCGCCAGGCGTTCCCGGGCCTCTGCCGCCGGCAGACTGAAGATTGCTGAGTCAGCGGCGCGAGTTGCTGCTGTCTGAGCCATGGTCATCGAATCCTTCCCCCGGGGTTGTCGCGCACTCCACGGCGAGCCGACGCGATAATGGAGTGCACGGCATGCTGGAGTGCCGAGGACGCCTCATGGTTAGGCTATCGGCAGAGGTGGCCTGCTCTTGAGGCTACAAATCTGGACGGATGATGCCAAAAGAAGGACGAGACTGTACGGTCGATCACTGTACTCTCGGTGCAGTCTCACAGGCGAATTCCAGCGCAACGGCGGCAGGAATGCAATGCGGATCGGCTCTACCTTCGCCAGGGCTTACCCAGCCTTACGCGTATCGGGGCCAGCGGTCTGCGCGCTGTCGTCCTCGTCCCACTCGAACGAGAGCGCGCGCGATGTAGTTTCAATCGGCTCGAGCTGCGGAATATCTTCGGCCACCGACGCCCCAAGTTCGGCGAACTTCCGCGCCGATACCAACANNCCAACACCCGGCTTTCGAGCGATCCCACGGCTTTGTTGTAGCACTCGACGGCACGATCCAGGCCCGTTCCGACCGACGTAATGTGCTGCGCAAGATTTCGTAGGCGGTCGTGAAGTTCTTTGCCCAGGGCGCTGATCTGCTGCGCATTGCGCGCCAGTTTCTCCTGATTCCACCCGTAAGCCACGGCTTTCAGCAATGCGATCAGGGTTGTGGGCGATGCGGGAATGACACGGCTCAGAACCCCATGCTCGATTAACCCGGGATCTTGTTCCAGCGCCGCGCTGAAGAACGTCTCCCCCGGCAGAAACATCACCACGAATTCGGGCGTGGCTTCAAATTGTTCCCAATACTTTTTGCCACTGAGCGTATTCATGTGGTCGCGAACCTGCCGCGCATGGTTCGCCAGGCAGACGCGGCGCGCATCCTCGTCCGTGGTTTCAAAGGCATCGAGGAACGCCTGCAATGGCGTCTTGGCATCCACCACTACGTGCTTGCCGCCGGGCAATTTCACCACAAGATCCGGACGCAGCCTTCCACTCTCGGTATTCACCGATTCCTGCTCGGTAAAATCGCAGTACGAGAGCATACCCGCGATCTCCACCACGCGCCGCAACTGAATCTCTCCCCAGCGGCCCCGCACGTTGGGCGTTCGCAGAGCCCGCACCAGATTCCCGGTCTCCGATTGCAATTCCTTCTGGGTGGTAATCAGCGACTGCACCTGAGCGCGCAATTCTCCGTAGGCATCCCCGCGCGCCACCTCCATCTGCTGGATTTTTTCGTCGACTTTGGTGAGCGATTCGCGCACCGGCGCCACCATATCCGCCACGGCTTTTTGCCGCGCGTCCAGATCGCCGCGGGCTTCGCTCTGAAAGCGCTTCAGCGTTTCCTGAGCAATTAACAGGAAAGACGAATGATTGCTCTTCAATGCGTCGGCAGCCATGGCTTTGAAGGCGTTCCGCAACTCCTCACTGGCGCGGGTCACTAATTCGATCTTTTCGTTGCTGGTCTTTCGTTCCCCTTCCAGCGCCGATTCCAGCCTGGCTTTGCCCGCCACAAGCTCGGTGTAATCCCCCTGAAGCCGCGCCAGTTCTGCCTTTTCAGCCGCTATTTCCTTCTCCATGAACGACAAACGGGCGCTCAGTCCCGCGGTGCGCGAGCGCAGCGCAAGCCATGCAATCACACTGCCAAACAACAGGCCAATGACCCCACTGACGCCTAGTTCCATAGCGAAGGTAACTTCTCCAGCTGGATTTGAGCCTCTAGCGTAGCACCAGCAGCAAATTTGCTTCGAGCCCTTCCCCACTCGAACTTCGAACAGAGGATCGAGCTAGAGCAGGCACACCGAATGCTAAGGGCTCCTAAGAGAATCGGACGAAGGATCGCGATGGTGGTTTTGCTCGTTATGAGCGCCAGCTCCGCTCCGCTTTCTAAACGAGTGAAGGCTTCTTCCGGGGGAGATTCGGATTCCACCGGTAATTCGTCTTCGCACGCAACTCTAAAACCAGCCTCGGCCAGTTCCCCCGGTATTCCTTTTATCGAATACGATTCGCAAGCGGAACAGCAATTGCTGCTGCTGGCGAATCAAGCGAGAGCGCAAGCTGGGGCGCCGCTTCTAACCCTTGATGCCGGCCTCTCTGCCGCCGCCAGGGAACATGCGCAAGCCATGTTTGCGGAGCGACAGCTTTCGCACCAGTTTGAAGGGGAACCCTCCCTGCCGCAGCGGCTCGCAGCAGCCACGCGCACGCAACTCGATCAGGAAGGGGAAAACGTCGCTCTCGATTACGACCCCGCAGAAGCGCAGCGACATCTGATGCTATCTCCTCCGCACCGCGCCAACCTGCTTAACGCGAACTATAACGTAGTCGGTCTGGGCGTGATTCGCAGCGGCGAACGCCTCTATATCGTGCAGGATTTCGGCCATGCCCTCCCCACCTATTCCGTGACAGAGGCGAAAGCGAGCATCGCTGACGCTGTCGCGCGTTCGCGGCACCAGACAGGACAAGCGCAACTTCCGCGACGGGACCTTACCGTAGCCGACGATGCCGCTTGCTCCATGGCCCATGCCGACAAACTGGACACCTCCCCGGTGCATCAGCTTGCCCAACGTTATACCGTGCTGACTTATACCAGCTTGCATCCGGAAACGCTTCCGCAAGGTGCGGATCAGGCGCTCGCCAGCCGCAATCTACGGAGCTTCTCCGTTGGGGCGTGCTACGCTCGCACCCAAACGCATCTCACAGGCGCGTACTGGGTGGTGTTGTCGCTGGACTAAAGCGTCAGAGCACAAGAATGCAAATTCACCTCGCCTCGAACTTGGAGCGGCCATCCGTTAGGTTGTTCAGCGCGAAAGCCGCCCCGTTCGTCGAGTAGTGCGACAATTCTCCGGACCAGTGCTAACCTTTTGTTTTGCCCTCCGATTGCGGTGTCCATGGAACCTTTGCCCGATGCCCCCTCCAATTCGTTCCCACCGGACAACATCCGCATCGGCACGGCCGGCTGGTCTTACAAAGACTGGGACGGCATCTTCTACCCATCAGGGATGCAGCGCCGAAAACAGCATGCGCTCGAGTACCTGGCGCGCTTTTTCGACACCACGGAGATCAATACTTCGTTCTACGGTCCGCTGAAGCCTGAACTGGCCAAGCTGTGGTGCCGCAAAGTGGCAGCCGTGAACAAGAATTTTCTCTTCACCGCCAAGCTGTATCGAGCATTCACCCATTCGCCTCTGTCGATCATGGAGCCGACTTCCGCGGCCAGCATACGCCCGAGTGACGACGACGAAAGCCGCACCCGCGAAGGACTCGACGCCCTTGCCAATGAAGGACGGTTCGGGGCGCTGCTCATCCAGTTCCCCATTTCCTTCAAGAACACTTCATTGAATCGTGAGTATCTGGACCGCCTGCTGCGCCAATTCATCGAGTATCCGCGAGTGGTCGAAGTGCGGCATTCCAGTTGGAATGATCCCGCGACCCTGGCTGCATTCGCGCAAAAAGACGTGGGATTCTGCAACATCGATCAGCCTTTGCTGGGGCGGTCTCTGGCGCCAACCGAACACGTCACCGGCCCCATCGGTTACGTTCGCCTTCACGGACGCAACTACGAGCAATGGTTCGATTCTGACAATCGCAATGACCGCTATAACTATCTCTATAGCGAAAAAGAACTCGAAGGTTGGAAAGACAGAATTAGGAGTGTCGCCTCACGCGCGCAGAAGACTTACGTGATCACCAACAATCATTTTGAAAGCAAAGCCGGAGTAAACGCGCTGGAGCTGAAGGCGATGATCGGTGGCAAGCGGGTACTGGCTCCGCCGACGCTGTTGCAAAAATACCCTGAACTCAGAAAGCTTGCCGATCCGGAGGATGAAGCCGGGGAGAATGCGACCCTGCAGTTGCCGTTGCGAGCTTAGCGTCCCGCCGCCGCGTGTTCCGACATGCGCTGCTTGTTGTATCGCAATGCGACATTCATGAATACGTTGCCCAGGGAAGTTTCGAAGCAAATCATCAGAGCTTCCACGTCTTCGCTGCTTTTATCGCCCTCGGCGGAACTCAACAGCAGTGGGGGGTGTACGCGAAAATGAAATCCCTGATCGTTCAGTGCGCACACTGCATTGCCCACCACCTGGTTCGCCAGCTCAAAAATAGTTTCCTTGATAAGTCCATCGGATTCGGGTAAATCGGCGCCGGCATAGTGGCTGGCTACTCGTACGGCAGTCTGCGGCTCCATATCCAGAATGATGCGGCCCTCGATGTCGCCCGTAAGCGCCACCATTCCAGCCACACCCTGGCAGCGGTAGCCTTCCTCTTCCATCGAGAGGTGGCCGACCTTCGTGGTTCCCGAAAGGCCTTGCGACAATACGGCATCCGCCGCGTTGATGAAAGGCTGGATGAGCTCCATTTTCATTCGATTACACTCCTGCTCCAGCCGCGTTCGCCACCAATCCATCTTCTCCCATCACGTACTTGATCACTTCGTAGAGTACTTCCGGTTTCACCGGCTTCTGCACAAAATGCCGGGCTCCGCGCTGCAGTGCGGCCACGATATTTTCCTGGTAGCCTACCGAGGAAACCATCACCACGCGCGCTTCCGGATGCGCCTGCACAATTTTCTCCGCCGCCTCAATTCCTTCCATCTGCGGCATGGTGATATCCATGAGAACGATGTCAGGATGAGTGCGATCGAACTCGCTGATTGCGGTGAGGCCGTCGCCCGCTTCGGCCGCCACTTGTCCGCCAAAGGTTTCGATCATCCGGGTCAGATTCTTGCGCGCGAACACTGAATCGTCCACGATCAAGTAGCGCACCGGTTGACCATCCTTGCTTCGTTTTACTGCTGCGAACTGCTCCATAACAACCTCCCGTTCTATTTCATCACCGCTGTACCCCACCATCCAGTTACTCAAGTCATCGAATCTGCCGTCTGAAATTACGGTTTCGCGTGAAAGGCGTTCCCGGATATTCCGCTTGAGGCGTTGCGGTCGTTGCGTCCGCATAGCGCCTGCAATGTCGCGGAGAGCCCCTCCAACGAGACGATGCGCGTGGCGTAACCACGCTCGATGGCAACTTTCGGCATGCCGTAGACTACGCACGATTGCTCGCTTTGAGCGATCGTCATGCCGCCAGCCCTCTGCACCGCGCCCAGTCCTTCCGCCCCGTCGTCGCCCATTCCGGTCATCAATACCGCAATGGCATGTTTGCCAAACTCCTGCGCCACGCTATGAAACAGAACATCCACGCTCGGACGGTGCCCATTGACCAACCCCTCGTCATTCAGCACCGCAACGTCCCCCATGGGCAGACGCTTTACTTTCATGTGGCGGCTTCCCGGACAAATCAACACCCGGCCTGCCTGCAGGATGTCGCCCGATTGCGCTTCCTTCACTCGCAGTGCGCTTAACTCATCCAAGCGGCGCGCAAACATGTCGGTAAAGCCCTCGGGCATATGTTGGACAACCAGAATCGTTCCCGGGAAATCCGGCGGCAACAGCGCCAGCAGGAACTCGAGCGCCTGCGGTCCCCCGGTCGAAACTCCAATCGCAACCAACTTGTCCGGAGCCTGAGCCGGATGCGCCGGCGAAAGCTTCTCGACCCGCGTTGTCGTTCCCATCAAGCTGGCTGGACGAACCACTTTGCAATCGACCGCCGCCTTGATCTTCGCAATTAGTGCACGGGCGGTTACATCCGTGTGCGCGGTTGCAGCCTGCGGTTTTGTAACAAAATCGAACGCTCCCAGCCCAAGCGCTTTGAAGGTAATCGATGCACCCTCGGTGGAATGCGAGCTGACCACAATCACCGGCAATGGATTGCGCCGCATGATCTCTTTTAAGGTCTCGATGCCGTTCATTCCCGGCATTTGCAAATCAAGCGTCACCACATTCGGCTTTAACTCTTCTATTTTTCTTAAACAGAAATTTCCGTCGATTGCCGTTCCTACAACCTCGATGGAAGGATCCGCCGCCAGCATCTGCGGAATCAGCTTGCGCATCAGCGCGGAATCGTCCACCACCAGGACTCTTGCTTTTGTCACGCCCGGCCTCCCGCGCTTTCCGTCAATCTGGTCCTGTCGGCCTGATTCAACAGAAGTCCGGTGTTGGTGACGCCGATGGCCGTAGGACGCGCTTTGGCTACATGTTCCACAACGGCGGGCAAATTAAGAATCAGCACGACTTTCCCATCCCCCAGGATCGAAGCCCCGTTGACTAAATCGGTGACAAAGGTCTGATCGTCCAATGCCTTGATCACCAATTCTTCCTCGCCTTCTAACTTATCGACGATTAAACCGTACTTTTTTTCGCCCACCGTGATGACTAAGACGAAGAGCTTGGTCGATTTCCGGTCGATGTCCATCGCTGCGCCTCGCCCCAGGCGAAGCAGTGGCAGTACTTGATTCCGCAACTGCAAAACTTCGTAATTATCCACCTGGTGAACGTCCGCTTCCGTCGATCGCGCAATCTGGCTTACGGCATTCAGAGGAATGGCGTACAGGTGGTGCTCCACCCAGAACATCAGGGCCTTGATGATCGCCAGCGTTAGCGGCAGCTTCAGCCGGAAAGTTGTGCCTTGGCCTACGCGAGTCTCGATGTGAATGGTAGCTTTCAGCCGGTAAACAACGCTTTGCACCACATCCATGCCAACACCGCGGCCGGATACCTCGGTCACGACCTCGGCCGTGCTGAACCCCGGGCGAAAAATGAGATCCAGGCATTCTCCGTCACTCAAGCGAGACGCTTCTTCCGCGGTAATGAGTCCCGATTCGACCGCCTTCATGCGAATTTTTTGCGCATCGATTCCGCGCCCATCGTCACTAATCTCGACGATCACCTGATTGCCCTGGTGAAAAGCGTTCATCCGGATCTTTCCGCGCGGCGGTTTCCCGGCCGCCCGGCGTTGCTCCACCGGCTCGATTCCGTGGCTCACGGCATTTCGCACCAGATGCGTTAGCGGTTCGGCAATGGCGTCCAGGATGCCTTTGTCGAGGTCAGTTTCCTGTCCGCTCAATTCCAAATCCACTTCGCGCCCGCATTGCCGCGCCACATCCCGCACAATGCGGGGGAAGCGCCGGAACAATTGCTCCACAGGTATCATGCGAATTTTCATTACGGACCGCTGCAGATCGTTCAACACCCGCGCCTGAAACGCCATCGCATCGGCGAACTTCCCGCGCAGCGGCTCTTTCGGATAGCGCTTTCCCAATTCATTCAGCGCCTGCTGCAACATCGATTTACCAATGATCAACTCGCCCACCAGGTTCAGAACGTTATCGATCCGTCCGGCTTCTACGCGCAGAATGTTTTCCGCCGTCGGTTGCCCCGAGCTTTCAGAAGCCCGAACCTGCGGGCCTCCCGCCGAAGCCAAAGAACTTGCGGGCACTTCGTGCATTGCAACTGGGTTTGCTGGAGCTTCTTCGTCCGCAGCTTTGGTTTCACAACGCGGAGTGCTGCCTTCCGCATCCGACCTCTCACAGACTGGTAATGGCTCCGGCGCGCTGTTCTCGGCAGGTTCCTTCTCGTGAGACGCTTTCTTCAAAGGCGCGGCGGATATCAGTAAAACGTTCACATCGGAGGAAATGGTTGGAATCCGGCATTTCGTCGAAATTTGTTCTACCGAGTACGAACTGCCAATCACGAATTCCGCCTGCTTGCTCGCGGCTGGGGTTTTTGCCTCCGGCCGCATCGCCAGGACTTGCCCAACTTCTCCGATCGCGTTATGAATCAACTGGCGAGCGGCAATCGGCATGCTGCAATGCACATCGATTTTTACCAGAACGTCATAGATCGCCAGGCCCGCAGCCTGCGCTCTGGCGATCCCGAGCTTTTCGCTCTCGGACCAGTCTTTTCCCGACTTCGCCAATTCCGCGGCGGAACTTTTCTTCCGCGCTTTCTTGGCCGTCTTTCCCGACGTAAGCTCGTCAATTCTTATGCGCAGAGCGGCGGTTTCCGGCATCGGTCCGCCGCGGTGATAAGAAACAAGCATGGCTGCGAAGACGTCCGCGGTGAGAAAGCAAATTTCCGCGAGCGCTCCGTGCACCGCCGCGCTTTCCATGGACAATGCGTCTTCGAAATG
>PLUJ01000264.1:0-180 GCA_003165455.1 Acidobacteriaceae bacterium | reverse complement strand
TCTTCGTTCAGCGCCTGCAGCAACTCCTGCGAGGTCTCGAAAAACAGCTCTCGCATCTCCGCTCCACGATCGTCGGACGAATCCGTCACTCGCGCACCTCGATCCGCTGGTATGCCGTCCCGCTATCGCGATGCACCATCTGAAACTTTTCGGTCAGCCCCAGCAGGCTCTCCGCGTGGC
>PLUJ01000273.1 GCA_003165455.1 Acidobacteriaceae bacterium | reverse complement strand
TCAGGGTCAGAATGGCGGCGATCACCGTGAGAGAGATGTCCTTATTCAGCAAAGAAAAGGCGCCAACCGTAATAAGAGTGTCATGGAAAACCGTGACTACAGCCGCCACGCCATAAATCCACTCAAAGCGGAAACCCAGATAAATCAGCATGCCAGCCAGCGAATAAACCGTCGCCAGCAAAGCCTGCCGGCGCAACTGCGCGCCCACCTGCGGGCCAACAATCTCCACATTCCGCACGCTGAAATCGGACAAGAAAAATCCGTCGCCCAAGGACGCCACCACCGACGGATCGACAGACCCCTTCGTCTGATCGAACGAAGTCAGGACCCCGCCCTGGCCCTTATCGCGCGCCGTCACAATCGCCTGCGCCTGCTGCGTATATCTCTGGTCGGCATCGGAACCCAGATGCATGGGATCTTTATCCATCAAATAGTTCTTGATCGCTAGCGAACTGGCATTGTTCAGATCGGTCTTTCCCGCTGGGGCATCGGTCTCGAGCGCATTGACGATCTGGGTCTTGCCGTGATCGAGCGCCTGCTCGCTGGTCTCCTGCACATCCAGATCGATTAGCACTTCGTTGTTCGAGGGAACGTCGTAGCGCTGAATCTTGGCGTTGTGCAGGCCTGCGTGATCCATCGCCGCGCGCAGAGCGTTATCATTCGGTGGGTGGGAAAACTTCACATACACCAGGGTCCCGCCGCGGAAATCCACGCCATAGGGAATACCATGCCAGAACAGCATGGAGAACACCCCCGCCACACTGAACACCAGCGAAAAGGCCAAAAAGTACCACTTCTTGCCGAGAAAATCGATATTAGTATTGCGAAAGAACTCCACCGAGATAGCCCCTTTTTTGCTTATGAATTCCTGCGAACGCGTGAGTTGCGATTCGTAATTTATGATTTAAAACCCGTCGCCCTGGGCTTAAATCGCAGATTACAAATCACAACCCACAAATTCCTTTATATGCTCAGCGCTTCACCGCGCTGTTTGCGGCTCAGAACCCAGTCGAAGATCACGCGCGAAACGAATACCGCCGTGAATAAATTCGCCAGCAGACCGAAGGTGAGGGTAACCGCAAATCCCTTCACCGGCCCGGTTCCAAACAAGAACAGAATCGCCGCCGAAACAATGGTCGTGACGTGGGTGTCAACAATCGTAATCCAGGCGTGCCGAAATCCTTGATCCACCGCCGAGGCCGCAGTCTTGCCATTGCGGACCTCTTCGCGAATGCGCTCAAAAATAAGCACATTAGAATCCACGCCCATACCAACCGTCAGAATGACTCCCGCGATGCCCGGCAACGTCAATACCGCTTCAAAGTAGCCCATAAACCCGAGCAGAATAACCAGGTTCAGCAGCAGGGCGATGTCCGCATTGATCCCCGCCGCGCGGTAGTAAATCAACATGAAGATCAACACCGCGAGCATGCCGATCACCGCCGCGGTCACACCGTGACGGATCGAATCCGCTCCCAGCGATGGTCCCACCGTTCGCTCTTCCAGGTATTTAATTCCCGCCGGCAGAGCCCCCGAGCGCAGGATCATCGACAGATCCTTTGCCTGCTGCTGGTTCATGCTGCCACCGCTGATGGTGCCAGTATCGCGGATGGCTTCTTTAATGTTCGCCACTTCCTGAACTTTATTGTCCAGAACCACCGCCAGACTGTCGCCGACGTGGTTGGAAGTAAAGTTATAGAAGCGCTGTCCACCCTCGCCCGTCAGATTGAATTGCACACTCGGCTGGCCGTTCTGGTCGGTACTGGGCTGCGCGTCACGCAAATCCTTGCCTCGGACCGCCGAAACACGTGACACAAAATACCAGGCCTGGTCGCCTTGAGCCGCTCCAGGTGCCCCATGCCCCTGCATCAGTACGGCATCCGACGGCATCACCCCGCCTTTATCCTGCATTGCCGCCTGCTCGCTGGGGTATGGGCCGCCCATCACCTGCTTGATCTCAAGCATGGCAGTGGACTGCATAATGTCCTTCACCCGAGCCGGATCGTCGATATTCGGCAGCTGCACCAGAATTTGATATTGGCCCGGGCCGCCGTGCTCTTCAATCGTAGGTTCACTCACGCCCAACGAATCGATTCGATTGCGAATGGTTTCGATTGCCTGCGCCACCGCCTTGTTCTTCAAATCGCTGAGGATCTGCGGCTTCATGGTCAGGGTCCACGCGTTATCCGATCCCGAGTTCACGTTGTATTCCGGCAGGCGATCGTTCGCGATATCGAGCAAATCCTTGCGTGCGTCTGCCGAAACACCCTTCAGCACGATCCTGTCTGGATTGTTCTGCACATCGGGTTGAGCGATATCCCCAAAAGCGATCTTGCGCTTATTCAGCTGCTCCTTAAGAGTTTCGATCGCATTCTGCGCATCCACATTGATTGCATCGTTCACCTGCACTTGCAGAATCAAGTGGGTTCCGCCGCGCAAGTCCAGCCCGAGGTGAATGCGATTCGTCATGGCGGTAAGCAATCCGCCACCCGAAAGGCTTTGCGGAATGCCGAAGATCCCAAACAGGAAGACCAGCAGAACGCCGAGGATGAGAACCAACTGCCAAAGTAGATTTCTATTCATAAAAACCCAAAGCCTTAAAAATATAAGTATGCCGCGATCACTTGGTCTTGGTTTCTTCCTCCGTCGTAACCTGCGTTACGGAGGCCTTCGTCACTTCCACCACAAGATTATTCGGAGGAACGCGCAGATGAATGGAATCATCCTTCAGCGCCATGATGGTTCCACGCAAGCCGCCACTGGTGGTCACCTTGTCGCCAGTCTTGAGCGAATCCAGCATCGCGGTCCATTTCTTTTGCCGCCGCTGCTGCGGCATGATCAAAAGAAAATAAAAGATAGCGAAAATAAATATGAGCGGAGCGACGCTCAACCACCCCATCCCGCCCGCCGCTTGCATCGCAAATAGAAATTGCATAGTCGTTAGAATTTAAGCACTGCCGCGCACTTCTTCTAAGCCATGGACGCTTTGCCGAAACCCAACGCCACGAACGTCGTTTCCGCGAAGCATCGCCCGTTGCCAGCTTCCACAGCCCTTGAAACCTTAGAAGTCTTTCCAGGAAGGTCACAGCCTCGGTCGAGGCTAGACGCTAATGAAAACTGGACTACTCCCCAAGTCGAATAGAATGACGCACCCGTCGCATAGTGTCAAGGTAGAAACTCAGGTTATGCAGAGTATTTAAGACTTGCGCCAAAACTTCATTGGACGCATAAAGATGCCGAAGGTAGGCGCGCGAATAGCGCTGGCACACGCGGCAATCACAATTCGGGTCGAGCGGGCCGGCATCCTGAGCATAGCGCGCCTGCTTGATCGAAACTTTTCCCTCTGAGGTGAATAGCAGCCCATGTCGCGCCGCCCGCGTCGGCAGAACGCAATCCATCATGTCCACGCCCATGCGCGCGTACTCGACAATCTCTTCCGGCGTACCCACGCCCATCACATATCGCGGCTTGTCCTGGGGAAGATATTCCAGCGTCGCCTCGATCACTTCCCGCGTCCGCTCGCGCGGCTCGCCCACGCTAAGGCCGCCAATCGCATATCCAGGAAATCCTATCTCTACCGTCCGCTCCGCGGATTCCTTCCGCAGCGCAAAATCCATCCCTCCCTGAACAATCCCGAACAAAGACTGCGTCTCGCCTTCAAACCTGTCATTCCGAACGCTGCCCGAGACAGGGTGAGGAATTTGCTCGCGGTCTCGACCATACGCGGAACTCTGAGAACCACGAACCGAGTACTGAGAATTTCCCCACGGAACCTCCTCCTTATGCCCTTCAAAGTACCGCTTGCTGCGCTCCGCCCAGCGCAAAGTCATTTCCATGGAAGCTCTGGTTCGTGCGGCATCCGCCGGATACTCCGTGCATTCGTCAAACGCCATGACAATATCGGCGCCCAGCCCAATCTGCGCATCCATGGCGCTTTCCGGGCTAAAGAAATGTGACGACCCATCCAGATGCGAGCGGAACGTTACTCCCTCCTCGCTCACCTTCCGCAGCTCGTTCAAACTGAAGACCTGGAATCCTCCAGAATCGGTTAGGATCGCCCTCGGCCAAGCCATGAATCCATGCAGCCCTCCAAAACGCCGAACCGTCTCCACTCCAGGTCGCAGATACAAATGATAGGTGTTGCCTAGGAGGATTTGCACGCCCAGCTCTTCCAGCACATCCTGCGGCACGGATTTCACCGTCGCCGCCGTGCCCACGGGCATAAATACCGGAGTCTCGACCTCCCCGTGAACGGTGACCAGCCGTCCGCCCCGAGCCGGCCCAGCATCTGCTTCAATGTGGAATTCCATCGACATTCAGGTTGGAAGCTTCCGACTGGCGATTGTAGCAACCCCAATGCAGAACGCGGCATTTCCCAAACCACGCGCTATTCTCCGCCTATACCCTCCCGCCCAATCCTGCATCCAAACTTTACAAATAATTACTATGAAAACCCTAAAAGCTTCGTTGTTTCCCCTCCTTGCAGCCGCAGCCCTGGCATTCACGTTGCTCCTTACGGATTGCAACAAGAATCAGGCTCCCCCACCCGATAACAGTGCCCAGCAGCCGGCGGCAACCGATCAGTCACAGACTGACCAGTCCCAAGATCCCGCCGCTTCAGCCAATCTGGTCCCAGCCGTCAATACCACCACCCAGTCGACCGGCCAGCAGGGCTACAGTCAGGATCAGGGTCAATCCAGCGACTCCGACTCCGAGGACGCCGACTCAGACTATGGCCAGCCCGCGCTCCAGGCTTCCGATCCGCCGCCGTCGTTGCCGGAATACTCTCAACCCGAATGCCCCGGAGAAGGCTACCTCTGGACTCCCGGCTATTGGAGCTACGCTCCTCAGGGCTATTTCTGGGTTCCTGGCGCTTGGGCGCGTCCACCCGAGGCCGGCTATTTATGGACCCCGGGCTATTGGGGATACGTCAGCGGAAGATACCGCTACCACTATGGTTTTTGGGGGCGGCACATCGGTTACTACGGCGGAATCAACTACGGCTTCGGCTATGTCGGAGTCGGCTATCAGGGCGGCTACTGGAACGGAGATCGTTTCGACTACAACCGCTCCGTCAATAACGTGAACGTCAACAACGTTACCGTCTACAACCGCACGATCACGAATACCGTCATCATCAACAACCAGACCATTAACATCACCAACACTCGCACCAGCTACAACGGTCCCGGAGGCGTCACCCGCCAGCCCCTGCCGACTGAAGTCGCGGCCACCCGCGAACAACGCATTCCTCCCATGACCACTCAAGTGCAGGCCAGGCAGGAAGCGGCGCAGAACCGGCAACAGTTTGCCTCCGTGAATCACGGGCGCCCAGCATTGGTAGCAGCGGCAAAGCCGATTCCCGAGGGTAAGCCTATCGCGGCAGTGGTTCCGGCGCGAACGGCTGCGGCCGCCCGGCCCGCGCCTGGCGCAGAGCCAAACCGGGCTCAACCGGGTCCCCCGCCTTCACGGGCCGCAGCTCCTACTGCAGCAAGGGCGGCCGAATCGCCGAGGAAGGTGCCAGAAGCTCCTCGCGCTCCCACTGAGCGGCGAACTCAACCGCCAACCCGTGCAGCTCATCCCGAGCCAGCCGTGCCGGCTGCTCATCCCGCTCCAGCGCATAATCGGTCGGCCGCAAAGCCAGAACCCAAACCAACTCCTAAACCGCCCGCCCAGAAGGCGCCGCCGGCTAAACCAAAGAATCCACCGCCTCCCGCCAAGAAGGAGCCGCCAAGAGATAAACAGAAGCCCGAATGAGCTGCTCGCGGCACGGCTGTGAACTCTCCCGTCAGCCAGAGTCACAGCCGTGCTGATTTCGCCAATTTCCGGATTTCGCCAAAATACCTTGTTTGGGGGATTCCGACCTTCCAGTCGCAGCCGCATTCTCATACTGCGTTACTTGCGCAGGAGAATGCGAAATGTCTACGAAATCTAACGCCCGCCGGTTGCGAGCTTCTTCCGAATTCACTTGCTCCCACTGTGGCGGCCACGAGGCCTACACTTGCCACGGTCAAAGCACCATCGAGCACTACTTGTTAAGCGCTCTGATGGTCCAATCCGCGCGCTGCTGCGATTGTGACAATCTTTGTTACGCCTTTCCTGTGCGCCTGAGCAGCCCCATCCTCAGCGGTTCCGAGAGAACAGCGCTGGCCCGCCAGCCACACTGGACAGAACCACGGACGCGTCCCGCACTTCGCAAGCGGCCGACGCGGACCACCGGCGGCTTTCCCACCGCACAGAGAGACTTCCGCAGCGGCACTGCAGGCTGGGCAGTCGGCGCGTAAGCGCTACCTCAGTCGGACTGGGAGACCGATTACTCTTCCGGCGCAAGCTCGATCATCTCGCCACTCACGCGGCCGCCCTCGATCACCAACCTGCCAACACTCACCGGCAGTTTGAACCTCCTGGGACCAGCGCTACCGGGATTGAAATACAGAACCCCATCCCGCGTCTCCTGCTTCGCCCGATGGCTGTGCCCGCTGATCACCGCAGCGAATCCCGCCGCTTGCGGCTTCAAATCCAACTGCGCCAGGTCATGCAGCACGTAAATGGATACTCCACCCACCTCCAGCACTTCCGTCAAAGGAAGCACAAGCGACCAATCTTCTCTATCGATGTTGCCCCGCACCACCGTCAGCGGCGCGATCGCCGTAAGACTCTTTAGGATTTCCGGCGCGCCAACGTCCCCGGCATGAATAATATGGTCGGCTCCGCGTAAAGCCTGCACTGCCTTGGGCCGCAGCAAACCATGCGTATCAGAAATAACGCCGATCACAGTTGTAGGCATCCTGATGGCAGTGCGCAAGGTCAGCGGCTCGAAGGCGTGGGGTGTTTCGGCTGGTAGACGCCAATCGCTCCGCCGCCGGGAAGCGAAAACGTCGCCAACCTTCCCCAGCGTTCGTCCTTCACCTTCGAAACCTTAACGTTCCTTGACTTCAGATCATTCAGCGTGGCCGCGATGTCGTCGCACATGAAATAGAGCTCGTGCTTATCGTTGTTCCCGCTGTCATGGAATGCCGCTTCAGTCGGCGGCATGGCAAAAATTAGCCAGCCGTGGCCCGCGTCCACGCTGGGAAACTTGAGTACATCGCGGAAGAAGGCGCGATCACCTTCGGCATCTTTGCTGTAGATCACAACATGTGCCCCGTTGATCATTAGGAACTCCTTGCTATGGATTTTTCGCCCGGGTCCCGCCCTGATTATTCAACTTTTTCACAAATTTTCCCATGCTCACCACGGCGCGCCCAACTGTGCCGCTGCCAATCTCCTGAACCCCATCCCATGCGGCAACACGCATCGTGTAAAACCGGCCATCAAAGGACTCGAGCTCAGCTTCCGCCCGAATCCGCGCCCCCACCCCGCTGGGAGCGCGATGTTGCACGTTGATCGACGTTCCCACCGTGATCTCGTCGCCTTCACAAAACCGGTGCAGCGCATGGAATGCCGCAGTCTCCATCAACCGGATCATGTCAGGAGTGGAATAGACCGGCGGCAGGTCGGGATGATGCGCCGTTAGCGTATGCCTGAACTCCACCGACTCTTCGGCCTCGCCTCGCGCACCCATCGGAATCTCTTTCGCCATCCCAAATCCTCCGCGTACAAAATGAAAAGCCAACGGCTCGCGAAACATTCCGCAAGCCATCGGCTTCTCTCATACTCCAAACGTCAATCTAGGCCGCGTAACTCATCCGCGCCGCTTCGATCCCATCCAGCGCCCGCCACAACATCTTCGCGGTATTTTCCGCTGCGTTCAGCGCGGCCTGTGCCGCTTCCGGATTCGCCGCCAGCCGCTTCTCCAGTTGAGCGCGCCACACATTGGAGTGATAAACGTCTGCCGTGGCATGCAGCTCGAAGTAGCCGCAAGTCTTATCGTCGGCGCCGTACATCTCCCGTAATCCGCGCTCTTTTTCCTTCGCTACTCGCGGCACCTGCGACTCGTAAACGTAAAACGCCGCCAAAGCTTCTTCCGGCGTTCCTTCACTGGACACTTGATGAAAGTGCCGCGTCAGCTGCCGCACTTCTTCAACCGGCTGGTGCCAGCGCATATCCCGGCGCGCCCCCATGCCTTCGGCAAAATCGAGCCATAGCTCGGAATGGGGTACGGATTGCTTTCCGGAACCGGCAGCCGCGCCCTTTTCATCGCAGCCTTTTTCGTCACGCATGTTTGCCAGCACCGCGCGCCGCAGTTCGCCCTCATCCAGTCGCAGCGCCAATTCGGCAAGATAGGAAGGAAACGCTTCCACGTGATGATAGTAGTGGCGCGCATACTCGCGCAGATCGCCGCGCGTTAACTCGCCCGCTGCCCATGCCTTGTAGAACGGATGACAAAGCAAATCGTACTTCGCAATCGACGCTTCCAACTGTTCGAAGAACTGAGTGCTGTTCATATAGGCCCTCGTGTGCTGGCTCGTGTGCTGGTATGACAGACTACTATACGAGCGACCGGGGGTGCGGGCAAGTGATTCGGGTCACTGACCCCACCGCAATCCATCCACGAGTCTTCCTTCTCACCCCGCTCTTCTCTTCACCATCGTAAAACTTCGTGATATATAAGTTATCTCCCATGACCACAGGAAAATCTTATCTCCTCGCCGCCGTCGCCCTGTTCACAACCCTCTCCGCAGCCGCCCAGAGTGGCGTGCCTCCGCTTCCAACCGTAGTCTCGGTCACCTCGCTGGGTACGGTTCAACAAAATCCCGTCATCTATGGTCGCGACGGTACCTTCAGCGCCCTCATCAACGGCGAGTCCGTGTGGACGTTCGGCGATACCCCCATGTCCGTGCCCGGAGTTCTGGGCAATTATTGGGACGACAACTCGCTCTCCTGGACCACCAATCTTGACGCCTCCCAGGGCATCAACCTCAATCACGATTTGCTCGACGTCACCGGAGCCCCAGCCGAATATTTGCCCTATCTGCCCTGGGAGCGGAAATTTAACTACGAGCACGATAAAAACCACTGCACCGTGAATCCTTGCGGCACCGAATACGCCATGTGGGATGGCCCCGTCATCAATGACACCGGCCGCAATCGCGTCCTCTTCTATTACTACGAGCTGTATCGCGGGGCCCCCGGCATGCAAGGTTGGGACACCGTCGGTGCCGGCATCGCCGTGTACACGCCAGGAAAGGGCATCACCCGCCCCATCGAAAATCCCGGCAGTCAAACTCCCACCCTCATGTGGGGAACCACCGCTCAGGAATATAACTCCGGCGCTCTCGTGGTCGATGACATTCTCTACTCCTATGGTTGCGCCAGCGGATTCCTCGTCGACAACTGCATGGTCGCGCAAGTTCCACTGGCCGACGCTCTCGACATTACTCAGTGGACCTACTACGCCGGGAACAATACCTGGAGCGCCAATCCCGCCGACGCCGTAACGATATTTCAGGGCGGAGACGCTGCCAATCAGGTTTTCTACAACGCCTACCTAGGCCTCTACATGAACATCTACAACCCCGCGCTCGATAACGATATGTATTTCATGGTTTCCTACACGCCGTGGGGACCATGGTCCAACGGCGCACTCCTCTTCAAAGGCGAAACCCCTTACTCCGGCAGCACCAACTACACCGGCCAGGTCCATACCGAGTTCAACCAAGGCGCAGGACAAACCGTCTACGTCACCTATGCGCACCCCACGGGCTTTCTCCGCGAAGACTTACCCTTGACTCAGGTCGTTTTCGGAAAATAAATGCACGCAGGAACAGCCTCGTCTCTTCCTGTCATTCCGACCGCAGCCTTCCATTCCCGCTAGGGAATGGAAGCGAAGTGAGGAATCTGCTTTTTGGTCGTAAGCACGCAGGCGGTGTTTGATCGGCCGCGGCCGAACCGCATGAGCCCTCACCGCTCCGCGATAGCATCTCGCAACTTCAGCACCCTGTCCGCATTCCCGTGGCTAAGCTTCTCAAGATCCCCCGCACTGAGCACTCCCGCTAGACTATCCAGAAATGCTCGCCCGTTCGTGTTCGGGCTAAACGGATAATCCACGGAAAACATCATTCGATCGATGCCAATCACCTCCATCGCGCACCGCAATGGCGGCTGCGTGAAATACCCGCTGGTAGTGATATGAATGTTCGTCTGGAAATAAGCCGCAACCGGCTGCCGCAGATGCGGCGTTGCACGCGAAAGAATCCCGCTGGATCGAGCCATGGCATAAGGCAAACCCTCGCCCATGTGCCCAATCATCAACTGCAAATTCGGAAACCGGTCAAACAATCCGGAGACAATCAGCCGCAGCGTATGCAATCCGGTCTCGGCGTGCCATCCCCACCCTGCAATCGAGAGCAGCATCCCCAGCTCGCCCGGCAGTCCGGAATAATAAACTTCGCGAACCCTCTCCGGCGGCGGCGCGGGGTGCAAATAAACCGGAATCCTCAACGATGCCGCAGCCTCCCACACCGGAAGAAAGCTCGGATCGTCAAGAAACAGCCCTCCTGTCGTGCCATCCAGCAAGAGCCCGCAGAAGCCGTGGCGCGTGATGCAGCGCTCCAACTCCTTCGCCGCCGCCTTCGGGTCTCGCAACGCCAGCGCAGCGAACCCTCCCAAACGCGTGGGATTCGCCTTCACCGCCTCGGCCAGTTCTTCATTTATATCGCGGACCAAAGGCGTAGCCACATCCGCCGCCAGCGCATCCAGCCCCATCGAGGCAAGCGACAGAACCTGATAGTCGATCGACGCCTCGTCCATCGCCGCAATTCTTCCCGCACCCAAATCGAGAAGCTTCGGTCGAAGCTGCGCGATCGGCGCGGGCACGCTATGCCCAGGAATCTCGGTCGCCTTCACAAACGACTCAGTAACAAAGTGTTCTTCCAACGTGATCGTACGCATGGGGGTTGGATGCGGAAGTCTGGCCCGGTGCACCCGGTAAGAGTGAAGGCAGGATTGACCAACATCCCTACCCCTTCGGAGAACGCGAAAAACGTTTCGGCGACTCCGTGCCTTATCGCGGGCGCTTCGGGCTAGAGTGAGGCTTAATAACTGGGGGTTTGTTGGTGAGCTGGCGATGGACGCTTTGGGCATCTTCGTATTTGAGCCAGCGGTAGAAGTGCCAAGCGCTCAGGGGCAGAATCGAGAAGGCAATCTGTGGGGTAACGTCGCGGATGTGCAGAGCCACAAATAATAAGCGATCCCACGCTCGTTCCCACAGGCTCGGTTTGGTGGCCGCCGTTTCGGAGAACCGCTCGCTTAGAAGCCATTTGTCGCCGTACTTCGACCTCCAGAGCGTGCGGTAGCGATTGATTTTATCGGCGAGCGGCGGCGGAAGCGGTTGGTGGCGATCTTTGGTGGAGACAATATCGCCGCTTCGGGCAAGAGTGTGATGTTCGCCTTTGTAGACGGCGGAGCGGTCGGCCTGGTCAAGAACGGTAACCGATGGATCGAATGGAACGGCGAGGAACTCGCAAACGCTCTGCATGGTTTTCGCGGTGTCGTTGACCAGATCGCGATAATGCATTTGGTGGACCGAAGCGCCCATGCGCAGCAGCTTTTGCACTTGTTTCTGCAAAGTCTTGGAGGCGAGCACCGACCGGTGGTTGGTGCCACGGCGGGCAAACCAACTCCCAGAAAACCCGGAGCGGGCGGCGGCATGGATCACGCTGCGGCAGATCTCTTCGGGATCGCGCCAGACCACGATAAAGCGCGCACCGGGAAATTCCTTAGCGAGATAGTCGAGCCGGTCATAATAGGTGGGCGACTTGCATCCCCAGATTTTTTTGCCTTTTTGGCCGGCGTACTCACGACCGGCCAATGTGAACGCCTCGGCCAGCGAAGTTACTGGCGCAGCAAGGCGCGCCGGATCAAGGTCATGGCGGCTAACGCTGGCATTCCAGTATTCCCACCTTTCCACCCAAGACCGGCGTGTCCAGGGCAGTCGAAACATCGGCCACAGCACAGGAAGGTCGGATTCAAAGAACAGGCGAATATCCGGGTGCTGATTCAGCAATAAATACAACAGGGTCGAGCCGCAACGCCATACGCCCACCACGAAAATGGGCGGGACGCCGGCTGGCGCCGCGTCAATCGGCTGAGCTTTTGTGGATGGCACGGCGAGTGACTTAGTGTGGCTGCTTTCCTTATTTTCTGTTCTGTTCTCCGGTTCTTGTAACGTAGCCACCATAGTCATCGATTCACCGCGTCTTCTCTCATCTTCACCTCATCTGGACCAAAATTCAATGAGCCAGACTTGCGATTAAGCCCGAAGTAACGTGTCGAGGAGCGGGTTTGGCGCTTCAGAGCGCACAGCGGCTTCGGCGTTGAGTTCAGAGAAACGCGGGTATCCTAGGCGCGCCATGGCATCGCCAGCATGCTTTTCGATGAAAAGGGCCTGCGCCGGGGTGAGCTTGGAAAGCCAGCCTCGCACCGCGCCCTCGCGGACGAACCGTCCACGAATCGAAGATCGTACGGGTTCCTTGTCCTCTTTCTCCCGCATCCTTTGGATGGTATTGTTTTCCACTGCCGCGCGAACTTTGTCCAACTTCACATCGACGCCGAGAAAATCGACCATCCGGGCAAAGCCTTCCACGGGATCCTTCCGGAGATCTTCAAAGCGGAGCAGCAACATATTCTCGGTTCCTGCAATCGGCGAATCTAACCAGCTTGAGATGTGGTGTTGCCACGGTCCCCATCCGTGGTCCATGACGGAACTGATGGCAATTTTGATGAACTCGTCCAGGCTGACGTGGTATAAGTCGAGCGCTGTAAGAAACGCATACTCCGCCAAAACAATGTCGCGCGGATCGCGCACAATGTAGATGGCCTTGCCATACTGCTTTTGATAATCCTCGTGGGTGGCTAGGAGACGGCCTCCGCCAGGGAGCAACCGCATCGCCTGGCGGTGGAGACCCACGCCCCCCATCTGCGTATTTGTCTTCCGGAAGCCGGCGGACATGCCGGTAAGGATTTCGAACAGCACGAACCGTGACCAGGTACTGCCGGATTTGGGATAGGCCGCGAAGTATACGTCGGCGGGCTCCAGGCCGCGATGGCAATACCAGACAAGTGCGGTTCTGAGTCTGGTCTTGGCAAATTTCCGGCGTAACTTTTTAAGCGCTGAGGTCGGCTTTTTTTGTTTCCCGCTGTTGTTTTTCTGAACTTTTTCGATGCCATTTTGTTCGATCATTATTGGGCTCCTTGCGCTGCTTCTCAGATTCAAAAATGCACGTCACTGCGAATCTCCCGGCTTCCCTTCTTGGCGGGGAAGTCCGGAATTGTCTTTACAGCTGGCTTCGCCGAGACAGTATGCCGGGCGTCCCTACGCTGCCGCGATGGGTTGGAGGGCTGCCAAATCTTGCGGCTGGGGAGAGTCCATTAGATTGGCGGGGGAGCCGGTATACATGGTCCAAATGCCACAAATTTTTTCGACTACCATGAGGGAGCCGGTATGCGGACCTCCTTTTACCGGCACTTTGTCCTTATTGCCGCCCAGAATAATGTTGGTACTGGCAAGAAGGTTGCGGACGTGGGTTACGACCGCGATGCTGTGGACAGAGTTTTCGGCTTCCGCCAGTAAAGCGCTTAACCGGTGGGAATACCTGCCATAAAACTGGTAAAAGGATTCCCCGCTGGGAGCGGCGAGCTCTGGGTGCTGATTCAGCAGCGTGAGGAATGGAATGATTTCACGCACGCGCTGGCCGCAGAAGACACCCAGATTCCACGGGCGCAAATCGCCGGTGTAGGTTATGGTCGCTCCGGTCTTGCGGCTTATTACCTCGCCAGTCTGGCGGGCCCGCCGAAGATCCGAGCAGTAAACGGAATCCACTTCGTGATTTTGCCGGATGAAGTCCGCAGTCTCAGCCGCTTCGGCGAGCCCTTCCTGATCGAGCGGAACGTCGAGCCAGCCGCGCAGGCGCTCGTCTTTTCCGGGTAGATTGAGGGATGTATGTCCATGCCGAATAATCAACAGTTTTCCCACTGTTCCTCCGCGATTCTCTTGATTTCACCTGGCGATACCGACAACGATTGAGGCGCTAGCGAGGGCTAGGGACTGCATGCTTTCACGGTTTACTCGGCGCTGGGAGAGGGCCTGATTGCCGCTTGGCAATCCGTGAAGCAGTGAAAGAGAGAATAGCTAATTAACGCGATCATGTCAATCGAAATGATAGAGATACTTGGAACGGGACGTGTGGGACGGGCGCCACTCTTGCCCGCTGCCTTTGACCTTGCCTCTGAATCATCTCGGGAAGGGCACGACCTTATAGCCGCGCCGCCAGAGCAGAAAACAAACCTTGTCATTCCGACTAAGCTTCACCTTCCGTCAGGAAGGGGAAGGGCCGGGAGGAATCTGCTGTTTCAGGTGGCAACCTGTGAAGCGTGCGCGACAGTTTGTCCATTGCCCCCGCCGTCGAGCGAAACAAAAACGAATATCTCGCCAAAAGTGCAGTACTATAAAAAGTACACGGCACCCTTGTCAAGTCTACTTTAGTAGCCATCCAGTACCCTCGAAAGTAGACGTTCCATCCACAGCCCAACCCCTTGATTCTATTGCTGCGCGAAATCGCCCACACGAAGAATCAACCACTTGCAAATTTGCCTTTTGCTAATTCTCAATGTTCCACGTGGAACACTCGTGTGATTTGCAACCATCCCCGCCAGCCGCATGCCTTCACTTGCTAGAATGAAGCATCGAGCGGCTTTCTTCCTCATGCACTTCACAGAACAATTCGACGTCGTCATAGTTGGCGCAGGCCACGCCGGATGCGAAGCCGCCATGGCTGCTTCGCGCATGGGATTGAAGACTGCCCTCTACACGTTGAACGTCGACCTGATCGCGCAGATGTCCTGCAATCCCGCCATCGGCGGCATTGCCAAGGGACACTTGGTTCGCGAGGTCGACGCGCTCGGCGGCATCATGGGCGAGATCACAGACGCAGTCGGTATTCAGTTTCGTCTGCTCAATACTTCGCGCGGCCCAGCGGTGTGGTCTCCGCGCGCGCAGTGCGACAAGCAAGCCTATCGCCTGAAGATGCGCGAGGTGCTCGAGTCGCAAGCGAATCTAAAAATCAAGCAGGCCGAAGTGGCCAGTCTGATCGTCGAAGACGATGAGACGGGCCATCTTCATTCTGGGCGCAGCGAAGGATCTCGTGTCGTGCGTGGCATCAACCTGCGTGATGGCCGCACAGTTGGCGCGCAAGCGGTCATCATAACGACCGGAACTTTTCTGAATGGGCTGATCCATTGCGGCGAGCAGCAATATCCGGCTGGACGCTCTGGCGAGCCGAATGCGGTTTTACTGGGCGAGTCCTTGAAGGGTTTGGGTTTGCGCGGCTGCCGGCTGAAGACGGGCACGCCGCCGCGCCTGGATGGGCGGACTATCGACTGGTCGCGCTTTACGCTTCAGCCGGGCGATGACGATCCGACGCCGTTCAGTTTTCGCACCAGGCGCGTGGCGCATCACGATTCGCAAATTCCCTGCTATATCGCGTGGACTTCTCCCGAGACTCATCGCATCATTCGCGAGAACGTGCATCGTTCGCCCATGTATAGCGGCCAGATCCAATCTATCGGGCCACGATATTGTCCGTCGATTGAAGACAAGATCGTGAAGTTTCCCGACAAGGAGATGCACCAGCTTTATCTCGAGCCCGAGGGATTGAACACGCACGAGATTTATGTCAACGGCATGAGCACGTCTCTGCCGGTGGAAGTGCAGCTGGAGATATTGAAGTCGATTCCCGGCCTCGATAATGCGGAGATGCTGCGGCCTGGCTATGCCATTGAATATGATTCGATCGATCCAACGGAATTGCACCGTACTCTTGAAACGAAAAAGATTTCCAGTCTGTTTCTGGCGGGGCAGATTAACGGCACATCCGGATATGAGGAAGCCGCATGCCAGGGGCTGATGGCGGGAATTAACGCGGCGTTGCAGGTGAAGCAGCAGGCTCCGCTGATTCTCGACCGCACGGAGGCCTACACTGCGATCCTGATCGACGATCTGATTTCGAAAGGGACGAACGAGCCTTACCGGATGTTCACTTCGCGCGCGGAATTCCGTTTGCATCTGCGCATCGACAATGCCGATCGGCGTCTCACTCCGCATGGGCGGCGGGTTAGCCTGATCTCAGATTCCGCGTGGGATGATTTTCAAGCCAAGCAGTTGCGCCTGGAAAATGTAAAGCGGATTTTAGATAAGACGAAGATCACGCAGGCGATGATCGATGGGAAGATGGGCGATCGGAAGATGATCGATGGGAACTGGACGGGCGAGTCGCCCGTCCCCACAAGTTTCGAGGGACTGCCCACGTCTGTTGTCGGCCTGACCCTGGCGCAGTTGCTGAAGCGGCCAGAAATCTCGATTGAAAAACTCGCGCCTGTCTTGCGTGAACTGGATCCGCATTTCTTTGAGCGAGAAGATGGGACAGATGCGGGTGCATTGACGGCAAAGCTTACTTCTGAAGTCCGTAACGAACTCAAGTCGGTTGAAACGGAGATTAAGTACGAAGGCTATTTGCTGCAGCAGCAGCGCGCCATGGAACGCATGAAGAAGTCGGAGCAGCGCTCAATTCCGGGATGGTTCGATTATCACTCGGTGAGCGGCCTATCGCACGAGATGCAGGAGAAACTGAGTCATGTGCAGCCGCGAACTTTGGCGCAGGCCTCGCGCATTCCGGGAGTGACACCGGCGGCTGTGTCGCTGGTGAATGTCTTTATTGAGATTCAAGCGAAGCGGCGAGAGCAGGCAGCGGTGATCTAGGCGGCAGCAATGGCATTTCATTGCGGCGCACAGTTCTAATCCGAGAAATTCATGCTCTGGGTTCAACGGTGAGCTTTAACCCTACTGCCTTGGTTACTGCGACCAGGGTGGAGAGCCGGGGATTGCCGCGCTTCGACAAGGCGCGATAAAGGCTCTCACGTTCTATGCCAGCGCTTTTGGCTATTTTCGCAAGGCCGCCCCTGGCCTGAGCAATGCGGCGCAGGGCGATCAGTAGTACGGCAGGTTCGTCTGCATCTTCCAGTGCAGTTCTGAGGTACTCGACTGCGAAGCCAGGATTGTCCCGCAGATAGCGAATCGTAGCCTCCTCGTGCGAGATGCTCGCCTTGCGTTTCATGAGATGTGTACCCTTTCTGAATAGTCCTTGAGGTGTTCCAGTGCGCGTGCAATGTCGCGCGATTGTTTGCGCTTGTCTCCGCCGCAGAGCAGCAGAACGCAGAATTTGCCAACCATTGAGCAATAAACGCGATAACCCGGTCCCCAATCGACACGAAGCTCGAAACCTCCGCGGAGCGCTTGCAGTCTCCAAAGTTGCCAGCGGACAGGCGATCCAGCCGGGCAATAATTTTTGCCTGGGTGCGATTGTCCTTCAGCCGTGCCAACCTATCGCCGAAGACGTCTCTGCCTGTTTCGGTGACGCAGCGGCGAATTTCGATCACTGTTTCGAGTGTAACTTATACATTACACCCTGGCAAGATCTTAAGTTTGCACTGTTGTTTCGCAATCGGTCAGACCGGCCCTTCGGTGTAAATTAACCCGGCTTTAACAATCTAAAGTTACACTAGGGTTAATATCTCGCCATGACTCAGGATTTTCTGCGTATTGAGGATCGTCCTGGAGCGCAGCCGGGACAGCGCGTTCTTCGCCTTGAAGGTGCGCTCGTGATCGCCACTATGTTCGAGTTTCAATCGACCGTGCGAGGGGACACTTCGCGTTCGCTCATCATCGATTTCAGCAATGTTCCGTACGTGGATTCAGCGGGCATCGGTGCGCTGGTCGGAGCCTACGTTACGCGACAGAATAGCGGACGAAACCTGTCACTGGTGGGAGTGAGCGAACGGATTCACAATGCGCTCAAGGTTACGCGCGTCGAGCAATTCTTCCGCTTCTTCGATTCGGTCAGCGCCGCAGAAGAAGCCCCGATCGCGTAGTGGATCAGATGAGTGGAATTCGCGATGTTGCTACAGCTATCCCGCTATCCTGTCAGAGCCAAAGAGTGGGCAGGACTGACAGTTAAGCGTCGATAACTCTTTCGTACACTTCATAAACACCGTCGGTTTCAGGCCGCTTACTCCTCTGGCAAGTTGCGGTCGATGGTAGATGCCGCAGCCCGAACCCGAGCTGCGAACATAGCAATTGATGTCGCCCCGGAATCCGTGCTGCAGTATACGTTCAAAGCTTGGGCAACACCATCATGCGCCCGTGCGCTACTCCACACGTGCCACGGTGCTAGCCGTTAAGTAATTCCCCCATCCGTCCTCACCTTTTGCGGCGAAACTATGAATGCCCGGAGGCAGGCCGAACGTGAAGCTATAGGTGCCGTTTTGCCCCTTGATTCTTGTTTGCAAATTTCCATCCACATATAGGATGACGCTACCTGGTGGCGGGGCGTAGTCATTCGCTTGGATTTCGATCGAGACCAAACCCTGAATTACTGCGGCAGTCAGTGGGCTGCAGAATGTCAGCGATGGACTTAGAGGACTTACAGGACAGGCAGCGGACGGGAGCACCAAGAAACCCTGTCGGTTACTGAACTTTTTGCCTGCCGTGTTTTGCGATGAAGCTGTTGCAATATGCCGTCCTGGCGCTACGCCCAAGCCAAGTATCGAACTGGGCGGCAGGCTCGCCATAAACGGCCATGTCATCGATGCTTAGCGCAGCGTTCACCGCTTGCTCGGGCTCGGAAGCCTGAGCTACAAACTGAATTAGCTCAGGAGCCGTCTGATCGGGGGAAATCGAACAGATCTCTATGCCGTCAGAGGGACACAAACCTAGAAAGTCTGTGTGCAGCAAGAAGCCGTCGGAGTTTCCTTGATATAGCGGCTGAAAGGCGTCGGGAGTCGTGGGTAATTGGCCACCCGTATTCCCAGCGACCCAAAGGCCGCCTCTCGCGTCGATGGCGGTTGCGCCCCCAACGCCGCTGAAGGCAACTGACGAAATAGCCGCGAAGTTCCGATTGAGCTTTACGTAATAACCTCCGCCACCTCCAGCCGGGTCGTCATAGGCGGTAACGATAAAACCCAATGAGTCCGTTGATCCGGCGATATAGATATTGCCATCTTGATCGACCTGTACTTGATCGACGTAACTCACAGTCCCACCCACATAGCTACCGTTAATCATTGAGCTGCCGAGATTATTCAGTTCAAAGACGTAGCCAAGGGGCACAGTTGGAGCGGTAGGCTGGAATGCCCACTCTCCAGTAAACAGACCGACATTGTAGGTCCAAGTGCCTACGTAAGAATTTCCCGACCCATCGACAACAATCGACCGACCTTCGATGTAGTCGCCCACTGCGTGGCCAGCATTGCCAACCAGTGCCGAATAGACCAACGAAAGGCCGGGAGCCCGGGTCGGGTCGAGCTTGACTACGAAAGTTCTACCTTCTCCTGGCTGGTTGAGGGCGCCGGGGGTGTGCGGGAAATTATTGGACTCGGTATAACCAGTGAGGTACAACTTGTTTTGCGCATCAATTGCGAAGCCGTTTAGATCGTCCTCGCCATCGCCGCCTATCTGGACTGACCAAGGGAGTGCGGTTCCCGCTGCATTGATTTCCTCAACCCAAAAGTCGTCGCCCCCACCGAGGGATCCGATAACGCCGGTTTCGACGCTGTTGCAGCAATCGGGAACCTCCCCGCTGCCGGTCACAAAGGCGTTGGCAGAACTGTCCAGCACAAGTTGAGGTGCGCTGAGGATTGCATTCGGTCCCACTTGCATGCTGTATACCAATTCTGATCCCGTCGCATTCAACTTCGCGATAAAAACGCTTCCGTCGTCTGGAAGACCCTTGGTTGTCGGGAATCCGGGAGTCTGAAAGATTCCAGCAATGTAAACGTTGCCGTGAGCGTCAACTTGAATAGCGCTTGCGATGGTGTATTCCTCATAGGATCCGGGGCCGAGAAACGTCGACCATACCAGCGCTCCATCCGGTGAGAATTTCGCGACGAAGACAGCGCTGTCTCCGCTGGGACCCGGGTAATTCGCTTCATAGACACCGGGAGTCGTGGGAAAGTCGGGAGAGGCGGAGGTGCCAGTTGCGTAGATGTTTCCATCGGCATCGCGCGTGATTGCGCCGATTCCATCGAACTGGGATCCTCCAAAGTATGTGGAATAAACCCAGCTCGCGGGTAACGAGGTTTGAGCGGAACAAAGTAAGGGGAGAACCAGAAAAAAAGCGACAGCGAAGAATCTCCTAGACGAAAACATCGGGGCCTCCTAGTGGCGAGTTTTCTTTCGTATCAAATACGCGGGGTCACACTTTCCTGAGCGTGCTCACCAAATCTTATGAAGGTACCGGGGTCAGTCAGTCAGGCTATGAGTGAGATCAGGGCGGTAGTCAGAACCTTCCGTGCAAGAGACGTAGTCTGAGGGGAGCATGGCGCGCAACCTCCTAAGAACGGTATATGAGTCCTGAAGTTTGGGTTTGGTTGTTTGTGGCTGGGTCATCGCACTATTTGCCGGGGGCACACAGCGGGGCGAGGACGTGAGTCGTCACAGCGTTAATCGAAATTCAACTGTCGGTTTCAGGACGTTAGCATTTCGAACAAGGACGTAAAACTCTGCCCTGGTTGGCGGTGGTGGAAACGGCGGGCGGCAAGGGCGTGAAGACTGTGGATTTCGAACGCACCCGCTTCGGATTGATACACTTCTCGCGCGATGGGAAAGGGATTGTTTATCCGGTGCGCGAGAACGGCGTGGATAATTTATGGATGCAGCTGCTGGATGGATCGAAGGGAAAACAGATCACGGACTTTACTTCCGAACATATCTTTGATTTTCATTGGTCGCCGGATGGGAAGCAGTTGGCGCTGGTGCGCGGGCATACGGATGCGGATGTGGTGCTGATTCGCGACCAGAAATAGTTTGGAAAGAGTAGTCGACGCGTTCGCGCTTGAAGTAAATCGGCAATCGCTCGCGGTTGGTCGCTGTTGTCCCGCAATGGCACGGGTAATGAAATTGTTTCGCAACTGTGACCGGAATCACTTGCATTCGGAACTTCTGCCGATTAGCATCCCCGCGTAACAATCGTGCAGGTCACGACGCCTACCCATTGACGGTCTGCACCCAGCGCACGAAAGCATTCCAATTTTTCTAAGACTGAATCTCAACGTGTTCCACGTAGGAGCGCAGTATGCATTCGAGCGATAGCAGTTTAACGGGAGCCGCTATTACCGAGGATCCATCCACCTGGCCTGGTTCCGACAAAGTTTGGAATATATGCAAGGCGGTGGCGCGTGCGGAGGGATATCACTTAGGTCCCGGCACGGCCCCTTACGATCTGAATAACCCCGGAGATCTATCTCCCGAAGATGAGGCCGGTCAGAAAACCTGCGGCAATCCTCAGCATCATGATGGGTCTGACATCATAAATTTTTGTGAGGCGGAGGGGGGATGGCGGGCGCTGCATGCCAAATTTGATCGCATCGTGGCGGGTAGATCGAAGGCATATCCGCAATCCTGGACATGGCGGCAAATTGCGGGCCAGTATGCCGGGAATTCGGCGCCGTGGATTGCTAACGTGACAAAGTACCTGGGAGTTGATCCGGCGTCTACGCCGGCGCAGTACGTTAACGGTGGAGCGGGAACCGGCTGAAGGGACCTTAAGAAGCCATCGCGGTCTGAATTTGCAACGCGGACGGCAAGAGATAGACTATTAGGCATGTTCTTGCGCAGGGTTGTACTTCTTCTCGCACTGGTGGCGCCAGCCTGGGCTGGGGTTGTGGAGGACGTCCGCGGGGCGTTGGCGGACAACAGTTATACGGCGGCCAATCTGTTCCTGAAATCTTACTTGGCGAAGAATGGCGTCACCGGAGAGTATGTGGAAGCATACTCGTGGATGGCGCGGGCCGCGTTCAGCAATGGCGATTACGATCAGGCGGCCGCCTACGCCAAGCAGACCGAAACGCTTGCGCTGGAACAGCTGAAGAAGCGTCCGCTGGATGCGGAGCCGCATTTACCGATTGGATTGGGCGCGGCCATTGAAGTGGAATCGCAAACGCTGGCGGCTCAAGGTCAGCGTGAGAAGGCAGCGGCGGTTCTGCAGGCTGCCGTCAAAACGTATAACAACACGTCGATGCGGGCGCGGCTGCAGAAGAATCTGAACCTGATCACTTTCGACGGACGGCTTGCTCCGGCGCTACATGCGGATCAGTTCCTGGGATCAAAGCCGCCGACGCTGGCGTCGCTGAAGGGATCTCCGGTGCTGCTTTTTTTCTGGGCGCACTGGTGTGGGGATTGCAAGGCTGAGGCTCCGATCATTACGCAGTTGCGCTCGGAATATTCCGCCAAGGGGTTGACCGTGCTGGGGCCGACGCGGCTCTATGGATACACCGCGCAGATTGAGCATGCCTCGCCGAGCGACGAACTGGCTTACATCGATGCGGTGCGGCATCGGTTTTATGGCGGACTGCTGGATATGCCGGTGCCGATCAGCACGTACAACTTTGATGTCTATGGGTCTTCGACCACGCCAACTTTAGTATTGTTGGATCGGAGTGGCAAAGTGGCGATGTACCATCCGGGGGCGTTGTCGTATGACCAACTGAAGGCGGAGATTGAGAAGGTTGTGGCGAGGTAGGTTCTAGGTCGCGGGCACCTCCTTTAACGCGCCCGTTTTCACGTCGTAAATAAAGCCTCGCACGGGGATGTGTTTCGGAATCCAGGGATGAGTTCTTACCCTGTCGATCTGCTGGCGGACGTTTTCTTCTAAGTTATCAAAGGCGTGAAAGTGTGCGGGTGCGCCGAAGGGGGTGCCCATCTTGTCGGCGAGTTTATTCTTCAGTTCTTCTTCCTTTACGCGCAGCAAGCCGCAATCGGTGTGGTTGATGATGATGATTTCCTGCGTATCGAGCAGATGGTGGGAGACGATGAGCGAGCGGATGGCATCTTCCGTGGCGATGCCGCCGGCGTTGCGGATCATGTGAGCGTCACCTGGGCGCAGGCCAAGGCAGCGTTCGAAAAGAATTCTGGAATCCATGCAGGCGAGAACGGCGAGACGACGCCGCGGCTGCACGGCGAGATCGCCCAGGTTGAAACTTCTTACAAATTCTTCGTTAGCTTTCAGCAGTTCGTCGGCGACTGACATTTGTCCTCAATTTTTGGACTGCATTTCGGGCAGTTGGTTGTGCTTTAGTTTAAACGTTACAATCGGCCCTTGAATACTGACGACACGATCGTTGCGATTGCGACTCCGCCGGGGCGGGGAGGAATCGGAGTGGTGCGGATCGCGGGCCCGCGGGCAGTCGAGATTTCAAGAACGATGTTGCGGCTGAAACGGGAAATGGAGCCGGGGCGGGCGGTATTTGGGGGGTTGGTCGAACCAGAGTCTGCGACACCAGAATCTCCGATAGTGGATGCGGAGAAAGTCAAAAGCCCCACCCTAACCGCAAAAAACGCGGTTAGGATGGGGCACCCAACACCACATGAAGGCGCTCAGCGTATCGATGAAGTGGTGGTGACTTATTTCGAGAAACCGCACTCGTATACCACCGATGACATCCTTGAGATTGCGGCGCATGGATCGCCGGTGGTGCTGCGGCACATTGTCGAGATGTGTGTGGCTACGGGAGCCCGGCTGGCTGAGCCGGGCGAGTTCACCATGCGAGCTTTTTTGAATGGCCGCATCGATCTTACGCAGGCGGAGGCGGTACGCGACCTGATCGATTCGCAGACTTTGTATCAGGCGAAGGTTGCCGCGCAGCAGATGGAGGGCGCGCTCTCGAAACGCTTGCAGCCAACCAAACGGCAGCTGGTCGAGCTGATTGCGATGTTGGAAGCTGGGATCGACTTCGCGGAAGACGATGTGTCGGTGATGCCGGACGTCGTCATCCTGCAGCGTATTTCAGAGGTAGAAGAACCGCTGCGAAAGCTTGCCGCTACGTTTGCTTACGGAAAGATTGTCCATCAGGGGATGACCTTGGCCATTGTGGGGCGGCCGAATGTGGGCAAGAGCAGCTTGTTCAACCGACTGGTGGAACGGGATCGCGCGATCGTAACTTCGACGCCAGGGACCACGCGGGATTTGGTGAACGAAACGATTTCGATCAGTGGCATCCCAATTCAGTTGGTGGATACCGCAGGCATCCGGCAGGCGCTCGACGAAGCGGAGGCGATCGGGATTCGCAAAACCATGGAAGCGTTGGCGGACGCCGATCTGGTTTTGGTTGTTATGGATGCGTCGCGCGAACTCACCGCGGAAGATCACGAGCTGTTGCGGCAAACGCAGGGTCGTGGGGCAATTGTCGTTCGGAATAAATGCGATTTGGGATCCAGCGTGGAGTCTTGGGGCAGTGAGATTTTAGTGGCTGGCCAGTTTGGGTCAATTCCGGTGTCGGCATTAACAGGGGAGGGCATCCAAAAGCTGCGTGAAGAAATTGTGCGGCATGTGGGAGGCGAGGCGGCCACGCAAGCCGAATCTGGTTTTCTTACCAACGTCCGGCATGCTGGGCTGGTGCAGGATTCATTGGCTGCGTTCGAGGCCGCGAAGCTGGCAGTCGCGAACAAAATTCCGCATGAGATGCTTTTGCTCGATCTTTATAATGCACTGCGGCCCCTTGACGCGATCACCGGAGCAACTAGTACCGACGACATATTGAACTTGATCTTCAGCACGTTCTGCATCGGGAAGTAACCACAGCGTCAACGTCAGCGTCGCTACAGTCGTCCGACGGCCAGAGAAGCAGCTCATCGTGCAACAATGTTCTGAAGTGCGCCGCCGAATTTCCGTTCGCGAGTTAGGCGTTGCACTGTGGAGGTCCATGCTAAATAGTCCCATGCCCAATACTTCGAAACATTTGGAGCCGCGGTGGCCGGCGATGCTTGCGCTGCTTGCCGTGGGCGGATTGCGTCTTTCTCTGCCGGAGTCCTTATCAGCGGGACCAGACTGGCTGCTCATCGTTATTGTCGGAGTGCTTCTGATTCCCACAGCATGGGCACGCCAGCATGGTAAAGATAGCCTCAATAAGATTTTGGGCCATTTGTTGACTTCCATCGTGACCGCCGACATGATCTGGTCACTTGGTCTCCTGGTCGCGGCTCTGCCCGCGCATCGCCAGTCTCCCAAGGATCTGTTGCGTTCCGCAGCTGCCTTATGGATTACAAATATTCTGGTCTTCGCCTCATGGTATTGGCGGTTGGATGCGGGTGGCCCGCGCCAGCGGGAGTTGCGCGGCGTGCATACAGATGGCGCGTTCCTTTTTCCACAAATGACTCTCGACCAACAAGCCAAGCGAGAGATGGGAGAACAATGCTGGAGTCCAGGTTTTGTCGATTACCTTTTTCTCGCCTTCAATACGAGCACCGCGTTTTCCCCAACGGACTCCCCGGTATTATCGCCATGGGCCAAACTGCTTATGATGGTTCAATCGCTCATTTCCCTGACAACTGTGGCTCTCCTGGCTGCTCGCGCAGTAAATATCCTTTAACAATGCGCAACGGCCACAGCTCATCGGCAGATTCACTTCTGCACGAAGAACTCTGACATCGACGGCGCGTTCGCGGCTGCGCCTGGGGGATCGGACAACTGAAGAGCTTCCATCATCGTTAGCAGCATACTTTGATGCTGATACAGCGTAGTGGACGTTTGCGTGTACCCTGCCTTCACGATCGGTCCCCAGAGAACTGGAGCGACGTGACCGCCTCCATTTGCACTATCGGAGTCCGCTGCCTCATCAAAGTCTACGATTAGAACGCCATCCCCTCCGGATAAGAACGGGGCTGAGCTGGACAGGAGTTCGACAACGTTCGTCTGCAACCAACTATCCGCCTGCTGAGGTGTTCCATTATGCGCATCGTCGTCGACGTCTGGAACGATGTAGGAGAATTCCGGCAGCGTGCCGTTAGCCACGTCTGTGGCGAACTGCGAGAACGGCCAGATAGTGGCGTTTGCAACTTGTGGGTTGTCGGCAATGTCAGAGAGCATGGCGAACGGATTATGGCGAATCAGGTAGAGCCCTATATTTCCGCCCACATATCCTTGGGTGATTCCTTCGGCGTAAATCCTAAACGAGACGTTCGAAGACAGCATTCGCCGCGCTATATTGTCGACGTTCCAGACGGTTGTGGAGTTGTCATTCGTCGTCAGCAACTGTCCCGTTGTCAGCATGAAATAATTGCCAATCGATGGGTGGGAATTCGCGTAGTAGTTTGTGGGAAGGCTGCCGTTGTTTATCAGGTTGTTGAGATTGGGCCAATCGCTGGTATTGCCGACTACGGTTGAGTAACTCTGGTTCTCTTCCATCACAAGGATGACGTGCTTGCTCGCCGGGGTCTGTAGCTGCACTGTCAAAGTCGCGTTGCCGGATTTTGCTGAGTCTTGCGTGCTGGTGGCGGTTACGGTGACGCTGCTTGCGACGGATGGTGCGGTGAAAAGGCCACTCGGGTTGATCGTGCCTTCGCTGGCAGACCAGGTAACTGCGGAATTGTAAGTTCCCGTACCTTGCACTGTGGCAGTGCACTGCGACGTGGCATTGACGGCTATGAATGAGGGGCTGCACGTCACCGCGACGGAAGAAATGCTGGATTGAGCGGCTTGCACAGTAACCGCAGCCGTTCCGGACTTTGTTGTGTCCTGATTACTGGTCGCAGTAACGGTAACGGTGCTGGAAGAGGATGACGCCGTGAAAAGGCCACTTGCGCTGATGGTGCCTGCGCTGGCAGACCATTTCACTGCGGAACTGAAGCTTCCGCTACCTTGAACTGTTGCGTTGCATTGGGACATCGCCTGCGGTGCGACTGCTGAAGGCGAACAAACCACGGAGACGGAAGAGATTGCGGGCGATACTGCTGAAGAGGAGGTGCTGCCGCCCCCGCAGCCGGTCAGGACTATTAGCGTTGCACAAGCAAGAAAAAGAAATTGAGCGTGCACTCTTTCTCTTTCCAGACTCGACAGTGATGGGCCCACGCGAACCTGCTTCCTCGGCCAAGAAAGCCCGCTTAGCTGACGTAAGTGCCAATTGGGACGACCTAGCGCGCCGGCCGTCTCCGGCCAAAGGCGCGCCTCTCGCTTAAAACGAGATAAGCATTCGATGCAGATCGGTTCTCCAAGGCTGGCTCACGGGTGCAGGCAATTTTGAGTTTGGGGATTTAGAAGCTATCTCATCACGAAGAAGTATGGCGGTTAGGCGACAACTTAGTGGTGATAAACGGGGCGACTCGATCAGATGCTGAACACGCAATTGGGCGGCACAAAGCGAACCGCAGGCGCCGAAGCGCGGTGAATTTTAAAAGCCTTAGCGGCCCGAGTGAACTCGTGCCCTTCCCGAACCAGTCGATATCTTCGATTTGGTACCCGCGAACCTAGTTTCTGATTCGCAGGGGCAACTTGTAATTCCTTGCGGATACATGGCCGGCATTGATCCATGCGATCCGAGTGATCAGCGAGCCGGCCACGGACGAGGCGGCGGCCAAGCGGCGCAGCGACGAGGATCTCTTCTTTGACCCGAACAGACTCATCGTACGCAAAATGAGAGGAACCGGGCCGGAAAGCACCCCGCCGGTTCGCGTAATGAGTCCGCTGGTGCCGTGCTTGAGTGGATCAAGAGCCGGATCGGAGCGCCGTTCAATACTGAAACCTTCCCAGGTCTCGAAGACTGCAGCACCGAGCGCAAGCGCTTGCAGGGCGCCACTTTTGCGGTCACCCATCAGGTCCATGAGGCCGACAGCGGCGCCCAGGCCAGACGCCCCGAAGTGAAGAGGTAACTCGGCGGCGTTGCAATTCCATACAGGAATCGCGGTTGCGCCGATGAGGACGCCCGTGTAATTCGAAAAAGGCAGACCGAAAGCCAGCGATGCGGCCTGGCCAGCATTTTCCAGCACTCGAAGCGGCAAGGATGGGCCGTAGCGGTCGCTAAGAAATGCGGCGAAGGCTGTGGCGGCTGCGGCCGTGGAAAATCCCAGCAGCGTCCAAACTCCGACGGACATGGCGCTCTTCGGTTTGAAAACGCGCAGCATTGCGAGGAATCGTTCGGGACGACCCAGGTCGGCAATCAGCAAAGGCGGGGAAAGCACAGATCCGGCCGCGGCAATCCAGCGAGCGTGCTTGACCAGCTCGCGATCGGCTCCAGTGTAATCGGCAATTGCGCCAACTACGCCAGCGGCGCCGGCAGCCCCGCCAACGAACAGGTAGAGAGGGATCTCCCACGTCCAGGAAGGTTCCTTGAGGAGCGGTATCTGATAGTAGCCATTTTCCGGATTGGCTTGGGGAAAGGGAGCGCCAGCCGCCCGCGCGCCGTCGACTTGAAGTTGACCGTGCCGCTCGGCAGCCCGGCGGATTTCTTCGAGGCGGCGCTCGCGTTCAAGATCGATCGAGTTTTGTGAGTTCAGCCGTTCTGACTTCGAATCCTTCAAGTTCAACTCTCTTGCGTGTGGGCCGGAAGCGTCTGGAACCGTTTCACTCATCGCGCGTTTCTCCGACGTCCATTTTTGTTCTCGGCCCAGAAGGCCAGCAACGTGCCGCCGAGAAGAAGCGCTCCGGCGATGGCGGAGGAGGTCCAGCTTTTCTTTAAATAGATGGTTGGAACGTCGGGCGAAGGCGGTAGGTTGAAGGTTCGCGGATCTCCGCGAAGAATGAAGATAGCGTGGGTGCCTCCGACACTGCTGTCCAGCGGGTCATAGAGAGTCGCGTCCTCCATTCCGCGCGAGTGCAGTTCTTCCAATCTTTCCTGCGCCCGCAAACGCAGCTGGTCGAGTTCGCCAAATTTGATGGACTCGGTTGGGCAAGCCTTCGCACAGGCCGGTTGCAGCCCGACTTTCTGCCGGTCGTAGCAAAAAGTGCATTTGAAAGCGCGTCCATCTTTCTGATTGCGTTCGACCACTCCGAAGGGACAACTGCTTACGCAATATCCGCAGCCGTTGCAAATATCGGGCTGGATGTAAACACCGCCGAATTCGGTGCGCACGATGGAACCCGTTGGACATGCTTCCAGGCAGCCGGCATTCTCACAGTGCTTACAAACGTCGGAGGAGAAAGTCCATGAAGCAAGTTCGCCGGCGTTTCCGCCGAAACCAGGGACCGGGGTTTGTTCCACAAACTTCACATGGCGCCAGGTCGAAGCCCCGACCGCACCGGTGTTGTCGTAGGAGTATCCGCTCCAATCGTATCCGTCGGCCTCCACGCCATTCCACTCTTTACAGGCGACTTCGCAGGCTTTGCAGCCGATGCATAGAGTCGAGTCGGTTAAAAAACCTGTGATGCTCATGCGGTCTGTCCCGTGCGGGAATTGAGTTGACCCAGAAATTCTTTCCCGCGGGCGCGACGGCCGGGGACCACATTACAGGTAAGTGCTTTCGTTTCCATAATACGAACGTTCGGTTCCTCGCTGATCACCAGAAGATCATTCACCACATCTCCTGTGACCTGGCCGCGATATCCCCAATGATAAGGCAGTCCGACCTGGTGGACGACTTTTCCGTTGATTTGCATCGGCCGCATGCGGCTCGTAACCAAGACCTTGGCTTCGATCTCGGAGCGCGCAGTGATAATGGTCGCATAATGACCATTCTGCAGTCCCAGTTCTGAAGCGAGTTCCGGCGAAACTTCGGTGAACAACTCGGGCTGGAGTTCGCTCAAATGCGAGAGCTGCCGCGACATTCCGCCAGCGGTGTGATGCTCTGTGAGGCGATAGGTTGTAAGAACGTAGGGGAATCGAGGATCGCCAGAGGGCTCCGCGTAAGGATTATCCGGCCGGACCTTCTTATCGGCGGGGGGATTGCTCTGTTGCTTGTAAAGTCCATTGTCCGTGACCGATTCGAGCGGCTCGAAGTGCGTGGGCAGCGGCCCATCTTTTAATCCGCTCGAAACGAACAACCATCCGACGCCATCGGGATGCAGAGTGAAAGGTTTCGCGCCACCGAGAGCTTCCACGCCTTTGCCGTTCTGAATGTTTTCCGGAGCGTAGGGTGGCGTTTCCTTGTCGTAGTCAGGGATGTCGTTGCCGGTCCACTGTTTCTTGTTTTCGTCCCACCAGACTAGCTTCTTGCGCTCGCTCCACGGCTGGCCGTCGGGTCGCGCGGAGGCGCGGTTATAGATGATGCGGCAATCGTTCGGCCACGCGTAGCCCCAGTTGTGGCCCAGCGCATCTTTGGGATTTCTTTCCAGGGCGCGGTTATAGCCTTCTTTTGGAAACACGCCGCAATAAATCCAAGCTCCGCAGGCGGTCGATCCATCTTTCTTGAGATCTTTGATATGGGCAAGCTGTTTGCGGTCCGGCAGAGAGTAGCCGTTAATTTCCTTTAGAATTTCTTCGCCAACAGGCTCGGCATGCTTGCCTTCGGTCGAATAATTCCACGTTAAGGCCCGCAAGCCTTCATTCCGCGGACGCGAGTCATCTTTACCTTTTTCTTTTAGACGGCGGCCGAGATGATACATGAACCAGGTTTCACTGCGTGCGTCGCCCGGAGGATCGATTGCTTTTTCGCGATACTGGAGCAACCGCTGTGTGTTGGTGAAGGTTCCTTCTTTCTCCGCTGTACCGGCGGCGGGGAAAAGAAATACTTCGGTGCCTATTGTTTCTGGAGAAAGTTCTCCCCGATTTACTTCCGGCGAGTCATACCAGAAAGAAGCGGTCTCCGTCTCAACCATGTCGCGGACAACCAGCCATTTGAGTTTGGAAAGAGCGGTGCGTTCGAGCCGGCCATTGGAGGCCCCAACCGCAGGATTTTGGCCCATGACAAAAAGACCGTCGAGTTTGCCGTCAGCCATGTCGAGCCAGTAGCCGAAATGAGAGTGATCGCCGGTCACGCGCGGAAGCCAGTTGAATCCCCAATCACTTTCCTTGGTGGCAGCATCGCCATAGTAGGCCTTCATCAGGCTCACGAAGTATTTTTCGAAGGCGGACCACAAACCCGTGCGCGACGTATTCTTCTTGAGATAAGCCCCCAGATTGCGAGCCGTTTCGAAGAATGGCATCGGCAGATAGCCGGGCAAAATATCATAGAGAGTCGGGATATCGGTTGAACCCTGAATCGAGGCATGTCCGCGCAGCGCCAGGATGCCGCCGCCGGGACGTCCAATGTTGCCAAGAAGCAGTTGCAGAATGGCCGCGGTGCGGATGACCTGGACACCCTTTGAGTGTTGCGTCCATCCCACCGCATAGCAGATCGCAGCCGTCTTATCTGGACCGGATGCTGAGGTGAACGTCTTCGCCACCTTGAGAAATACATCTGCCTTCACGCCGCAATAGCGTTCGACCATCTCCGGCGTGTAGCGTGAGAAGTGGCGTTTCAGCACTTGGAAAACGCAGCGTGGATGTTGCAGCGTCGGATCGGATTCGAACTTGCCCGTGTCCTGGGCCTCACCGCCGCGGTCTTTGCCGTGGCCACCGCCAGCTTCTGAGTGTCCCGGCGCAGAGCCTGCGACTTCTTTTTCGGGCGAACCTTGATAAAGCCAGGTCTCAGGATCATATTTTTTCTTTCCCGCATCCCACCCGGAAAAGAAGCCATCGAGATCTTCGGTATCGCGAAAATCTTCGCGCAAGATGGTGGGCGCGTTCGTGTAGTGCAGAACGTACTCGTGGAATTGCTTGTTGTTCTCAAGAACGTAGTGGACCAACGCACCGAGAAAAATAATGTCACTACCGGCGCGTAACGGAACCCAAATGTCAGCGGAGGCGGAAGTGCGGGTGTAGCGCGGATCGACGTGGATGATCTTGGCGCCTTTTTCGCGAGCCTCCATCACCCACTGGAAGCCGACAGGATGGTTCTCCGCCATGGAAGAACCCATGATGAGGATTGCATCGGCATTGGCCAGATCTTGTTGCGCAGTCGTGGCTCCGCCACGTCCGAAGGAGGTGCCCAGACCGGGCACCGTCGAGCTATGTCATATCCTGGCCTGGTTGCTGATGCACGACATGCCGAGGCCGGCGGCGAAGAGTTTCTTGATCAGATAATTTTCTTCGTTGTCGAGGGTTGCGCCTCCGAGGTGGGCCATGCCAAGAGTCTGCATGAGCGGCTGGCCGTCCTTAGTTTCCTGGAAGGTGCGTTCGCGCGTTTCCCACACGCGCTCGGCGACCATGTCCATCGCGGTTTCCAGTTCAATCTCCTGCCACTTCGTGGCATAAGGCGCGCGATATTTTACTTTCTTCAGGCGTCCGGCGTGGGTGTGCAACTCGTAGGTATCGGCCCCCTTCGGGCAAAGATGTCCGCGGGAAATCGGGGATTGCGGATCGCCTTCGATGGAAATCAGCTTGCCGTCCTTGTGGTACACAAGCTGGCCACAGCCTACCGCGCAATATGGGCAGATCGAGCGGGCCACATCCGCGCCATCGTTCTTGGGACGCAAATTTCGAGTACGTTCAGAAAACGATTCAGGACCAGTTCCATCGGCGCCTGTCTGAATCTGTTTGATCAAAGGCCACTTCGATAGAAGATGCTTCAGCACTGGCAGCTCCGTAAGAGATGATGAGAGTGATTCTACGCGATCTGTCTCTTGGAAGCTTGTGTATGCGAAGGGGTTGCCGGGAGACTTTAGGCTATATCGTCGAATTGATCCCACAAAAAAACGCGCCGCAATTGATGAACAATCGCGGCGCGATCTGGTTCCAGCTCAGGCAAAATCGATTCGCCGCCAGATTAAATACTGCGTGGCGGCGAAGGCTTACTCGATGGTTACAGACTTCGGAGCCGATTGAATTCCGTTGGCCACAACCACGATAACGCTGGCTCCCGTTTCAATCGTTGAAGGAACATCGAAGCTGGCGGAAACGACTGCGCTGCCAGTGGCGATGCCCATTGTGCTGAAGTTGTGGGTGCGAGCAAAGACAATGTGCTTGGTCGCTTTGTTTTCAATGCCCACGATCGGATAGTTGGTCGCCATCTGCGCATCATCGCCATAGGCCGTGCCGGCGCTTAGGCCGTTGAGCTGAGTGCCGGAGATGGTGTAGGTGGTACCCGGGGTAAGGGACGTAGGAACCGAAGTGATCGTCGGCTTCCACGCGCTATTGATGGTGCCGGCATGGGTATAAACCTCTACGTCCTTGGTCTCGCCGTCAGACGCCATCCACATGATCTGGCCAGTGGGAAGGAGCAGCATACGGGCATCCCAGGATTCCAGAGATCCGCCAGCAGCGGTGGATGGAGCCTGAACGAAAGTGTTTCCTGGATAAGTGAACTCGTAGAACGTGCCGGTGCCGCTGAAGACGCCGGGGCTGGTATAAACGAGGATGTTGCCATCCGGAAGAATGGAAGCATTGCCATCAGCAATGTCGTCCGAGTTGGGGAACTCTGGGCCCTTCGTCCAGGTTCCTGAGGTGCTGCTATAGATGGAAGTGTTGGTGGTAGCGCCGAAGGCGACCACGCTGCCATCAGGACGCTGCATGAGCGGTCCCATCTCCGGGACGATGCCAAGTCCGCCGCTGTTCGGCAATGAAACGATGGTGCTGCCGGCGCTGCTCCACTTGGAAGTTGAAGTGTTGTAAATTTCCGAGTTGGTGCCGTCTTCTGTGTCGACGGTTAGAACGTTGCCATCGGGCAGAAGCGCGAAGCCTTCTTCAGAAAAGCCGTCCGCTTTTTCGTTGCTCTCGACAGCGGTCCACGTCAGGGTGGTCTCATCGAAGGTTACCTGCAGCCTGGAAGGCTGTCCGCCCTGTCCCATCATGAACGTTCCATCGGGCAGAACGACAGCAGGTGAGTCGCCGATGGTGGCCCATCCGGAAGGTGGGTCCACTGTGGTCCAGGTATTCGTAAACGGATCGTAGATTGCGCCTTTGTTGGTTTCATCCTGATCGAGGTCGTTGTATTCTCCGCCTTCGACTAAAACTTTTCCGTCTGGCAGAACCGCTGCGGCAAAGTACAGTGGCTCATATCCGGCAGGCATGGAAGCAAGTTGCGTCCAGGTGCCATCCACATAGCTTGCTGAGCTCGAAGGGGTGAGCCTCCACCAAGCGGTGCTGTTGTACTGGTGCATCATGACCGTGCCATCGGTAAGCAGAAGCGCGGTGTCGGTGTTCCACGTGGGTTGGGTCTTGAGTTTCTGCCATGAAGCAGTGGGGAGAGCCTGGGCGCTGGCCATGGTCGACCATGCCAGGAGAGTCAGTAGCGCAATGGAGCAAATGCGGAGTGCCTTCATCGTTTCCTCGGTTTCCTGGATTGTTGAAAGTGATTTGTGCGGTGTTTCCACAGTGCAACGCCGCCGGGGGATTTCTGCGATTGAGATTTCCTGTTGAAATCTCAAGCGGACGGATTATAACTCGTGTTCGCTGCGTTCCAAACTTTGTCCAGGAGATTTGACAATTATTTTTTGGAATTACGCGGAATGACCCCAGAAGTTGAAGGATCTTGCATACTTTGGTCTCAAACAGGCGAGCAGATAGGACTTTAGACCCTAGGCATGAAGAGCCGGCGGCCACTACGGAACCGTTGACGACGCCTTGGCGGCGTTATCCGGTTTGAAACCGATCTTATCCAGCATGGGTTGAATCTCAGGATTCGACATAAACATCCTCCAGACCAATCCGGTGCGATAGTTTTCCACCATGACGACAATCGGAGCTTGATCGAGGCCCATGTAAACCGGCGAAAACCAATTTTGGCTCAGGTTAAAAGCATCGTGTGGTCCATACACTCCCCAGAGCCGATCGCCGAGTTGCCGGTAAAAAAATTTAAGCGCAGCCATGGAAGCTTCCGGTGTGTATGGGAACGACGAGAGGGCGCCGGTTGGAGTAATCGTTCCATTGTCGGTAGCCCGATCGGGTGCGTGCGCGGAATAACCTAGTTGATCGTCGCTTGCAGTCAGACCCCAATCATCCGCACCGTAGCCCTGGAAACGACCCGGGTTTGATTCGCAATATGCCTGGTCGATAAGAACCAGATTGCGATTGTTGTCAAAGTAGTCCGTATAGCGGTCATGGATTCCGCGGGGATCGAAGCCGAGAAAAGAGTATTGCGTGAAGAATAACGGTCCACCGGTGCCCACGCCAACATCAAGCTTGATACCGAGATAACTGTGCCCGTTACTGTAGCGGTCCCCCTCGTTCGATCCGGACCATCCGCTGCGGTATTCCCTTGCGGCCTCGGATTGACCCGCCCACCCTTTGTAGTAAAGATCCGCAGGCACCCCGTGAGTGGGGGAGGCGATTGCCAGAAGATAGGTAATCATGGTTTCGTTGAAGCCCGTGAGCCGATGGTCAATGAACCAGGACCACTGCGGCGACCAGTGCCACAAGAGCGCATCGTTGGTGGGAGTACGGCGGTACCAATCCCACTCAACGGTCTCCCAGAGGTGCGTAATTCTATGATAGACGCTCTGTTCTGTATCACTGCCTCCCTTAAAATATTGGCGCGCCGCTAACAATCCCTGCATCAGGAACGAAGTCTCGACCAAATCGCCGCCGTTATCGTACATGCCGAACACCAGCATGCTATCCGCTGTATAGCCGTTTAAGAAATGCGACCAGGCGCCGTGATAGCGCGGAGCTTTCTCGAGGAAGTCGAGGATCTTTGTAAGGCGCTCAAGTCCTTGCGCGCGTGTAATGAAGCCGCGGTTCACGCCAACGATAAGTGCCATGATGCCGAATCCGCTGGCCCCGGTGGCGACAATGCGGTCATCCCCAGGAATATTTTCAAGTGTTGCCCCCGCAACCGGGTGAGCCCCATCCCAGTAATAGCGAAAGCAAGCTTCCTGCAACATGGTGAGTAATTCGTCGTCAGAAAGTTCGTGCGTGGAAGCGGTCGCTGTTTCCGAAAGTGCGGATTGACGATAAGAGCGATCGACCGCCTTCACCCGGTAAGTTGCGGAAACGCCAGCCCGCCCGATGAAATCGGCGTACCGATTAGTATCTGCGCTCTGAATCCCGATGGGTTGAAACTTGTGGCCGCCGGTCGAACGATAGATGGCATAGCTTTGCAGGGTATCGTCCGCGACTGGATCCCAGCTGACATCCACGTGGCGATCGTAACCTTTGGCTTGTATGTTCTGGGGTGCGTGCGGCGGACTCCTCACTTCCGCAGCGACGGGGGATGCGACACTCTTATCGTCAATTTTGATCTCATCCAGGATTAAGGTTCGAGGCGTGTCGTCGGTAGTGCCCTGGCTAAAATGAAGACTGTGCAATTCCCGCGCCTGGAATGGGTGGATGGAGGCGGTGGCAAACTCGCTGAGAGGCAATCTGATCTGAATCCATTTTTTGGCCGGGACGTCGCCGGAAGCCGTTTGGAGTTTCACCGGCACAGTGAAATCATGTTCCTCGTCCTCAAGCTGGAGAACCGGCAAATCAGCGGCAGGAATGGATTCCGGCGAATAACACCACATATATAAGGTGTCGCCGATAAAATCCGTCGGCCGATTGCGCATGCTGACTACGCGCACCTCAGTCTCCCAGCTTCCGCCAGCCACCGAGCGCCACTCCAGGTGCAGCGCGTTTGGGGCCGTGAAGAAGTTCTTCTTCTCCACCGGAAGCGAGCCCGAAAGAAGCTGAATCGAACTGGGGAATACCGCACGGCCGCTGCTGTAATAGTAATAGTCTGGGGTAATGCTGTTATCGAAGACTACGTGATTGTAGTAATCCGTGGGTGTTGCCGCACAACAGGGAAACACAAATATAATGATGCAGACGAATAGGCAGAAAAACGGACGCACTGCACGCTCCCGCTCTTGGCAGATGAGAGAGTTTTTTTGAATCAATGGGGCAGTTTAACACAGTGAATTCGAGTATCGGAGTTCGTTCGCCTTGCGAGTATGCGGCTAAACTGGTCCAATTAGTACGGAGATTATTAAATTTTGCCTTGGCAGCAATTGATGAGATCTCGAATCATGCGACTGGAGTGTGACTTGAGGATCCTGTCCCGTTGACGACAATCAGCATCCCAAAAGCGCCCGCAGTATCCTCGGCGCCACGCGCAGTCTCAAGGACGCAGATCGCCGGAGTATTGGTTCTATTCCTCATCGTCTATGCGGGCTCACTTTTTTCTCCCGGCTTACAGGACGATGCCGACTCGACGCACGCGGAAGCTGCGCGGGAAATGTACGTTACGCACGATTTTGTAACCCTCAAAATAAACGGCAACCGTTACCTGGAAAAAGCGCCGCTGATGTATTGGGTGGTTTCGCTTTCATACTTTTTCTTCGGCATTAATGAGTTCGCCGCGCATCTGCCGGTGGTTCTCTCCATGCTGTTCCTTGTGCTGCTGGCGATGCTTTGGGGCCGACTGGCATTCGGAGAACGGGCAGCGATCTACGGGGGATTGTTCATTTCGACAACGGCCGGTTGCTATCTTTTCACCCGTATTCTGATTCCGGAGGCCATCCTCAGTTTTTTTATCGCCGCCTCGTTTTATTTCTTTATTAGCGCATTCCAGGAACGAATCGCCTGGAGGTGGTATAGCGGTTATGCTTGTCTGGCGCTGGCTGTGCTTACCAAAGGTTTACTCGCGATAGTCATTGTTGGTTTGAGCCTGATATTGTATGCGGCGCTCAGCGGAGAGTGGCGGCGCTGGCGGGAGTTTCGACTGTTCACGGGAACCTTTCTCTTCCTGGTGATTGCCGCTCCCTGGCATATCCTGGCCGGAATTCGCAACCCGCATTTTTTTTGGTTCTATTTTGTGAACGAACATTTCATGCGCTTTCTCGGAAAGCGAATTCCCAAGGATTACAACAAACAGCCCAGCTCTCTTTATTGGTCGTTGCATCTGGTGTGGCTTTTTCCATGGAGCTTCTACCTGCCC
>PLUJ01000258.1 GCA_003165455.1 Acidobacteriaceae bacterium | reverse complement strand
GGGTACAACAATCCAGGCGGCGTTTCACTTTCTCAAGGAGAAAAAAGGGGACTACGACGCTTTCTTTTCGGAATTCACTTTGCGATCTTCGACATCCGCATTCGTGTCGACGTCATTCGCCGCTTGGTCAGTTGCTGATCTGGCGGCATCCTTCGCTTTTCCCCAGGTGTTCTGCACCTTGCCCTCGGCTTGCTTCGCGACACCGTGAACTTGCGCTTCTTTATCGCCCGTCCACTCTCCGACTTGGCGTTCCACACGGCCCGCAACGTCCTTCACTTTACCCTCAACCCTATCTTTGTCCATGATGATTGTCCTCTCTGTTGAATGTAATCCGAAGCTAAAGCTTCGGATCGATCTAAATGGGATTGCGTCCTTGTATCAGCCGAATCAGGACTGCAACGATCGCCAATACGAGCAGGATATGAATGAAGCCGCCCAAAGTGTAGGAACTCACTACGCCGAGTAACCACAAAATAAGCAGTATCACCGCGATCGTCCAAAGCATCGGTAAATTCCTTTTCCGCCTTCAGCGTTCAGTTTACTTACGCTTGTTTAGACTATCTGCGGGATGGAGCCGCAAGTATCAGGTCTATTGTGTATACGGCAGCGTCGCAACTCCTAGGGAGCGAACCATGAAAGCAGCGTAAAGAGTGCGCACAGCCGCGCACCCTTCGCTGTTGAGGAATTCCGAATTCTACGCGGCCCTATCGGCCTTAGTATTGGCAGTGTCGGCGATGCCGGTCAAGACCGCATCGGCGTGTTTTTCTTCTTCCAGCGTCTGATCAAGCAGATCGGCCTGGCTCTCGTTACCCAGGATTTCCGCAAATGTCCGAACCGTGCCGTACGCGGCCATTTCATAGTGCTCGACACGTTGTGCGGCACTGATGATGCCCGCATCCCGGACGGATTCGTCCGTAGCATCCTTGATCACGTCTTCCCCTTCGGATATGAGGGCGGCAATGCCTTTGCACTTTTTAGATTCCACTGAGCCTTGTGCCTGATTCAGGATTTGTTCGAGGCGTGCGACATGGCCTCGCGTTTCCTGAAGATGGGTTTGCAAGGCGTTCTTGAGTTGGGGCTCGGTTGCCGCCTCGATCATTTTCGGCAGTGCATCAGTGATTTGGGTTTCGGCGGAATGGAGCTGTTGCAGTTGGTCAAAGTAAAGCTTCCGGAGGCTATCTAGGTTCGCTGAAAAAAATTTCATAACTACCACCTCTCAAGTCTTATGGGATTTCTTGCTTGGCCGTGAGATGCGGACGAGAAAACTATCGTTGTCGACTATCGTGGTTGAGCGAAATTATGAGTGGCGAAATCAATAAATCTGGACAATCCCGTTCCGAACCGCGTACAAGGTGAGATCCGCGATGGAATGAAGATCAAGTTTTCGCATCAGGTTTGTGCGATGAGTTTCGGCAGTCTTGACGCTAAGGCTAAGGGTCGTAGCAATCTCCTTTGTAGTCTTCCCCTCCGCCACCAGTTGAATCACTTCACGCTCTCTTGGAGTCAGGATACGATGCTCGATGTCGTCACGTTGTTCCCGCGGCCGCAAGTAACCTTCAAGCATCATCTGGGAAACTTTCGACGTGAAGAAGGTTCGGCGATCCTGCAGAGCTTCGACAGCGGCCACCAAATCCCGTCCAGCGTCCGACTTCAGCAGAAACCCTCGAGCTCCTGCTGACAACACCTCTCGGACCACATTTTCGGAATCGTGAATGGTCAGGATCAGAATCCGCGCATCAGGAATTGCTACCAGGATTTGGCGAGCGGCGTCCAGACCATTCAGGTTGGGCATACCGATGTCGATGAGAAAAACGTCTGGCTTGAGTTGGAAGGCATATTCGACGGCTTCCCGGCCATCCCTGGCTTCGGCGCATACTTCCCAGCCGGGATGACCTTCCAGGATGGAGCGGATGCCCTTCCGCGCAACCTCATGATCATCTGCGATGAGAATTCGAAGCCCGTGCATGCTGCACCTCCCCGAGCAAATAGTCCTACCGCCGATTCTCGACCGAATTGCTTTATGCCCAGATAGTTGCGCGAGATACGATCACGGTTGCCTCTAAACGCCGAGACTTGCGGAAATAGGAGAAAAGTGGTCCATAATTTGCGAAATTATGCTTAATTTGCCGGAAGGGTTAGCGTTATCTCGAGCCTGGGCATCTAAGCGGGAGGAGAAATTTGCATGCGCTCAGCCGCTTCCTGGGGATTCACAGCTAAGCTCTTCTGGACAGCCCTTTTTGCGCTCGGCATTTCGACCGCGTTTGGTCAGGTCCCCGCTTCAACGACTCCGGTCGGCTCTTCCGGATCGGGACAGCAATCTCAAGCCGCCCAAGGCGCGAATACACCATCGGCTACTGCGCAAAACCCCCAGCCGAGGGCTGCCGTTCCCGCAAATCCTACGCAGAGCAATGATCAAGCGCAACCATCGGAACCGGGCCAGGAGCCCACAGCCCAACCATCTGGCTCCGATGACCAGGGTATGTTTGTATTCAAGAAACAAGTGGAAGAGGTTGTGCTTCACGCTACGGTCGTTGACGACGAACAGCATCTGGTTACGGGGTTAACGCAAGGGGACTTCAGCGTTTTCGAAAGCGGAGCTCCCCAAACCATCACCTCTTTTCGCCATGAAGATGTGCCGGTGGAAATTGGTATCGTGGTCGATAACTCCGGATCGATGCGCGAAAAGCGGGAGCAGGTCAGCCAAGCTGTACTGAACCTCATAAGGGCCAGCAATTCGCAAGACCAGGTTTTTGTGGTGAATTTTGGCCAGAATCCATATTTGGACCAGGATTTCACCTCAGATGTGAATCTGCTGCAAGCGGCGTTGCACCAGGTATCGGCGCGCGGAAGTACGGCACTGTACGACGCCATCACGGCTTCGGCAATTCATCTGGAGCATAATCCGCGACTCAATAAGAAGGTGTTGCTGGTCATCACCGATGGCCAAGACAACATGAGCCAGGAGAGCTTGCAGGAAACCTTGCGGCGCCTGCAGCAACCAGATGGACCGACTCTCTACGCGATCGGGCTGTTAGGAAGCGGATTACAAAGTCAAGGCCGGGATGCTCTTCGGGAGTTGGCGTCGGGAACCGGCGGGGTAGCTTACTTTCCAGACTCGCTCGATCAAGTGGATAACATTACGCGCACAGTGGCGCACGACATTCGGAGCCAATACATCATTGCGTTCAAACCAAAAAATCAAAACATAAAGCCTGAATATCAAACACTGAAGGTAGAGGCGCATGCTCCGGGATATACCCAGCTTTTAGTTCGAACCCGTAGCGGCTATTACCCGCCACATGCTCCTGGGCACTGAATGGCAGGCTTGGGTGCCCGCCATTTACAAAACTTCTATGCTACGGTGGTTTCGGGCGCGGACACCCGTCCGGGTTCCGGCATCTGAATTTGAATGATGTTGTTCTTGATCGCGTAGACAACTAGATCGCGAATAGAGTGCAGACTGAGTTTCCGCATAATATTGCTGCGATGGGTCTCCACCGTTTTCGTACTCAAGTTCAGGAGCGTAGCCACTTCTTTTGAGCTTTTGCCTTCCGCCAGCAACTGGGTGATTTCGCGTTCGCGCACCGTCAAAGTAGGAAGGTTGGGCGGTTCATTGCGAGCGACAACATGACCTTTATCGAGGAAACCTGCCAAGACCAAATCATTCACCCGGGGTGTAAAGAACATTCGCTTGCTTTGCAGAGCTTCGACCGCGGAAACGAGGTCGCGAGCAGCGTCAGACTTTAGTACGAAACCACGAGCGCCGGCATCAAGAGCCTCGCGGATTACCTGATCGGAATCGGTAATGGTGAGAACTATCACTTTGAAATGCGGATCGTGGGCCAGAAGTTGGCGCGTGGTATCGAGGCCGTTGAGGCTAGGCATTCCAATATCCACGATCACCACATCGGGCTTAAGACGTTTCGCCATTTCCACCGCTTCGCGACCGTCCGAGGCTTCGCCGCAAACTTCCCAGCCTTCGCGTTTTTGCAGCAGAGCGCACAACCCTCGACGCACGATTTCATGATCATCGGCCAACAGGATTCTTAATTTCATGGCAGAATTGTCCTCCACTCGCGATCTTTGTACAAACTTTTCGAAGATCTAACGGATTAAAGCCTGTGTAAGCTAACTCGAAGCCTGCGGGGTTCGAGCTAATGCTGTAAACACGCGGTGCTGACTCACCGACTCTACTGCTTCCAGCAAATCACGCGCGGCATTGGACTTGACCACGTAGCCTCTCGCTCCGGCATCCAGAGCTTCACGCATCATCTGCGGAGAATCGTGCTGGGTGACGAACAAAACCTCCGGACCACCATGCTTATGTTTTTGCTGGATGACCCGGCAAGCTTCAAGACCATTCATCCGGGGCATCGTAACGTCCAATACGACGACATCCGGATGCAACCGGTCAACCTTCTCAACGGCTTCCACGCCATCCGATGCTTCGCCCACAACTTCCCAATCGCCGCGACCCTGCAGCAAAGTCCTCAAGCCTTGTCGAACGATTGGATGATCATCCACCAACAGGATTCGAATCGCCACGCCGTTCCCCATTATCGGATACTGCACCCTGTAAACCTCACTGCGGCTACGCAGCCAGTCATTTCGATTTGCATTTGGTAATCTGTGCCGTCGCAATCGCGTTTAGAGAATGCTCTCCGAAAGAAGCTCTCCGAACCCGCAACCAATCTTCCTCAAAGCTAGCATGCTACCCTACCCCGCCGAATACAGGGAATGCTGTATTATCTGCGTGCTGAAGCCAAAGCCATTAAACCGCTGCATTCGCTGGGAAGTACGTTCTGTCGTGAAGCAAGGCATCCACGGCCTCGACAATCGAGCCCACATCCGATTTTGCGCACGCGCCGCGAATGCCGGCTTTCCTAGCTTCATCAGCCAGTTGCTTGGAAAGATGGATTGTCACGAGCAAGATTGGAATTTCAGGGAAAATCCCTGAAATTTGCCGAGCCACATCTAAACCGTTTAAATCTGGCATTTGAAAGTCCAGCAGAATCATGTCAGGAGGGTTCGTCTTAACTCTGTGAAGCGCCTCGCCACCAGTCCTGGCCTCATCCACCACCTGCCACGTGCTCTTCTGCTCCAATAGCGTGCGGAGATAACTACGGACCGCGGGATTGTCGTCAACTACCAGAATGCGAATCAATTTTCCCGCCCTTCAGAATAGACACCGGGTATGCCGTTCCATAAGAACTGCAGCTATCACTGTCGTTCCACATTAAGAGTTGGTTACAGCAATCGCAATACCGCGAACTCCCTACGCAGTAGTGCACATTACCAAATTCCTTTATCGCTCCCCGTAAGCTTCATTTCCAGCGCGGCTGCCGCAGCCAAACCAGGAAGCAGGCTAAGTCGTAGGGTGCTTTGTAGTTCTCCGTTGAGCAAGAGTCTCTTCCACTCCGACGCGTAAAGCCTCGCAGCTTGCGGGAAGATGGGAATACGCAAAAATTTGCGACGATAATACACTAATTCATTGCCAAACTGCGCCGCGTCCGTGACTAGCGACGGAAGAGGGAGCTCTTGCCCCCGATATGTCTTTACATATCCCGAGACGGTTACCAAATACGTGGCCAGACCATCCCAAAGCCCGGCGGATTGTCCCAGAGATTTTAGGTAGGAATAATTAATCGATCCCGAATGCACCAAGCGTGCTGTATCGGCGACATCGCAAAGACGAAAATAGAAATGGCGATACATTCGTTGCAAAGTGCTGATGATTAGGCGATCTTCAGCCGCGGGAACATGGAAGTCCAGCCCTCCGAGAGGTACGACCTCGGCTCGGTTGACGAGGGAATTTGTAACGGCGACTTGTTCACCCGTCTGCCCCAGCCGCGACACATGCACCTCGACTAGCTCTGGCAAACCGGGAACGACAAAATTCCACTTATTTGCCAGGCGATCACCCCAACTGCGTTCATCGGGCCGAGCCTTGAAGCTATTAGTCATTACTGCGACCACATCCGCCGGTGCCGCATTCGAATAAAGATCGAGATCATTGCCCAGATCCGGCCAATGATCCAGCGACTTAATAACAACTACGTCGCCAACTTGCTTGAGCGCCTCGCAAATTGGGGACAGAAAAGACAACGCGTGCGCAATACGGGTCTTCTCTTTGACGATTGCGGTATCTACCCAATCGACGCGATCATGCTTTTCGCCCACCATGAACTCGCGCAGTTGGGGAAACGTTCGCGCAATGACGTGATGCGAATTCGCCAGGCCCCAAAGCTCCCCTAAGTCTTGCGGGCTCAATGTGGAAACCGTCCGGGCTACGTCTTCCCAGCTATCACGAGTACCTTTCCCAGCGACCGCAGATTTGTTCCCTCCCTGCAAGACGAGTTGCGAGAGAAGCCTTAAACACATCGTGGAGCTGTCATTAGCATCCATAAGAGGCGCGCTTTTATTCCTTCCGAGTAAACTCTTCGTTCCAACCTCGCAATTCCCAACACATGTACTTAATGCGCGGAGAACTGTGTTTTTGCCAGGCCGCCGCAGTTTGCCGCCGTCCGATTTTCGATTGCGGTTCCCTCTTCATAATCGTTCCAGGTTTCAATCAGCATGAAAGGAAGCGGCCTGGAAGAGTCGTAGTACCGCTGATAGAGATTAAGCGTTTCATCCAATGTTTTCCCGCAGCCGTTCTGCATGTGGCGATTCAATCCCCATTTGGCGGCAGAGTCGTCGAATCCGGGCCACGCACCTCCGACGGCGATTTTGTCGGGGTGTTTGTTCACCATTGTCTTATAGAAATTCTCGAGGTATTGCTCACCCAAGTTGCTGCCATCGGGCGCCCAGCCGCCAGCACCCGGCTGCACCCAGGCGTAAGATCCAGCAAAATCATCGGCATATTGTTGCGGCGGCTGATCCTTGTAAATCAGCAGCGGCGCGTTATCCCAGCTGCTGCAATGCTGGCGGATGAGGTTCCAATCCACGTGGCCGCTTTTGGGGAAGATAAAAATAATGGGGCGCCCTTCGTAGGTCAAATAAGCATCCCGATATGTAGCAGTAGGACCGATATAACTTTTGTAAGCTTTATCGAGTGAAGCAATTTCCGCGTCTGTGGCCCCCGCATCCTCGTCCTCGGCCTCGTTGTAAAGCAAAGCGACTTGGAAGTGTTTCTCGCTTGCAGCCTGCTGCATGAGTGCAAAGTTATGATCCGAGTACGCGTTGGACTCACCGTACCAATCCACTACAAAGGCTGAAATTCCCATGTGGCGCGCCTGTTCGATCTGCTTGCGCAGCACGGCCGGGTCTTCGCTGGAGTACCCCACATCCATGTGGCTACGATTGCCAAACCAGGGCATGTAAACTGCGAGCAGTTTAGGGAATACGCCTGGAGCCTGGGCGTTCATGGGCAAAGCATGGTGGACGCCGGGTGTGGTGCACCCGCTTGCCATCACAAATAACGCAATGCTGAACCCTAACAACGATCTCGGCAAGCGACAACTCCATTCTCAGCCTTCAAACCGATTCTTTAAGATGCGATGGGAAACCCTACGGTTGGTACGGGGGGAAGGGCTCAGAATTGGGGTACGGCCTGCAACTCTCGGATTACCCAGCGATCCGCAGCTGGAGTCATCAGAACAATGTAGTGCACCACGACGTGCTCGTCATGGACGGTTTTGTCTCCATCCAAAATCTGTAATTGATACTGGGCAGTGTCGTGTAACTCCATCACGTCGCCTTCTGGGGCGTAAAAAACGGCCTCGACTTGATGACTTTGATCCACATAGCGCCTGGTGATATGCGACCGTTGCTGGCTGGACACCGTTTGCCGCAGCTCCTGTTTCGCATCTCCGGAAAAAGCTCCCTCTAAAAGATCCGGAGAGCTGAACTCGAAGGCACGAGCCATGTTCGTCCAGGCAAACTGGTAGTCGCGGAGAACCCCTCGTTCGGTTAAGCTCTCCACGGCTCGGGGACCAGCCTTTTTCACGTCTAGTTGCACTTGCACTGTTCCGTCGGCTGCATACGAACTAAATGCCGTAGCGATGAATAGAAAGCAAACCGCGGCAAGGAAATGGATGCCACGTTTTATGCCCTTCTTGAGAACTTGTCGCGTCACGGCTGCGCTCCCAACCGAATTTCATTCCCCATGACAACGCCGGAGGCTACCGAAATTACCGAAGTTCCTGGTGACTCGATTTTTGCACGTGCTATACCCTGTTTCACAGGGGCGTCCACCGTGCCCTTTCCGTTGGGGCCTGTAGCGGTAAAAGTGACAATCGTGCCATCGGGCACTACATTCCCCGCGCAATCGTGGACAGGTTCGGTCTGGACCAGAATGCCGTTTGGGGTACGCTGGCCGGTGATGCGCAGATTGCAAGGATCGGACGCAACCTGCTGCACCGCACGCTTAGCCGACAGGTCGTCCAGAGAAGCCACGGCCTGTACCGGGCCTGCCGATTTGCCGGAGTTTGCGCGAAACCACGCCACTCCGTTTTGGGTGCGAATACTGCGCGGCCACAAAGACGCGTCCTTCGCTGAGAGCTGAAAATTCACATTCTCCGGCACCGTTATGAGATTGCGATACTGATCGAAGGGAAAAGCCACGCCACTAACAGCATCATTCTGCCCCACCGGAACGCGCGAAGGGTGTACGAGGAAAATTACGCTAGCTGGTTTGGCGGCGGTCACATAAAAAGTTGCGGTGTGGCAGGTATCCGAGCAAAGAATGGCCGTGTAGTCGCCCGCATAACGCAGATCCTGACCCGACAACCGGATTTCTTCTCCTAACGTGACGTCATTCTTTTGCGAAATGCCAGGCCCGGCAAGATAAAAAGTTGCCTTGCCACTTCCAGAGGTTGGAAGAGCCACATCCTCCCCGGCAGTTACATTGCTCGGGGCGTGTAAATCCTGAGCTCCGCATACGCCGCAGAATAGCGCACCCAGAGAGAGAATTGAAAAGAATTGAAGTAGACGCGCCATTCTAGGAGTTGTTCAGACTGTATTGATTTACCACCACGTGAAAATTGTGAATTGACGGTGCCAAGGACTTAGGAATCTCGACCGCAAAAGCCTCAGTGGATTGTGGCAGAAGCGCTCGATCGACGTATCCGTCCGACACCCATACGACTTTCCCGCTGTTGTCGTAGAAGCTCACGATCACATGAGGGATGTTTACGGTCTCACCGCTCTGATTTAGTAGATCGCCATGCAAAACGCTTTTACCTTGAGAATCTGTTTCGATTTTCTGATTCATGACCCCGATCACCGGATCGGCGGAAGCGGGCACCAAAGTTGCTTTCACATCCATGTGAACATTTTTCACATTTTTCAGACTGAGGTTGGGAAAGTCGATGCGATACGGGGTTACCTGCTTAGGAAGCAGAACGTGGGCGATCTTGTCGAAGCTGCTTTCCTCATCAATGGCATTTCCAGCACCATCCACCAATGTGGCGTTAACCGTCACGAAAGCGGGAACTGTGTCTTCGTTGGTCACTTCACCCATCACCACGGAACCTTGGGCTGAATCGACCGCATTCATCGAGATAATCCGGACATGAGGGGAATCGACATTCTTTGCTCCCCACTCATCTCCCGCGGATCCGGTTACAAGATCCCAGCGCAGATAAGTCACGGGGATCACTTGCGCCGGAACGCTCGGTATCTCCACTTTCGGCCACACCGCCTTCCAGAGGTCACCCTCGCGCACCAAGTGAAAATCGCGGACGTCTTCAATCGGTCCTACCGGACTGGAGAAATGCAGATGCACACGCATTTGCGCTTCATCGTTGGTCTCGTGGAGCGGCCGCACCTCAAAACCTTCCAGGCTCGAAAAAGAACGCACACTCCCGTTGGAACCGATCCAATCCTGAATGAATGCTGGTTCGGTGATGCCGCCGGTGCTTACGACATTGGCGAAAGCACGGTCCCAATTACGCCGCTGCACGTCTGCCAGAAGATTATTGAGAGCTTGATCGGGAGTGCTGGCTTTCGCCGTGTGTAAAGCGGATCCCTTGGCAATGCCAATCGTGCCGCCAGCCTGCGCCGTGACGAACAATCCCACGACCATCAAGCCCGCAGTGACGGCGACAAGGATAATTGCAATAGCGTATTTCATGCGAAGATTTCGTCCTCAAGCCACAATGTGGTGTTCACGAGTCTCACTGCGAAGCGGAATCCCGACCGGAACCCGACGCGTATCGCGCATGAAGAGTGACAAAAATATCGCGACGAAACTCACGCCGATCGGTAGTATGCCCCACATCAGTCCCTGCCACGCTGGCGGAATCGCATCCGAGGCGATCCGGTGGGCGGGCGGAACATCGTCCTTTGCCCAGGCTGTGACGTCGCCGTTGTTGAAAGTCTCTATTTTTCTCCACCCAGCGAAAGTAAGAAGTGGCTCGTAGTATGGATCGTGAACGAAGATAAACTTCAGGCCGTAGCGGTTCGCGTGCTCCAGCATGGCGCGAAGAGCCGACATACCCGCGGTACCATAGAACTTGGCGTTGGTGAGCTGCGCCGAGCCGTAGTTCGTCATCTCCGGCAGAAGTCGCGCTGAGTTGTAGTCTCCATCGACACTGCCAGCGTCCGTATAGGTGGAAACTTTGGCTAGCTCGCTTGCGAACCCAAGCGTTATGTAGCGGTAGGCGTCGTGGCCATCCCGATTCAAGAAAGCGTCTACGGGCTCTACTTTCGCGGTCGCGGTCGGGCGGAATGGGTTTGCATTGAGCCAAAACAGCGCTCCGCCAATTGTAGCAACCGCTGCCAACGCTAAACCCACAGCCGCTTTCGCCCGGAAACGGTCGAGAAGGTCAATCGCCAGAATTCCGACAAGCGGCATGGCGAGCAAAGTTGCCCAAAACGTAAATCGCTCGAAGGTGAGAACTTCATACGCTCGACCCAGCAGCCAGCGGGGCAAAGGAGTGGTCCCGCCCAAGCCAAAAATCAGAGCCAGCCAGAAGCCGTATAACAACGGGCGCCAACGGGGGCACGATGCACCCCGCACCAGGATGAACGGGAGAGCAATGATCAACGCGCCATACGGGATCACGAAGTAATTGATTGCCGTAATCGAATTCAACAGGAAGTTCGCGCGGCTGTCGTGAGGAATCGGAATTTGGTGAATCGGATGTTGAATCAGAGCCAGCCAGTATGGCAACAGGACAATGGCTACTCCTACGATCGACAAGAGGCCAAACACTGCGGCCCGCAGCAACACACCGCTGGTTGACGCCGCGACTCGCTCGTCGCGGGCGTCCAAAATAGCCGTCCAGAGAACCGGCCCGGCAAAGAAGACCACACCAAAAATCAGCGTTACGTGGTGAGCGGCGGCTGCCGAGAGAGTCACCGCCAGCCCTTTTACCAGCGAACGGCCCGAGGATTCCGTCATCCACTGGTAAAGATATGGAAGCGCGTTCAGATAAAGCGCGGCCGACGCCACCGTTGCCAATTGTCCAGCTTGGTAAACTAAGAAAGTTAAAGATCCCAAGAAAACAACACCCAGCGCCGCGTAGCTGGCGGCACGGTCGTCCACCCATATTTTCGCGAACCGATACACCCCCACTGGCAGCAGCAGGATCGCAATCAATTGCACCAGCATGTACGCCATCTTCAAACCGACCAAATTCGATATGAGGGCAATCCACTGGTGAGTCAGTGGAGGATATGTGGTCTGGGAAAAGCCGGCGAACCATTTCTCGTTCCACGGATTGAACCAGTGGTGAGCATAATGCGAAGCAAAAAACATGTGGAAGTTCGCGTCAAAGGAGCTTGAGGGAAGCTCCATAAGCAACAATGGACCGTGAACTGCAAGAGCAACCAGAACAATCGCAAGAAGGGGGATTGGGCGAGAATAGGGGTTTTCAGCGGCGGTGGTCAAGATCGTGCGCTCCTATTGCTGCTAGCGAACAGCTTGGATTCAAAAACTTTGTCCAGGGTTTTCTCTCCGTTCGTTCGGAACTACCTTTGTTTGGATGAACAAAGCAGCCTTCCCCGCGAGAGTAGCATCTGATGTGGGCCGCAGAAACAACATTGTTATGCGCGAGGTATAGCAAAGACTTGCACTTAGCGTGGTGATCTTGTGAAAAGCCGAACTCCGCTCACGAGCTTTTGCATTATTGCGCTCGTCAGTACCGCTCTTGCTCAAACGTACGACGTTAACGGACCGGGAAAGTCCCCGCCCAAGAACCAGCAAAACTCCGCTCCCCAATCCGCGCAAAATTCTGAACAAGAAGGGACGGGATTCGGCTGGGGCTCGAGCATTGAAGTTTCGCGGCAGGCTCGCGCGGCCCAGGATGCCTTGCAGCGACAAGACTACAAAGCAGCTGTGGGCTATGCCCAGAGCGCCGCCAAGGCTGCTCCGCAAAATGCAGATTTCTGGTTCCTGCTGGGGTATGCGGACAGACTGGACAATCACCTGCAGGATTCTGTCGACGCCTATCATCGTGGCCTCAAGCTCAAGCCGGCTTCCACCAACGGCATGGCTGGACTCGCCCAGACCTTTGCGAAGATGGGTCGCGACGCGGAAGCCGAGCCATTGTTGAAGCGAGTGGTTGAGGCAAATCCACGCGATGCGAACAGTTTACAACTGGCGGGGGAACTCCTGTTGAATTCAGATCCCAAGCAGGCATTGGAGTTTTTGAAGCGCGCCGATATCCTCCGTGCAACGCCCCATACGGACCTTCTGATTGCCCACATTTACGAACGCCAGGGCCAGCAAGACCAGTACATGCATTATCTGAATCTCGCGAAAAGCCGCGGACCCAACGATCCGGACGTTCTGCGCGCTGTTGCTGGCGATTATCGCGATCATGGGCAATACGATAAGGCAATCGCAACGTTGCAGGAGATCCCCAAGAAGACGACCGATGTTGAGGCCGAAATCGCTTACACCTATCAACTGGCCGGAAAGCAGCGGGAGGCCGCCGACATCTATACACGACTGGCGAAGGCTGCGAAGGGAAATATCGGTCTCGATCTGAGCGCCGCTCAGTCTCTAGTGGACCTGGGGCAGATGGATGCCGCTCAAGCCTTCCTGGACGATGCCCAGCAGATCGACGGCAAGAATTACCGTTTGCACTCAATTGAAGGAGCGATTGCCGAGGCCGACAACCGTTTTGAAGATGCCGCTGCGGAATACAATCTGGCGCTGAACAATCTGCCGGCGAATGTTCCCGAGGGGCCTTTGTATCCGATCGAGTTGCGCTTAAATCTTTACGAGCTCGATCTTCGTCAGGAAGACGAAGCAGCCGCCAAACAGCAACTCGATGCTGCGCTTGCAGCCATTAATCAAGTGTCCGTTCCAGCTTCCTCGCGGCCCGAGATGTTGCGTCTGCGGGCCGCCATTGAAGCGGGATCCGGTAACTTCGATGCCGCGAATAAAGATTTGCGGGAAGCACTCTCGTTAGCGCCCTCGAATGTGAATTCGTTATTGAACTTCGCCAGCCTGCAGTGGAAAATCGGACAAAAAGACGCCGCCGAGGCTACATTTTCCAAAGTTCTGGAGCTGGATCCGACCAACCGGACGGCGCTTTCGTCTCTAGGCTATCTCGCTCGCGACAAGGGCGATGTAAAGCTTGCCGTCCAATACTTCAAACGAGCGATCGCCGCGCATCAAAAAGACTATGAGCCCTACCTCGCGCTTGGCGATCTGTATACGGCGTCGCAGGATTATCGCGCTGCCGAGAACAACTATGAAGACGCTTACAAGCGCATGCCTAGAAATGCATTGATCATTGCCAGTGGCGCTAACGCAGCTCTGGAATCGCATAACAAAGAGCTCGCCAAGCAATGGCTGGATCGAGCTGAGGGCAAACTCAATGACAGCCCGCAGGTGAATCGCGAGCGTGAGCGGTATCTCACTCTCAACGGCGATTACGGGGAATCGGCGAAGTTGGGATATAAGGTGATCGAAAAGCTCCCGCATGACCGTGAGGGAATTGTTTATCTTGTCTACGATCTTTATTACCTGAATCGTTACGATGACGCGCTTGCCCTAATTACCAAGTACGAGCCGATCTTGCCCGACGACAAAGATCTCCCATTCGTCGCCGGAAATATTCACGCGCATAACGGACATTTGCAAGACGCTATCAGTGACTACACTCACGCCCTTGAGCTGGATCCGAAGATGGCCACGGGCTACGTAAATCGTGGATTCGTGCTGAATGATCTTCGCCAGGCGGCCAAGGCTACGAAGGATTTTCAGACCGCTCTCCAAATGCAAAACGATTATGGCGAAGCGCATCTTGGATTGGCGTTCTCCGATCTGCAATTGCATCGGCCCAAGCCTGCGCTGCGCCAGTTGGAAGCTGCCCAGAAGATATTAGGGAAATCGCACGCCTTGCACCTCGCCCGGGCCGAAGCATTTCGGCAAGAGCAGGATTTCGCTCATGCGGAGTCCGAATATCGTGCCGCGCTGCAGGAAGATCCCAACGACCTGACCACCGAGTTGGCGTATGCGGATACGCTGTTCCGCCTTCGCCGATATCAGCAATCCCTGAACGCCCTTGATGCGGGGCAAAAGTTATCCGCAACCGATGCGAGAGTCTATGCGCTGCGCGCTCAAGTTCACGCAAAAATGGGATTGCGCGAAGATGCTCTGCATGACATTCAACTGGCCGAGCAGTATGGCAAAGATGACGTAGATATTCTTATGGCCACGGGTGCGGCGCTCTTGGTCATGGGCGACAAAGACGCGGCGATGCAGCGATTCAGCCGCGCCCTGGATACGCCGAACGGTGACCGCCTCGGGGTTCGATTAGCGGTCGCTGGAGTCTTCATGCGCGAGGGGCACTACGACGAGGTCCATCGCCAACTTGCTCTCGGTTTTGCAGAGGCGCGGATCGATCAATCTCCCGTCTCGCCGGAAGACATTCTTCAAGCGGCAAACATTTTCCTGGCCTCGCACGATTTCGATCTAGCCGAAACCTATTTCGATAAAGCAAAACTTGCCGGCGCGAATCCGCGAACCACGGAGCTCGGTTTGGCCAATACTTATATCGCGGAAGGCGAAACTCACAAAGCACAAGAAGCCTTGGCAAGCGTCGGCCCGGTCAACGATTTCACCGACGATTACGATTACAATATCGCGGCCGCGAACTTGTACCGCCAACGGCAGGACACCGTGCACGCGCTCTCTTCGTTTGCCCAGGCGAATACGGTCGCAGGGCAAGATAATCAGGCGGCGGCTCTAACTGCACAGGATGAGCTTGCAATTGTAGAGGGCCGGCCGATCACCGAGAATGTAAGCATCTTGCCGGAAGCATCGTTCGCGCCTGCCCTGGAAGACATCAATGTCTATACCCTGGACGCGGAAATTCTGCATGTAACCAATCCAGCATTACTTCCACCACCACGGCACTCGTTCGAGGACCTTGCAGACAGTCATTACCGCATTCATATCGGTGGATTGCCTGTGATTTCCGGCTTCGTCGGCCAAAGCTTTACTGCCGGACGATTTCTCTTTCCAAGCGTGAACGTGATCCAGGACCGCAATACCTATGACACTTACTTCAACGGTGGGATAACGCCGATCGTTCATTTTGGGGCGAATTCCATTGCTTTTAACGGCGGCCTTCAGTTCGATCTTAGGAGAGATACGATTTCTCCGATATACCTGAGCCAGAACCTCTTTCGCCAGTTCCTGTATATCTCATCCAGTTCGTTCTATAACTGGGTTTCCTTCACCGGAAGCGCAGTACGGGAGGCGGGACCATTTACAGCTCAGAACCTGTACTCGCGCGACGCATACGGAAGCTTGGAATTCACTGTGGGCCGGCCGTGGGGAGAGACCTCTCTGATCACCGGTTACACGGTGCGCGATCTGTTGTTCCATCCGCTCGTTCAGGAGTACTTCAATACTTCCAGCTATGTTGGATTGCAGCACAAATTCGGCCGCCGGGTGACGGCGGCGGTTCTAGCCGAGGATCTTCGCTCCTGGAGGGTGCAGGGTACGCAATACGCGTTGGCCCAGGCTTTCTTGCCCGGAGGTCGATTCGAGTTCCGCGCCAACCCGCGCTGGGATCTGCAGGGATCGTTTCTGCTTTCGCGCGGGGAAGGCTTCCACCAGTACGACAATGCACAGAGTGAATTCGTGATTTCTTACACGCGTCCGCTGCGTGGAACATCTAGAGACGGCACCGAAGGCGTGGCCCCCCGCTATCCCTTCCGCTTCTCTGCCGGGGTTCAGCAGCAAACGTTCTATAGTTTCGCTGCAGGTTCGAAGTCCACGATTCTTCCGGTGATCCACTTCACTTTGTTTTAGATCGACCGTTTTTAGATCGAGGCCGAGCCATGCTGGAGCATATGGAAGAAACGACCAAACCCGATGTGGCGTTCGCGCCGGCGCCGGCGAAACCTGCCGATACGACTACTCGCAAGAAAGAGCTTAAGTCACAGCTTCTCGGCGGGGTCATCACTCTTCTGGCGGGCTCCGGCCTGGTAGGCATCACGAACCTCGCTTACAACGTGGTAGCCGCGCGAATGCTTGGGCCCACCGGATTTGCCAATGCCACTGCCGTCTATACCATTCTGATGCTGCTTTCGTGCATCACGCTGGCGTTCCAGGTGGTATGCGCAAAGTACATTGCAAAGAATACATCCGCGCAAAATCGCGCCGACGTTTTTGCCGCTCTGCACCAGAGAGCGTGGGTCGCAGGCATTGGAATTGGGTTGCTCCTATTCCTGTTTGAGCGGCCACTCACAACCTATCTCAATCTTCCCGACCCGGTTCTTATCTCGATGCTGGCAGTAGGAACAGCTTTCTACATTCCCCTAGGAGTAAGGCGAGGCTACATCCAGGGCATTCACCGTTTCGGACCTCTCGCGATCAACTTCATGCTGGAAGGCGTGGTCCGGCTGGGCGGAGTTTACTTGCTCATTAAGGTAGGGCTGGGGGTAAAGGGCGCCATCCTGGCAAGCGTGCTCGCGGTGATCGTGGCTTATTTCTTTGCGCTTCCGAGTCCTGGAGTTCGTTCGCTGCGTTTCCGGGGCTTGTCGATTTCCTCGGGAGAGGGTTTGCAGGCAATCGTCTTCTTTGCCGGGCAAACCGTAATCAACAACTTCGACATTGTCCTGGTGAAGCACTTCTTCCCGCCCGTCGAAGCCGGATTCTACGCCGCTATTGCGCTGGTTGGTAGGCTCGTCAATATGTGCGCCTGGTCGGTCGTAAATACCATGTTTCCGGTGTCGGCCAGCGCCAGCGGTGACGAACACGAAGCCAGTCCCGTCTTATTCACTTCCCTTTCGATGGTCTTTCTTATTCTCACTGGATTGATCTTGGGCCTGTGGATGATTCCGGATTTTCTGTGGAAGACTCTTTTCGGAGCCCAATTCGCGGTCACCAGTTATGGAATGCTCGCTCCCTTACTGATTCTTTATGCCATCACAGCGGGCATCTACTCCCTGAGTTCCGTGATCATCACCTATGAGATGTCGCGTAAAATCGCCAATACCAGCTGGCTCCAGCTGGCATTCAGCGGCGCTCTCGCGCTTGGTGTGTACCTGCTTCACAACTCTCTGCGACAGGTAATCTGGGTGCAATTAGTGCTGATGGTGATTTTGCTCTTCGTTCTCGTGATTCCGTTGCTGCGGAATCAATTAACGCCCAAGGCGCTTGGCACTTATAGCGGCCTTCGAATCCTCCGCCAGATGAATGAAGAAGAAGTCATGTCGGAATTCTTAAGGAGCGAGTTCCATCATCCTGAATTCGATGACTACCGCCGTGAATTTGAGGCCCTGGTTAAGAACCCCGATTTGAACAGCTCGAGAGAAAATGCGGTTCGGCAAGCGCTGTTATTTCTGCGCAGAGGGACGATGTGGCGCGAGTTGCCCAGAGATACAAAGTGGTTTGAGGTTGAACTTTCNNGCTCATGAATTGGATCGCGTTCGTTTTTTTCCGCGGGCGCAATGGCGCCGCGTGGCGGAAGGAAGTTTCTATATGAAGGACGTCGTCGAGCGTCTCAGGCTTAAGCTTGAAGAATCTGCCGATGATCAGTTCTTTTCCAAACTTCGTGTTCTGACGGCATCCGTGGGAACTGACGTCGTAAATCCTACCGTCCTGCTGATCGGCGTAGATGGCAAAGGTCCCTTGACGATCCTGGATGGCAATCACCGCATGGCTGCCGCCATGCTTTCCGACAGTTCCCCCGCACTGCATCGGTTCCGTTTTGTCTGTGGATTTTCGCCAGAGATGACGAGCTGTTGCTGGTATCACACGAACGTGAATACCCTTCTGCGATACTTGAAGAATGTGGTGCGCTATGTTTCGTATGATGCGGAAACAGACATTGGGCGATTCCAGGAGCGCGGCTTCTAGGCGGGACGTTTTATTGCCGAGTGCTAGATGGCGTCGTTGCTGCCGGGGGAACTGGCGGCTCTTGCACGACTGTATTGTCGCGGCGAAGAAGCAAAATCGGCTGCTGATGCTGGCGCCGAATATCACGCTCCTGCTGAAGCTTCGCTTCCACCTGCGAGTCGTTATCCGACGCAACCTGACTCAACTTCAACCCCTCCGCGGAACTTCGAGTAGCTAATCCGACGGGAGTGTTCGCGGCTCCGAGGCTCTGAGCTTTGCCATAAAACAGTTGAGCCGTCTCTTGATCCCCTTGGAGCTCCGCCAAATATCCGATATTGTTCGCGGCAAAGGCGTTGTTAGGATCAAGCGCGTACGCATCGCGAAAGTCTTTTTCCGCCGTGACCAGTTCGTTGCGGTTGATGGCTGCCACTCCACGCGTATTCAGCTCCGCAAGCTGCAACTGAAGGGTCATCTCTTTATTGAGTNNTACCCCGCAGGTTTCGGGCATTCCGCGCGGCCATTTCGCTAACCGGCTTGCCGCGCCACGAACGATTGAGGGTAACGACCGCGGCCGCGCCGGAATTCTCGGATGCAGCCGAGTCGTAATACTTTAGCGCCGCCTGTGACTCGCCTTCCATTTCTTTAGCAACGCCCATGTTATTCAGAGTGAAAATATTATTCGGATCGGCGTTCAAGGTTTTTTGAAGCAACAGGTCGGCTTCCGGTCCGCGACCCTGCGCCAAGAGACGAACCGCCTCGACATTGTCGTGATTCATCTGGAAATCCATGTCAGGAATCGCCAGTGCCTCTCTCAAAGTGCGCCCTTCAACGCGTCGCAGACTCGCTTTGGCGATGGCGGCGTCGGTGGCTTCTTTTCCAGCTAAGGCATAAAAATTCACAGCGCGGTCTACCTGGCCCTTAAGCTCCGAAACGTACCCCAGATTGTTCAAGGTAAATGGGTCATCCGGATCGAGAAGGTATGCCTTGTAAAACGAAGTCTCGGCCTTCTCGTATTTGTGCTTCTGGATATCCTCCACACCTTGCTGGTTCAAACGCTGCACCGGCGTGAGATGACTGCGCCTTGGTAGAGTGATCTTTAATTCGCGCCCTTCTCCCTGGCATACTGCTGCCCCTAGGATCGCGGCCACTCCGGCAACCGCCAATGTTTTCAATAACATTCCGCAGCCTCTTGCTTAAGAAATCGAACAGAAGTATTGCGTAGCTTAAGATGCCTAAGGTGCACTAGCGTTTGTCGCCACGAAGCATCTTTTTCGGACCGCTTCGGACTACCGCTCCGGCGTTTTCCGCATCCAATGGCGACGCTCGTAAAATGGGTGCTAGGATTTTGCCAGGATATATCGAGAAAATGGGTCGCCTTCTGACAAGCTTCCGGCTGATTGTGGCTCTTGTTTGCTTCGCATTCGTGAGTATCGTCACGGCGCAAACCCTGCCGTCACAATCCGTCGCTCCGCAATCTGTAACTTCTCATCCGGCAGAGTCGTCGGATGTTACAACTTCGGCTTCCACGCCCGTGGCCCCGTCTGCGGCAGACACGGATAACCCGGTCGATCCGGCGAGTCTGCTGCCTGATCTGCCCGTGCTGCCTCCTAAGAAAGCAAGCCTGATCGGCGGCACGGTTCAGAAGGTGGACCGGGTTCGCGATGAGCTCACGCTGCGAATTTTTGGCGGCGGGAAGATGAAAATATTTTACGATCCCAGAACGCACATTCTTCGTGGAGATTCGCAAGGCTCTGCCTCTGATTTACGGCTTGGCGATCGCATCTATGTTGACACGGTTCTGGATGGCAGCAGTGTGTTCGCGCGCAACATTCGCCTGGCCGCAACCGCTGCGGCTGGCAAGAGCCAGGGAGTTGTGGTGAGTTATCGACCGGACCGCGAAGAGTTAGTGGTTCGAGATCAGCTTTCTCCCGAACCCGTCAAGCTGCACCTTGATTCCAGAACCGAGATTATCCAGGACGGACATGCTGCCTCGGCCGGCGAACTGGTGCCGGGTACCCTGGTCAATGTCGAATTCGCCTCCCAGAAAGACTCCCGCAACGCCGAACAAGTATCCATTCTCGCCGTCCCTGGAACCAGCTTTACCTTCTCTGGCCGAGTCACTTCGCTCGATCTTCACGTCGGCTTGCTGGTGCTGGATTCCAGAAGCGACCACAAGACCTACGAGATCTATTTGGATCCGTCGGCGATTGNNCCTACGAGATCTATCTCGATCCTTCCTCCGTTCAGGTTAATGATCGCCTCCAACTTGGAGCGGACGTGACCGCCGTCGCAAACTTTGATGGGACGCGGTACGTGGCAAAGAGGCTTTCAGTTAATTCCCAATAGCTAAGCAGGTCAGCTTCGAGTCTGGCGAACAATAACCTCAGCCCTATTGCATTTGTTGCGGCGAACAATTACCCGGCGGCACATTGGGGGTTGGAGGCACGGGCGGCGTGGACCATGGCACACTGGTGAAGTCAAAGAAGTCCAGCAAATCCGGTTGCGCCGCATCGCGGGCCGTCAAATGCGCACTCGAATTTATGAAGCGGTTTTCCACAAACTTTATGATCGCCGTATGATCCATGGGTATGTGGGAGACATAGTGCTGACGAGTGAACGGCGAAATCACCATGTTCGGCAACCGAAATCCTAGCTGGGCGGCAAAGCCTTGTTGCGCCGGAGCATCGGTGGGATTCCACCCAGGATCCGTAGAAAGAAGATCGCAATGCAGAGTTGCCGGCTCTCCGCGGCAGGGCTCGTAGGCATCCGCATTTACGGCGATTGTACTGATGTCGGCAATCGTAGCGAGGGATGAATCGCTATTGTCATTGGAATGACCAGGAACGGGAGGCACATGGTCGAATGGTCCTCCCGGCTCATCATAGCTTAGAAAAAATACTGAGCTTGACCACGATGCGCTTTGCATTAATGCATTAACAATAGTGGATACCTGTTGCTGGCCTTCGAGGATTGACTGGCCCGAACCGGGATGTTCGTCGTTGACGCCATACGCCGCTTCTATAAATGAATAACTCGAAAGCGTATTGTTCGTGACATCGGTCATATATTGCGAAAGCGGCGCAATATGATTCGTGTCGATGCAGAAGGAATTCGTCGAATCCCCAACTGCTTGCTTCGATCCCACCGTTGGCGCAATGCATGCGGCTTGTTGCGGATTTTCGTATAAATATTTCGTGGAATAAGAGAAATCGGAGAACGTGGTCACCGGAT
>PLUJ01000023.1 GCA_003165455.1 Acidobacteriaceae bacterium | reverse complement strand
GCCGGACTTGAATGCACGCTCCGGACTGACTGACTCATTCGCCAGTCATACTTCTTCCCGCCAGAACACCCGCGGGAAGAAAATATAAAATTCCCACCTAGATTTGATCTGTCGACGGTGGCACCCGGCCAANNGCAGGAACATTTCAGCGAGGAAGTTTCCGGATTGGAACCACTAAACCGGAAACGGGTTTCTCAAAAGCTCAATCACAAGTTCAAACCTACCGGGCAGAACTCATAACCTACAACAAGCTTGGATTAACTCGCGGAACCAACCTACTATAACAATTCCGTTGAAACATCGTCAACCCATCTTTTTTGCATCCCACAGCAAACGGGGCACAATTGAGGAAATCGGCACGCGCCTCTGCTTGCCGAATCTTCTTCAAGCCTCTACACTACACAAGTTTTCCATTCAATGGATGATTAGGATAATCGGCTCGCGTGGCGGATACTAACGCCGGGCCGACGAGAGGGTGCATGGGAAGGTTGCGTTTCGTTCAATGGAGTTTGGTCGGAGTAATTATTTCTTTATTTTCGCTTCTCCCAGCATGCGGTGGACACAAGCCAGCTGGCGCCAACCCTTTCCCCGCCAAAATTAACCTGAATCCCTCTATCAGCGTATCGCTGCAATCGGGGAGCACGCTTGTATTCACAGCAAGCGCTCAGAATGGATCGGGCGCAACCGTCTCACCAGCCTTCACCTACTCGTTAACTTCAACCAGTCCCAGCGGAATTCTAGATATTTCTCCCGCGGGATTCGCTTGCGCGGGCAGCTGGAACGCGCCTTATTACAACGTATGCACCCCGTCCGGTTCTGGCGTGGTTCAGGTGGTTGCCTCAGCATTAGGCGCCACCAGTCCTCCGACTTATGTATTCGTTCATCCGCCAATCGATAACATTCAGATCAGCCTCGTACCGCCAGTAAACTCGCCTCCGCCGGCGTGCCCCGGACAAACGGCGCTTCCAGCCGCGTGCGACATTCAATTTAATACCGCAGCCGCCAACTACTGTCTGTCACAGAATCAAGTACAAACATTCCAGGCAACCGCGTACAGCCAAGGCAACGACATCACTTCGCAGGTGGGACCTTTCACCTGGAGCCAGGCCGATTCGAACGTGGTAACTATCACACCAATCATCACCTCTTCGGCTACGAATGTCCCTACAAACCAAGTCACTGTCGCGTCGAATACGCCGGGGCAAACTCAGGTAGTCGCATCCGCATCAGGAGTTTCTAGCCAGCCTTACATTGCGGAAACTTGCCCCGTGCAATGCATTGCGCTGCAGCTTGGCAACAATGGCACGCAAGAAATTGGCACGACCAGCTTCGTCACCACCAAAGGCACATCGGAAACAATTACTGCCACCGCAGTGGATGTTCAAGGATGCATCGTGCCAGCCGCGCCGTTGACGTGGACATCCTCTTCGCCCGCGGCGATCACTGCTGGCAGCGCCACCACTGGCTGTATCGCGGGGGCAGCCTGCACGATTTCAACGACCCAGCCCGGAGCTGCAACCATTACGGCATCATGTACGCCGCCGAGTTGCAACGTCGGTTTCCCACTGAATCCCGCCGGTTACCCCGCTGGCTCACTCTACATTCCGCAGCCGGTCTACCCGGTATCTGCGATTTCCGGACTGGTGACTGGCTCCACAAATTCCGCCAGCGTTCTTGCCACCAGTCAGGATTGTTACAGCAACTCTAACTGCAGCGCCGCTTTGTACGATATTTCAACCAGCGCGAATCTTGCCGCCAGCCCCAACCAGATGCCTACGCCGCCTAATTCTTTGATGTTTGATACTGCGGGGGACAAGGCTTACGCTGGCAGCCAGTATGGCGCGGTGCTTATCACCAGTGCGAATCTAGGATCTTCAAGCACGAGTCCATTCACCTTTTTGCCCGCGCCGGGCACTCAACTTGGTCTGGTGACGGGCAAAGTGATTGGGATCTCGCCCAGCGGAAATTTGGCAATCTTCTCCGATACAATTTCCACGCCGAATCAGGTATATGTTGTAAATACCACGGCTGCAGCCACGACCACAGCCTTGAATATCAACAGCGCGACCACGGCGGCGTTTTCACCAGATAATTCCAAGGCTTTTGTTCTCGGCAATGGCGGCAATACACTGTACGTTTACTCGCCCCTGCAGGGGTTGCAAAGCTACACCCTTGGCGGTCCCACGGATGCAGTGGCCTTTTCCTCCAGCGGATCTTTTGCGTTGTTGGCTGGGGGATCTACGAGTTCTTCAAACCTTGCCGCCTATAACACATGCGACAATTCCCCAATCAGCCTTTCGCTGGCAGGGATTACACCACCTCCACCGCCGTTGCCTGCGCCGCCCATTTTTATAAAAATGGTTCCCGCGGGAAATGTATCGATCGCTAGCGCAATCGTTCCGATCACCCTGGAACCGCAAGGGCTCGACTTCTTCTTTGGCGTAGACTCCACAGGAATCGACGTTATCGCCACCAACTCGGCGCAAGGTCCTTTCACCGCCCCACCTTGTCCCCAGCTCACCACCCTGGCGCATACTCCAAACAACGTCCCGCCGACAACGTATTTCCCTCCGACCCATATCAATATCGGACACGGAACGTTCCATCCGATCAACTTTTTTGTCTCGCCGGATGCGGCACAGATCTACATCATCACCAGCGACCAGGGTGTGCTGGTGTACAGCTTTAGCACCCAATCGGTCAGCGCGATTCCGCTCTTAGGCAACGGCAATCCCGCGCCGGTAGCGGCCGACATGACCGTGGATGGAACTTTGATTTACGTGGCAGGCACCGATGGATTGTTGCACGAACTCAATACCCAGACCGGCTTGGATGAGTTGGAAATACCTTTCGCACAGCTTCCCAACTCGTCGAATGATTTTTGCTATTCGTCGTACACTTGCGCGCTGGATATTGTGGCGGTGAAACCTTGAGAGATGTGATTGAGCGGGGGGCTATATCGTTGCACAACTGAGGAATCGAAGTGCTGCAGCTAAGTCGTGCAATCACCCGGTCGTGCAATCGTGAAAAATGTTTATGCCGGTTTCTGAAGTTCTTTCGCGACGCTATCGAGCACGCCGTTGACGAACTGCACCGATTCCAGGCTCGAGAATTTCCGGGCAATTTCCAGCGATTCGTTAATCACAACGGCGCGCGGGGTCTCCGGATAAGCCAGGAACTCCGCAACTCCCGCACGCAGCAGGTTGCGATCCACGGCTGCCATGCGCTCCATGCGCCAGTGTTCCGCGTGGC
>PLUJ01000115.1 GCA_003165455.1 Acidobacteriaceae bacterium | reverse complement strand
GAATGCCGGCGCGCTTGCACTTGGAGACTTCTTCCAGAGTCTGGCTGACCACGAGCGGATCGAGGCCGAAGGCGTTCTTGTAAATACGTCCGTCCTCGAGGGTGAGGGCCGAGGGTTTGCCGTCGGTAATCATGACGATCTGCTTCATATCTTTTCTTTGACGTTGCAAAATCCTCTGCGCCATGCGCAGGCCTTCGCGAGTGTTCGTGTAATAGGGCCCGACTTTGACCCGAGCCAGTTGCGAGAGCGGAATTTCCTCGGCGGAATCGTGGAAGAGGACGAGCGAGAGCGAGTCGCCGGGATATTGCGTTCGAATCAGATGCGAGAGCGCCATCGCGACTTTTTTCGCGGGCGTGAACCGATCTTCGCCATAAAGGATCATCGAATGCGAGCAGTCGAGCATGAGCACCGTGGCGCACGAAGATTGGTACTCGCATTGGTGGACTTGCAGGTCGCGGTATTCGATGTTGAGCGGCAGTGACAGGCCTTCGCGCTGGATAGCGCTGGAGAGTGTAGCGGTAATGTCCAGGTTTAGGGTGTCACCGAACTCATACGGCTTCGATGCTCCGCTGGCTTCAATGCCGGTGGCGAGGTCGCGGGTATCGTGGCGTCCGAAGCTGGATTTGCCCAGCGATCCCAGAAGATTGCGCAGTGATTTGAAGCCGAGGAAGTCGAGACTTTTATCGGTGATTTCAAATTTGGCCTGCTGCGTGTTCTCGCCAACCTGGCCGCCGACGCTGGATTGACGAGTGGGGTCATGCGGCTGATCTACAGAGATGTAATCTTCCTGCTGCATGCGCTCGATTAATTTTTCGATCAGGTCTTCCAGTTCGCCGTCCATGGCCATTTCCTGGAGGCGCTGGCGCATGTCTTCGTCGAACGCGTCGCCTTCCATGAGAGCTTGTTCAATGGCACGCTTGAGGTCGTCGAGCGTCTTCTCGCCTTCGGGCATTTCGTACCACATATCGCTCTGGAAGCCGCTTTGCAAAAGATAGTCGGAGAGCGCGCCAAGCAGGTCTTCCAAGCTCATCTCGCCGGCGGGATCGGGAACGTATTTGGAGTAACGAATGCGTTTCATAAGAGCAGCTATCAGCTACGAGTTGTCAGCTTTTCAGCCAAACCTTTCGTGCGTCGATTCTGCATGGTGAGCTAGAAGAGTTCCTCGTCTGGTTTCCTTGAGTTCGAGCTGCTAGCTGATAACTGACGGCTGAGAGCTAATTAAACTGTCTTCTCTGTCGGAACGGTGGTTCTTCGTTCTCGAATTTCTTCTCGCGTTCGCGCGGTTCGGTCTTTTTCTCGCCAGCTTTGAATATGCGTTCTTCATTGCGGCCGATCCGTTTGTGGGCGTGCAGGCCTTCGAGGATGAACTCGGCGGCAGAGACCTGTTGCTCGGCGCTGTCTTTCTGAGAAATGTTCAACGGCCCCAGTTTGTCAGTCAATCCCTGGATCTCTTTTAGATTTTCGAGAGCCTCCGAGGCAGGAACGGAATCGGACAGTTGGATTTCGCCGCCAAGATCGAACCATTGCACGACCTGCTGCATGTTCGCGCCGGTGAAATATTGATCGTACGTCTTGGCGATGGCGGAGCGGATCAGTTCTCGACCGACGAAGTCCGCGCCTTTCATCTCGCCTTCATACTCAAGTTCGAGTTTCCCTGTAATGGCGGGTAGAGCGGCGTAAACATCGCTGATGCGGGGCACTACGACGTTTTCGCGGTTGCGGATGGCGCGACGCTCGGCGTTTGAAATTACGTTTTCCATCGCGGAGATTGGCAGGCGCTGGCTGACGCCGGAACGCTTATCGATCTTTTTATCGTCTCGGGCAGCGAAAGCGATGCGCTCAATGACTTCTCCGATGTAAGGGGGCAAGTGCGCGGAATGGCCGTTACGCCGCGTCCAGGCTTCCTGCGCGGTGATGGCGATGCCCTCTTCCACGGTTGCGGGGTAATGGGTGCGAATCTCGGAGCCGATGCGGTCCTTTAGCGGAGTAATGATTTTTCCGCGAGCGGTGTAGTCCTCGGGATTCGCACTGAATACGATGGCGAGATCCAGCGGCAGCCGAATGGGGTAGCCCTTAATCTGCACATCGCCTTCCTGCATGATGTTGAAAAGGCCCACTTGAATTTTTCCGGCGAGATCGGGAAGTTCGTTGACCGCGAAAATGCCGCGATTGGCGCGGGGAAGCAGTCCGTAGTGAACGGTGAAATCGCTGGAGAGTTCGTGTCCTCCGCGCGCGGCTTTGATGGGGTCGATGTCACCGATAAGATCGGCAATCGTGACGTCGGGGGTGGCGAGTTTTTCGACATAGCGGTCATCGGGAGCGAGGTAGGCGATCGGAGCGTCGTCGCCGAGGGTGGCGATTTCTTCGCGGCAGCGCCGGCAAATAGGCGCGTAAGGATTGTCGCGGATTTCGCATCCGGCGAGGTAAGGCATATGCGGATCGAGAAGCGTTGTAAGTGCGCGCAGAATGCGGCTTTTGGCCTGCCCGCGCAATCCCAGCAAAATGAAATTGTGGCGCGAGAGAATCGCATTCACGATTTGCGGGACGACCGTGTCGTCATAGCCAACGATGCCTGAGAAGACGCTGGAGTCGTCCGCCTGGCGCAGGCGGGCAATCAGGTTCTCGCGGAGTTCATCTTTCACGCGGCGGGTGCGCAGACGCTCTTGGGAAAAATCACTGCGGCGAAGTTCGCCGAGCGTGCGAGGAAGACTCATGAAAGGAACCCCCGAGGAAAATCCTTGATTGGATTATACGCGGACATGCGGAAGGCTTCAGGCGTGCAGAACCGATTGGAAAATGCGCAATCAAAAAACCTTTACAACAAGGGTGCCGGGGCTCAGAGCTAAATCTGAGGAGATGCGCGAGTGTCTGCGGGCATCCTGATTATCAAGCCCGAAGCCTAATTTCAGTGGATATGGCCATTGCCGCCAGCTTTTTCGCGAGCGTGAGCGGCGCGATGGATTTTAGGAATAATGGATTCGAGGTAGGGAATGAGTAAGGATAGACGCTCCGATTCCGAGCGTAGCGCAAGCAACTTTTGCTTGAAGTCCAGGTCGAGAGGCAGCGAGCCAGCCAAATGAAAAGAAAGCAGAGAGTGATCCACATCGGAGATATCCTGCTGGGTGCCGGCGGCGGCGAGCAACTGGGAGTGCAATTGAATGGCGCGGGCAGTATCCGCGGGCCGCGCAGCTCCGGGCGCGTCTTCAATCAGCAGAACTTCGGCCTGAAGGTAGAGGCGCTCCTGATTGACTGCCAGAAGTTGAAAACGCTTGCGGCCCTCGGTGACCAGGTCGAGGCGTCCATCGGCATATTCTTTTACGATGGTGACAATTTCCGCGGTGCAGCCAACCTCGGCGAGACCTTGTTCGAGCGCTCGCACTACGCCGAAGGTGCGGTCCTGAGCGAGACATTCGGCGACCATTTCCTTGTAACGCGGCTCAAAGATGTGCAACGGCAACGGAGTGCCGGGGAACAGTACTACATCGAGCGGGAACAATGGGATGAAGGGGGCCAAGGGTTCTCCAGGCTGGTGAGCGCGGGGGTTCGCGCAAGTCAAGCAGCTGGAACGATTGTAACTCAGAGGTTGACTTTTGCAGGTTAAGGGCGAATAAAAAACTCGCTATGGAAATGGCAGGGAAAATCGCCGTGATTACTGGGGCGTCCATGGGAATCGGCGAAGCCATTGCGAGGATATTCGCCAATCACGGGGCGACAGTCGTAATGCTTTCTCGCGACGCTGGCCGGGTGGAAGCGGCACGTGAGCGCATCGGGCATAGCGAAAGAACGCTGGCCTTGGCGTGCGATGTGCGGCATCGCGAGGAGATCGACCGCGCCATCGGATTGACTCTCCATCATTTCAAAAAAATCGACTTGTGGGTGAACAATGCCGGGCATGGACTGCTGGATTCAGTGGCAGCAATGGAGATGGCAAAGTTCCGTGAAATGTTCGAAACGAATTTCTTCGGAGCGGTAGTGTCGATGCAGGCGGTAATTCCAGTGATGCGTCAGCAAAGCGGCGGCACCATCATCAACATTTCTAGTGTCGCAGGGACATCTGCCTCTTCCCGGTAGTGCGGGCTACAGCGCCACTAAGTTTGCCCTGAATGCGATTGGGAAAGCCGCTGGAGTGGAGCTAAAAAAGGATGGCATTCGCGTGATGACGGTGTGTCCGGGCTACGTCAGGACTCAGTTCAGCAGCAATGCCTCGCGGGGCAGTGAAGTAAAGCGAGTGCGTCCCGCATCGGTGAAGGGAATTACCGCCGAGCGAGTGGCCAAGGCCACGTTGCAAGGATATCTAAAGCAAAAGAGGGAAGTAATTGTGCCTTGGACAATGTATGTTCCGCAGAAAATTTATCAGCTGTTCCCAGGCCTGGTGGAGTGGACGATGGGAAAGATGGCAAAGTAAATCGATTTTCTTTTCAATTAAAAATTAGCAATTGGAAATCGTCACTCGGCACTCGGTAATGCTCATCCCAGTTCTGCCAGCATCGCTTCCATTTCCGAGAGTGCGTGCAGATTACCTGTGCGGCGAGCGGAGGCAATTCCGTCAGTGAGCATGGCCTTGGCGTCGGCGGTCCGGTCGGCGCGCACCAGCGTTTGCGCGGCCATAAAGTAACCCGGCGTGTAATCGGGAGTCGCTTTTGTCAGGATAGAGAATTCCGCGAGCGCCCGATCCAGGTCTCCCTGATTGGAGTATTCCATGGCCAGGCCATAGCGGGCGAAGGTGTCTGTGGGATTTTGGGTAAGGATTTCGTTCAAGGCGGCGATACGGTCCATAGGGCGGTTCTCGGCTCTCAATCACTTCTCTGTGCTTCGATACTCGAGTCACAGTCTGGCATGAGATTACTACACGGGCCCCTTTCCCTGAATCGATATAGATGTCAGGGGGTAGAATGGGCGATCCAGAAGATTACATGGGCGGAAGGTATTGAGTGGCGTGTCCGTTTTTTATGCCGGTGGAGAGGTTGGATGGCGGCGGGTGGATGCATGCGCATCGCCTTCCTCTGGGATGTGGCTGGAGCGGGCATTGTATGGCTCCCGGCCATGAGACTGAGTCGCCGTCACAGCAAGAATTGCGAGAGCTCTGCAATATTGGGTACGCAGCGGAGTGCGGCCGGTTGCCGCGCGAGCGAGAGTGGGATTCCATACGCTTTGGAGCGAAGGCGGCGCGGATTCAAGAATCCGGCCAGGGCGGCGATTGGATTATGATCCGCTACGTCTGTGAGCGGGAGCATCGTCCGGCGGAGCATGGAGTTTTGGAGTTTCAAGCGGCGGGAGCCACCTGGAAACAGAAGCATCGTGATGCTCGTTTGCAGCGGATGGCGGAATGCTTTTTGGAGACTTGGCTGAAGAAAAAGCAGAGAATGACGGGTGTCTCTGAGGAATCCGGTCACGATTAAGAAAGAAAACCATGACAGAAGAAAATTTCATGCCGCGGCCGGTGAGCGATTCGCAGTCGGAGATGGCGGAGCTTGTGTTGCCGAACGATGCGAACCCGCTGGGCGCGCTCCTTGGCGGACGATTAATGCACTGGATCGATCTGGCCGGAGCGATGGCGGCTCATCGCCACGCGCGAAGTTATGCGGTAACGGCTGCAGTGGACCACATCGATTTTCTGGTTCCGGTGAGAGTGGGAGATCTGGTGATCCTGCGGTCGTCGGTAAATCGCGTTTTCCAGACCTCAATGGAAGTGGGGGTGAAAGTCTTCGTCGAGAATTATATTGCAGATACGTCCGAGCATGTGGCATCCGCCCACCTGACGTTCGTTGCTGTCGATGCAAACCGAAATCGCAAAAGGGTAGCGCCTGTGATTCCAGAGACGGACGAACAGCGGCGGCGCTATGACGATGCCGGACGGCGCCGGGAGATCAGGCGTTCTGAGATGGAGCGGCGGCGCAAGGCGAAGCGCTAATTTATTAACACTTGTGATGTAGATCACATCCAGATGCGCCCGGAATACTTAGCCTGTCTTTTATGGATAGCGCTCTTCTCGTCCACCGCATTCATTTCGCGTTCACAGTTACTTTCCACTATCTCTTTCCTCAATTGACCATGGGATTGGCGCCGCTCATCGTGGTGCTGAAGACACTTGGCCTGCGCCGCCGAGATGAGACTTACAACCAGGCGGCGCGTTTCTGGGCGAAGATTTTCGGGATCAGTTTTCTCATGGGCGTGGTCACTGGAATTCCGATGGAATTTCAGTTCGGCACCAACTGGGCGCTATTTTCGCGATATGCCGGAGGCGTGATCGGGCAGACGCTCGGCATGGAAGGCATGTTTGCCTTCTTCCTGGAATCGGCATTCCTTGGGCTGTTTCTCTTCGGAGAGAAGCGGCTTAGCGCCTGGGCGCATTGGGGAACCGCGGTCGCAGTGTTTGTAGGATCGTGGCTCTCGGGATATTTCATTATAGCTACCGACGCCTGGATGCAGCATCCGGTGGGCTATGTGAAGGCGGCGGACGGATCGTTGCAGCTCTCGAGCTTTTGGGCGCTAGTCCTTAATCCGTGGGCATGGTGGCAGTACGCCCACAACATGGGCGGAGCGGTAATCACGGGCGCGGTTGTGATGTCGGCAGTGGGCGCGTTTTACTTGCTTTGGGGCAAGTTCGAAGCGCATGGCCGAATTTTTGTGCGTACTGGCGTGATCGCGGGATTGATCTTCAGCGTGTTGCAACTGTTTCCCACGGGCGATGGTCAAGGGCGGATGGTCGCGACGAATCAACCGGTGACGCTCGCTGCCATGGAAGCGCTGTTCGTGGGTCAGGCGGGTGCGCCGCTGGTAATTCTTGGCCAGCCGAATGTTGAAGAGAGAAAAATCGACAATCCGGTTGAAGTTCCGAACGCTCTGAGCTTCTTGACCTATCGCGCGTGGAAAGCGAACGTGCAGGGATTGGATGCGTTTCCTCGAGATCAATGGCCGCAGAACATCGCGCTGCTCTATTACAGCTACCACATCATGGTCGGGCTGGGAACGATCTTTATCGTCATGATGGCCATTGCGACGCTTCTATTGTGGCGCGGGAAACTGTTTTCGGCGCGCTGGATGCTGTGGATTCTACTGCTGGCTCTGCCGTTCCCCTACATCGCCAATACCGCCGGATGGATGACGGCGGAACTGGGGCGGCAGCCTTGGCTGGTTTATGGTCTGATGCGCACCGCGGATGGTTATTCGAAGATGGTTTCGGCGGCCAACGGCATGTTCACGCTGTTGGGATTTTTGGGCATGTACGCGATGCTCGGTATTTTGTTCCTGTTCTTGATGCGGCGTGAAATCGAACACGGACCGCCCGGTGAACCGAAGGTCAGCGCCAAGCTCACGAGCGTGTGAGTATTCGAGCCCGCGAATTTTTAAGGAGCGAAATGGAAACCGTATGGTTCATGATCGTGGCCGTAATGGTGGCCGCTTACGTCGTGCTCGATGGATTCGATCTGGGAGCGGGCGCGATTTATCTGGGTGTCGCACGCACGAGTGACGACCGGCGAAGAGTGCTGGCAACCATCGGTCCGGTGTGGGACGGGAATGAAGTGTGGCTGCTGGCGGCTGGCGGGACCCTATACTTTGCGTTCCCGTTGCTCTACGCCTCCAGCTTCAGCGGCTTCTACCTGCCGCTCATGATCGTGCTGTGGCTCCTGATGCTGCGTGGCATCGGCATCGAGTTGCGGGCGCACATGGAGAATCCCGTGTGGGTCGGCTTCTTCGATCTGATCTTCTGCTTTTCCAGTGCTCTTTTGGCGATCTTTTTCGGTGCGGCTCTGGGCAACGTGGTTCGCGGAGTGCCGTTGGGCGCGGACGGATATTTCTTCGAACCTCTCTGGACGAACTTTAGAGTAGGCGCGAACACTGGCATTCTCGATTGGTACACCGTACTCACCGGCGTGATCGCGCTGATCACGTTAACTTCTCACGGTGCGCTGTATTTGGCGGTCAAGACTGAAAACGAATTGAACCAAAGAGTAAGAAGAGTCGCTTTGACGGCATGGCCGTTGCAATTGATCTTGACCATCGCCGGCTTGATCGCCACGTTTTACGTGCGCCCTACGGTTCTCGACAACTACAAGCAGCATGCCGTCGGATATTTGGTTCCGCTGGTTGTCTTCGGCAGTCTGGCCGCGATGATTTACGGGATTCTCAAAGAGCAATACAAGCTTGCGTTCGTCGCATCGGCTTTATACATCGTGGGGATGCTCGTGGGTGCGGCATTTGCGCTCTACCCAGTGGTGTTGCCGTCGAGTAGCGATCCAGCGAGGAATCTGACCATCTATAGCACTGCCGCCGCGCATCATGGGCTGACGGTTGGAATCACATGGTGGAGTATTGGCATGGTTCTGGCTCTGGGATACTTTACTTTCTTGTTTCGTATGTTTCGCGGGAAGGTAAGGTTGGAAGGGGAAGGGTATTGAGGCCCAATTGCCCAAGTGCCGGGCCCTTGGCCTTGGTGCCACGGCTCGGCGAATCCGGGAGCTACCGTTTCCCCGCCGCGCCCGCCTGAGCCAGTCGGTCCGCTAACCACAACTTGATCAGCGACTGTCGCGTTACGCCCAAGCGTTGCGCCTCTCGGTCCAAAGACTTCACCATCCAGACTGGGAAATCGACGTTCACCCGCTTCGGCTCCTGGTTTATCCGCCGTGCCTTGCTCAGGTCGAGATATTGCGTGATGTCCTCGCCAGCATCAAACAGCCGGTTCAGTTCCTTGGCTTTCATAAATCGCTTTCTCCTCTTTCCTCGACCGCCTCACGGAAATCAGTCGCGTCTTTTCCCCCGAAGAGTAATTACAGCGGTCCAGAACTTGCCATCGATCTTGCCGAACGCCCATCGATCTCGGCTCGTCCCTGCTCCGGAGCGGAATCACCACTACCGCAGGATCCTTCCAGAGCGCCTGCGCCTCTTCAAAATCTATGCCGTGCTTTCCCTATTCTCGTCGCTCTTGTCGGGAGCATACTCAAAGTCCATACCCAAAAGAAGCGGGCGCGAATAGAAAAGGTATAAATACTATACCATCAGGAACCGCAGTCTAACTGAGAACCCCACCTCCTGTGACATCCAACCTTGCCAACAAAATCGAATGGGCAGAATCTAGTCAAGGCGAATGCAGTAAGGCTCAGCCTCGCAGCCGGAGCTAAGTCACGTGTTTTAAGGATTTTACGTCCAAAGCTTTGAAAACAATAAATCAACTCGTGAACCGAGCGCCGCAAACGCAAATACCCGCATGAACAGTAGATTCCAGCAAAAGAGGGGGGAGGGGGGCCTCGACCATTTTCATTGCCAACCAACCACTCGCTGCTCTCCGAATTTCGCTCGGAGTCGAGCCAAGAAATATTCTTCCGAGAGATTCCAAAACGGATTCAGGCAGTCCAGCGAATCCTCTTGTGTAAATCCCTTGTATAATCGAGCTTTCGCATCGTAATCCCGCCATTGGAGTGTGATCCCTTGAATGCACATACGCATAATCCCGGCCAGGCACCGCCAGGCCCGCAACCACTCCCTGGAGTTGACGCCATTATCGCCGTAGGTTCGGGCAAGGGCGGAGTGGGAAAGACGACGCTGGCGGTGAATTTGGCTGTGGCGCTGGCGAAGATGGGGCACAAAGTCGGACTGCTCGACGCGGATGTGTATGGGCCGAACGTACCTCTGATGCTGGGGGTGAGCGGCCAGCCAAAAATGGCTGGCGAAAATCGCATTGAGCCGCTCGAGGCTCATGGGCTGAAGGTAATCTCAGTCGGTTTCTTGAACCCCGGGGATAAGCCGATCATCTGGCGCGGCCCGATGCTGCACCAGATCATCAAACAATTCCTCAGCATGGTGGACTGGGGACATCTCGACTACATGGTCGTCGATCTGCCGCCGGGAACGGGCGATATCGCGTTGTCGCTGGTGCAGAATGTACCGCTGACGGGCGCCGTGGTGGTTTCGACTCCGTCCGATGTGTCGTTGCAGGATGCGCGTAAGGCGATTGAAATGTTCCGGCAGATGAAAGTGGATCTGGTGGGCGTGGTCGAGAATATGAGTTATTTTGTTTGTCCGCACTGCGAGCATGAGGTCGATATTTTTTCGCGCGGCGGCGCGGAGAAGATGGCCGAGAACTATGGCGTTTCATTTCTCGGAAATATCGCGCTCGACCCCGAAGTGAGAAAGTCCGGAGATGGCGGAAAGCCGGTTGTGCTCGAAGGAGAGAACTCGCCGCATGCCAGGTCAATTTTCGAATTTGCGCGGAGAGTGCTGGCGCGCATCGGCGAGATTAAGGCGAGCGAAGGCGCTAGCGTGATTCAGATCCAGTAAGGCGAACTCCTATCCGATTTGGATGATTTGGCCGGGCTGAATTGTGGTTAAAGTTTCCAGAATGGAAGAGACGTGCGGGAGCAAGTGGGCGAGGTTACTTGATTTTGCGTGGACCAGGATAGTGGAAATGCGCTGTCCCTCTAGATTTTGTTGATAAGGAAATCCTTTATCGAGAGTGATGAAAATATCGAAGTTCTGTCCTGCGAGTCGCAGCAACTCCCCGTTCGTCTTCCCGGCAAAGCCCGCTTCTGGAGCGGTTTCGCATCGATGATTACTCGTGGATAAACTGAACTTTAGTCGGCGCTGTATACATTCATCGAGCAATATTCTCATTGCAGTTGCGCAACAAGAATACTTTTGGCTTGTTCAAGCGCGGAAATCGCGACTTCCCGGTCGACGGTAGGAAAATCACTGAGGAAATCGTCAAGCGTTTGTCCTTCCTCGAGATAATCAATGAGCGACTGGAAAGGAACACGCGTATGGCGAAAAATTGGAATGCCTCCAAGAACATTCGGATCCTTGACGATGATGCTTTCCATTTTCGTACCAACCTGTTCCCTTGAAGTTTACAACTGAAGTTTTACAACCAAAATGCGCTAAAGACGCACTCTTTTAAGTGGCGTGCGCTCTGCCGCAACCCAGCAGTTAGATCATTGGAAACGAGTACGTCGCAGATCGTCGGAAAGTGGCAAGCGCCACTGTGGGCATGGCTCTCCATCTTTCAGAATTAACTCTGCCATCACCTCGCCTAACGCCGGCCCATGCTTAAAGCCGTGTCCGGAGCCGCCGCCTAGCAGCCACACATGACTCATTTGGGGGTGGCGATCCACAATAAAATTGCTGTCAGGCGTCTGTTCGTATTGACAGACGCGGCTTTCGATCAGAGGAGCGTCTTTCATCATGGGGAAGCGAAAGGCGAGATAATCGCGAACGCGTTTCAGAGTGGTTGGACTGACAACCCGCTCGCCCGATGTGGGATCGAATGCGGGGCCGCGGGTATCGTCGGCAACTTTAAAGCCGCGACGGTCACTGCCAGGGATTCCGTAGAAGAATCGTTTGCCGTGATCTCCCCATACGGGAAGATGCTCAGAGGTGAAGCGCGAGTCGCCGGCAGGAGGTCCGAAGAAGAAAATGTCTTGCTTGGTGGGACGGATAATCCTGGCCAGGGTCTTGGGAAATAGTTTTCCCAGCCACGGGCCGCAGGCAAAAACGTAGTAGTCGGCTTTGAGACGAGAACCATCGGAGAGCGTTACAAAACGCAGAGGGGGTTGTTCTAATCCATCAGGCAAGACCGCAGCTTCGCGGTAGGCCCCTCCCGCACTTACGAAGGCATTCACTACAGCCTGGCAACTGGCGCGTGCATCAAGATATCCGCATTCTGGTTCGAAGATTCCCCAATGAACGTCCGAGAAGCTGATCTGGGGCCAGCGTTTCTTCATCGCGCTGGCTGAGAGTTCCTGATACGGAATGCCAGCCTGACGCAGCAGGGCGGGCGAACCGCGTTCGAACGTATCGTCGTGGTTGCTGACCATCCAGAGAACGCCCGTGCGATGGAGGAATTTTATTTTCCATCGATTTTCGTACTTCCGCCAGAGTTTCAAGGAGCGCGCAGCAAGGTCGGTATAGGGTTGGTCAGGCCCATAAGTCCCGCGCATGATGCGCGTCTCCCCGCCAGACGAGGATCGCGAGTTGCCCGGCCCCCAGGCGTCGATCAATGTAACTCGGGCACCCTGTTCTAAAAGATGGAGCGCGGTCCAACCCCCGAAGGCTCCGGCACCGACGACGGCGACGTGTGGTTTCGACTTCATAGTGTGGCATCTACTCTAGCAACCATCGGAAAGATTTCGAAATATGCTAATAAGGACGCGGGTTCGAATAAGCAAGGGAGTGCGAACGATCTTGTTTCAACTCTTCGAACAAGAAACGGCAACCTCGTCACAGCCATTCGACTCCTTGACAGGAAGATGGCGCGTTCCTAGAATCCATGCAGGAAGGGCGAGCTGCGACTTTAGCTAAGCTTTTGCATCTAAATTACTTACGAAGATATTGAGTTAACCCCCGGATTATCGAAAAGTAATCGACCAGCTATGCCCTCTGATCCAAATATCGGCAAACGAGAACGCGAGGTGCTCACCGCGATTGTGGAGACTTTTATCTCGACGGGGGAGCCGGTGGGATCGCGTACGTTATCTCGCTCGAATCGCGAGGGCCTCAGCGCGGCGACGATTCGAAACGTGATGGCCGATTTATCGGAGGCTGGATTTTTGGAACAGCCACACACCTCCGCTGGCCGTATTCCGACGACTGAAGCTTACCGCTATTACGTGGAACAGATTTCCGGCGATGCGAAGTTGGCGCCTCAGGAACAGAGTATGATTTCCGACTCCCTCGCCGGTATCAGCGACGTGCAGGAATTCATGGAGCGGACCTCGCATGTGCTGTCGCTGATTTCTCGGAATGTCGGGGTCACCGTCGCTTCCAGCGGCACCAAGAACGCGTTGGAGCATGTGTACTTCTCGCGGCTGGGAGATCAAAAAGTATTAGCCGTGCTGGTGACGCGCTCGGGGTTGGTGCGGGATCGCGTGCTGCGTCTCGATTTGCCACAGGCGGAGTTGGATATGGCGGCGCGCTATATCAACGAGAACTTTCGCGGTTGGACGATCGAATCGATGCGCGCAGAACTGGCCCGGCGGATCGATCAGGAACGCAGCGAGTACGATCGGCTGATGAATTCTATCGAGCAGCTTTACAAGCAAGGCGCTCTGGCGGCGGAAACGGGAACGCAGGTGGTTTTCGTGGAGGGCGCGGCCAATCTGCTCACTGGTCAGGAAGATCGAAAACGTTTACATGAAATGCTGAAGACGCTTGAGGAGAAGGAGAAAGTCGCGAAGCTTCTCGGCGCATATCTCGATGTGAAGCAGGAGGCGGTGAGAGTGGTGATCGGGCTGGATGACGAACTGCCTTCGATGCAAAACTTCGTCCTGATTGGAGCGCCAGCCCGTTCGGGCACGGACATGTTTGGATCGCTGGCAGTGATCGGGCCGACGCGCATGGACTATCAACACACGATGACGGCAGTGTCTTATATAGCGCGTTTATTTGACAAAATTTTGAATGAATCGGAGTAGTTACGGTTTTATATGGTGAAAACGAACGGCAGAGCGCAGGCGGAAAGACAAGCACAAAGTTCGCAAACAGCAAGGTCGGAAGCGGAAAGATTGGAAGCGGCAGAAGTGCGGCTGGATCCCGAGCATGAGTTGCCGCCCGCCGATGGAGGAAGTCGCGGAGCGCAGGGCACGGAATTTTCATCAGGGGATGGCGATCTCCAGAAACTGACTGCGGAGCGGGATTCGCTGCTGGACAGGCTTGCCCGAATGCAGGCGGAATTTGAGAATGTGCGCCGCCGCAACATCAAAGAGCAGCAGGATTTTCGCGACTATGCGGCGGCGGACACAATCAAGTCATTGCTGCCAGTGCTGGACAGTTTTGAGCTCGCGCTCAACTCGAAGGCGGATGCGGCCGAGTTTCGCAACGGAGTAGATCTGATTTACAAGCAGTTGCAGAGCGTGTTCGCAAAGCTTTCGCTGCAGCCGATCGCGGCGAAGGGCGAGCCGTTTAATCCACATCTACACGAGGCCATTGAGATGGTGGAAACCTCTGACGCTCCGGATCATCAAGTCATTGAGGAATTGCAGCGGGGGTACAAACTAAAGGACCGGCTGTTGCGGCCTGCTATGGTGAAGGTCGCGAAAAATCCCGGCAAGTAGTTTGGTCGAGCTGCCTGGACAATTTTCTTTGGAATTTCTTTCAATAATAGGGAAGGGTTTTTATTCTGACCACGAACGCAAAACGCGACTATTACGAGGTACTCGGGGTCACGCGCACCGTCACGGAAGTTGAACTGAAGAGCGCGTATCGCAAACTCGCCATGCAGTGGCATCCGGATCGTAATCCAAACAATCCCGAGGCCGAGGAAAAGTTCAAAGAAGTCACGGAAGCTTACGCGATTCTTGCCGATTCGGATAAACGTTCGCTGTATGACCGCTACGGCCATGCCGGAGTTGGTAACGCCGGTGGCGGGACTGGCTTCGACGGCACTCCGTTCCAGGACTTCGGCGAAATTTTTGGCGAGTTCTTCGGATTTGGAGACGCATTTGGAGGCGGGGGTGGGCGACGCCGGAGCCGCGTGCAGCGTGGCGCGGATTTGCGCGAAGATATCACGATCGAATTTGAAGAAGCGGTATTTGGTACGGAGACACGGGTCATGGTTCGCCGGCACGAAGCTTGTGAAGACTGCCGCGGCAGCGGGGCCGCACCGGGCAAAGGTCCCACCACTTGTAAATCGTGCGCAGGGCGCGGTCAGGTGCGATATCAGCAGGGATTTTTCAGTATTGCCCGCACTTGCGCCGCGTGTCAGGGAACCGGCAATGTGATCACAGATCCATGCCCGAAGTGCAAGGGAGAAGGCCGCCTTCTGAGGCAGCGGTCGGTCGATACGAAGATTCCGGCGGGCGTGGAAGATGGCACGCGGATCCGATTCACCGGGGGCGGCGAGGCGGGACCGTTCGGCGGTCCGGCGGGCGATCTTTATGTGGTATTGCACGTAAAAGAGCATCCGTTTTTTATTCGGGATGGGAATGATTTGCATTGCGTCGTGCCGATTTCAGTGACGCAAGCGGCCATGGGTTCGGAGTTGCAGGTGCCCACGCTGGAAGGCGAGCATACGTTGAAGGTTCCGGATGGAACGCAGCCGGGAACAACGTTTCG
>PLUJ01000276.1 GCA_003165455.1 Acidobacteriaceae bacterium | reverse complement strand
AGACCGTAGAGCAGCGACAGACCATACGCAAAGATCCCGGAGGAAAACGCGCCGAGTAATAGATACTTCAGCGCCGCTTCGTTCGAGCGGCGGTCGCGGCGCAGGAAACCTACGAGCACATAGGTGGAGATCGCCATCAGCTCCAGGCCGATGAAGATGAGCACGATGTCGAAACCCGCGGCCATACACATCATGCCGACCACCGAAAGCAACATCAGCGTGTAATACTCGCCGTGATTTTCGTGCTCGGTGGTCATGTAGCGAACCGACATGAGAATGGAGATAGCCGTGGCCGCAAGGAATAGATAGAAAAAGAAAATGGCAACCCGGTCCACCAGCATGGTGCCCATCATGCCGACCGCACCCAGAGAGACGCCGCGATTGGCCCCCATCCAAATTTGAATCTTGAGCACGGCCCCCGCCGCGAAGAGCACTCCGATCAGAGCGGTTACGGCATTGGCCCACTTCGTCTCCGGCGGGATCATGAGATCGATCAGAAGGATTCCGAGAGCAAACAAAGTGAGCAAAAGAATGGGGAGCGCCAGCAGGTAATCGCTTGCCGTGAATTGTGGAAGCAAGCCCACTATTTCGTCCCTTTCGTGGGTTGAACTCGCGTTGGCGCATCGATGACAGCAGCCGTCGTTGCGATCGGAGCTTGGGCAGCGTCAGGTTGCGTAGCTGCATTCACTACGCCGCCAGACTGCGGAGTGCGCACGTTCGCGACTATTTGATTTACGGGCTGCTCAAGGATTTGGAAGAACGGCTTGGGGTAAAGGCCGATCCAGAAAGCCATGATCAGCAAGGGTACGAATGTGAGCACTTCGCGCGGCGTGAGGTCGTGAAGCTTTTCGTTTTTTGGATTCGTGACTGTGCCGAAGAATACGCGTTGATAGAGCCACAAGAGATATGCAGCCGCAAGAACAACTCCAGGAACCGCCCAAGCGCCCCAGCGCCAGTTCTCCATAAACGTTCCTTGGAGGATGGTGAATTCGCCGACGAAACCATTGAGCAAGGGCAGTCCCATCGAGGAGAGGAACATGATCATGGTGATGGTGGCGTAAACGGGCATCACGTTCGAGATGCCGCCGTATTCGGCGATCTCGCGGGTGTGACGGCGTTCGTAAAGAATGCCGACGATCAAGAACAGCGCTCCGGTTGAGATTCCGTGGTTGACCTGCTGCAAGACGGATCCGCTTAGTCCGAGCGGCGTGAGCGCGAAGATTCCCAGCGTGCAGAAGCCCAGGTGGCTGACGGAAGAATAGGCCACCAGTTTCTTCATATCCTTCTGCATCAACGAAACCAGAGCGCCGTAGATGATCGCAATGAGCGATAAGACGATCATCCACGTGCGGACCCGCGTGTGCATCAGCACATCGGGGAAAAACGGCAGCGAGAAACGGATGAAGCCGTAGGTTCCCATCTTCAGCAGAACGCCCGCCAGGATGACCGATCCGGCGGTTGGCGCCTCGACGTGCGCGTCCGGCAGCCACGTGTGGAACGGGAACATTGGGACTTTGATCGCGAAGGCGAAGAAGAATGCGAAGAACAGCAGGATCGCAATGTTGGGTCCGTAGGCGGGATCGGAATAAATCTTCGGCGCAGTCTGATAGAGAGCCGTCAGGCTGAAGGTGTAGATTCCGGTAAGCGCGTGATGATGGAAGTAAAGGAAGAGGATGCCAAGCAGCATCAGAACTGAGCCGGCCAGTGTGTAGAGGAAAAACTTAATCGCCGCGTACAGCTTACGCGGGCCGCCCCAGATGCCGATCAGCAAGTACATTGGCACCAGCATGGCTTCCCAGAAGACGAAAAAGAGGAAGAAATCCAGCGCCATGAAGACGCCGAGCATACCGGTTTGAAGAATCAGAAACCAAACATAATATTCTTTGACGCGATTTTCGATCGCGGTCCAGGAGGAAAGAATGGAGATCCAGCCCAGCAACGTGGTGAGCATGATGAGCAGGAAAGAAATTCCGTCGATACCGATCAGGTAGCCCGCGCCTATCGTTGGAATCCAGTTGCTCGGTGAGCCCTCGATGAACTTGAAGCCGGGCTCGAACCGCTGCGCCCAGAACATGGGCACCAGTGGCAGCGAGATCAGGAAGCCGCCGAGCGAAAAAAGATTTGCGATCCAGCGGATGGCGTCCTTGTTTTCCTTGGGAACGAACAGGAGCACAAGCGCGCCCAGCAGCGGTGTGAAGAGGATGATCGAAAGTATGTGATTTTGCATGAAAAGCTCTTAGCCTTTAGCTCTTAGCCTTTAGCCTGAGCTCTTTGCGTTTAGTTTCTAGCCAAAGCTAGGAGCTAACAGCTAAGAGCTTCATCAGCGATACACATAATAGAAAACGAAACCGACTAATCCTGCCGTCATTACGAGCGCATACCATTGCACCAGGCCCCACTCGAAAAGGCGGGCCGGGTAAGAAAGTATCCGCGCCAAAGTTGCAGGACCATTGACCCCGATGCCGTCGATAATCCATTTGTCCCACCAGCTGGAAATTGTGCCTGTGAGACGCGTGATCCAGCCAGCGGCGTTCACCGCGCCATCGACAACATGAGTGTCAAACCAGGCAGACGCCGTGCCGAGTCCAAGCACGCCAAGCCGGACGTTCCCCAGCTTTCGACGTCCGGTAAAAACGTAGTCGTAACCTTCGTCAACATAATATTTGTGAAGCAGCACGTCGTAGACGGGCGGCACGGCCGCGGCAATGGGCTCGGTGTAGCCTTTGTCGGCATGGCGATAGCTGCGCCAGGCCATCCCCCAGCCCAGGCCCGCGGCAGCCAACGATAACGCCATCAATAGCCACTCGGTACTGCTGTTATGCTGCTCTTCCACTCCGGCAACCAACTGGCTCGTCCGGCCTTCTTCTTGAAGCACACGGGCTTCGCCGGCGAAGACCGGCTCGAGAAATTTCGTGAAGCGGTCGGAACCACCAAGGCTGTGCGGCCAGCCGAGCCACCCAGTGCCGACGGCGCAGAGCGCGAGCACAATCAACGGAACCGTCATTGACATGGGCGATTCGTGGATGTGGTGCTCCGCTTCATGGCTCATGCGCGGGCGCCCATGGAAGGTCAGATACATCAGGCGGAACATATAGAAAGCAGTCATCAATGCCGTCGCGTAGCCGACATACCAAAGGAACCGATAAGCGCCGCCCTCGCGCGACCATGTCTCCCAGAGGATCGCGTCTTTTGAGAAGAATCCAGCGAACGGGAAAATCCCCGCGATGGCCAGCGTGGCGATGAACATGGTGCGATGGGTAATGGGGATACGGTGACCGAGGTCGCCCATGTTGCGCATATCCTGCTCGCCGCTCATGGAGTGAATCACGGAGCCAGCACCAAGGAAGAGAAGCGCTTTAAAGAACGCATGGGTAAAAACGTGGAAGACGCCTGCGGCAAAGGCTCCCACTCCAAGCGCGAGGAACATATAGCCGAGCTGCGAAACAGTGGAATAGGCAAGCACGCGCTTGATGTCGTTTTGAACCAGGCCGATGGAAGCGGCGAAGATTGCGGTGAGCGCTCCGACGATCGCGACGGTCTTCATAGAGGTCGGCGCAAGCACAAACAGCGCATTCGAGCGCGCGACCATATAGACGCCCGCGGTGACCATGGTGGCGGCATGAATGAGCGCGGAAACCGGAGTGGGGCCTTCCATGGCGTCGGGCAGCCAGATGTAGAGGGGAAGCTGCGCCGACTTTCCGCATGCGCCGACGAATAGAAGCAATGTGGCCGCGGTGATGATGGGATCGCCAATCGAAAACCGTCCACTATGCGCGATATGAGTGACTTCGATGAAGCGCAGCGAGCCAAAGTACCAGGCGATGAAAAACATACCCAAAAGAAATCCGGCATCGCCGATTCGATTTACGATGAAGGCTTTCGCGGCCGCATCGCTGGCGGACTTGCGGTGAAAATAAAAACCAATCAGCAGATACGAACACAACCCTACGCCTTCCCATCCAACGAAAAGCAGCACGTAATTATTGGCGAGGATCAGCGTCAGCATGGAAAACATGAAGAGGTTGAGGTATCCGAAGAAACGGTAGTAGCCGCCCTCGTGCGCCATGTATCCGGTGGAGTAAATGTGGATCAGCATGCCGACGCCGGTGACGAAGAGCAACCAGATGCTGGAAAGTGGATCGAGCAGGAACCCGACATCGGCCTGTAATGGGGCCGGAGAGCCATCTTGCGTTCGATAATTCAGGTGACCTGTGTCGGAGCCGAGCCAGGTGCAGAGGATGGTCTGATAAGGCTTGTGAAAGTTGTCAGAAGTGGACGACCACGCCGAGTATTGCCACACGGCACCGCACGCCAGGATGAATGCCAGGACGATGCTCCCCACGCAAACAGCGCTGACCGTTGCCTTCTGCAGCCGACGGCCGAAAAAGAACATGACGGCAGCGCCAACGGCCGGTAGCAGTGGGATCAGCCAGATGTGAGTGAGGAACATTCGTTGTCAGTTCTCAGTTAAGGTTCTCAGTGTTGAGCCTCGCATTTGACTTGCTAAAGGCTAAAAGCTAATGGCCAAGAGCTACCTCTACCACTTGAGCAAATTCACTTCGTCGATATTGACTGTCTCCTTATTACGGAAGAAGGCGATCAGAATTCCGAGTCCTACGGCTGCTTCCGCGGCGGCGTCGGTGATTACAAAGATGGCAAAGATCTGTCCGTGCAAACCGCCCCAAAGGCGCGAAAAAGCAACCAGGTTTAGATTTACGGCGTTGAGGATCAGTTCAATCGACATCAGAACAATGACTACATTCCGCCGCGTCAGCACGCCGATCACCCCGAGGAGGAAAAGGGCTGCTCCGAGGACCAGATAGTGCAGCGTCGTGATGTGCAGCATTGATTCCATAACGCAACTTCGGCGCGGCGGCACCGCGAAAGCCACTGCCCTTAAGAACCAGAATTCTTACAACCTAAATTCTTTTCTTCGCCATAACCACCGCTCCGATGATCGCCACCAGCAAGAGCAGCGAAGCGATTTCGAACGCGAACATGTATTGGCCGTACAGCAAGGTTGCGATGTTCTGTGTGTTGTCGTTTTCCACCATGGGCAGCACGTGCTCCGGAAAGATTTTGTCACCTTTCGTGAACGCTGCGATAAATAGTCCGCCGAGCGCCGTCGCCGCGATAATCCCGACCACCCATTGACTGTTAAATTGCCGTTCTTTTATGGAGCGGTCGATGCTCACCAGCATGATGACAAACAAGAACAACACCATAATCCCGCCGGCATAAAGAATGATCTGCACGCCAGCGACAAACGGTGCGTAAAGCATCAGGTAAATCGAAGCCTGCGCCAGCAGCGTGACGATCAGCGCCAGAGCCGAATGCACGGGGTTCTTGCGCGTGATCACCAGGATGCCCCCGATGAGCATGATCCCGGAGAGCAAGTAAAAGAAAAATGGTGTAGCTACGGGTGCCATAATTTTTGCTGGAGCAACGCTACGCTTGCCGTCAGGATCAGAACTCCCAATCCCATCGGAAGAAGAACTTTCCATCCCATTTGCATGAGTTGATCGAATCGATATCGCGGGAACGTGCCACGATACCAGATATAGAGGTACATGAAGGCGGCAACTTTCGTGGCAAACCAGAAAATATCTTGCACCCGCATGCTGACGGCCGGAATGAACAACACTAAGCCGATCAGAGCCAGCACGACTCCGAATGCCGCCAGGCCAATCGTCTGAATGCGAAACAGAGGATGCTTCGGCATTCGAACGGTATTGTAGAAGCAGATTGCGGCAAAGAACAGGAAAGTTACGCCCGGGAAAAAGGAGAACACCAACTCCCATATTCCGCCGCTGAGGAGGTTTGGAAATGGCCGCAACCATCCACCCAACCACAGCGTTACCGCGATGGAAGATACCGCGATCATGGCTGAATATTCCGCCAGAAAGAACAAGGACCAGCGGAAGCCGCTGTATTCGGTGTGGAAGCCGGCGGTTAACTCAGATTCAGCTTCGGCCAGGTCAAAGGGAGCACGGTTTGTCTCGGCGACCATGGCGACCGCGAAGATGAAAAAGGCGATCAATCCCAGCGGAAAGAATTTGAAGATGAACCATTCGCCCTGCGCTTGCTGTGCCTGCACGATGCCGATCATGCTGAGGGTTCCGGTTCCGGTTGCGTTCAGGCTCGTCATCAGAATCGCGGAAACCACTGCGAGTCCCATGGCAACCTCATAGGACACCATCTGAGCGCTGGAGCGCAGCGCACCGATCAGCGGATAGTGAGAGTTCGACGCCCAGCCCGCCATCACAATTCCAAGCACGCTCAGCGATGAAACGCCGAGCATGAAGAGAATTCCGATATTCATATCGGTAATGGCATGGGTTGGTCCGAATGGGACCACGACAAAAACCGTGAACGCCGCCAGCACGACGATGAATGGCGCCATCCAGAAAATCAGGCCATCCGCCTCAGCGGGAATGATGTCTTCTTTCAGCAAGAGTTTGATGGCGTCGGCGATCGGCTGTAGCAGTCCGTGAGGTCCAACTCGCATGGGCCCGAGGCGCACCTGCATGTGGGCCAAGATTTTTCGCTCGAGCCAGTTCATCGCGATCACGGCGACTGAAAGGCCGACGAACACCAGCATGATGTAGACCAACGCCCAGAACATATTTCCCGCAGCGCCTGGAGTTTTGTCACTTGCGAGGTAGGACTGAATGTATTGGACAATTGAATTCATCAGCGGTCTACCTCGCCGAGAACAATATCGAGCGTGCCGATCACCGCGATCACGTCGGCCACCAGCTGGCCGCGGCACATCTTATCCAGGGCTTGCAGATTCACGAACGAGGGCGGACGCACGCGTACCCGATAAGGCTGCGTGGAGCCATCGCTAACCACGAAATATCCGAGCTCACCCTTAGGAGCTTCAATGGAGTGGTAGACCTCGCCCACCGCAGGCTTTATCACTTTCGGAACTTTGGCCATGATCGGGCCCTCGGGGATTGCCTCCACGGCCTGCTCGATGATTCGAACGGATTGCCGCATCTCTGCCACGCGGACCAGGTATCGATCGTAGGTATCGCCATTCTGTCCGATGGGAATATCGAAATCGAAATTCTTATAGTTGGCATAGGGCTGGGCTTTGCGCAGGTCCCATTTCACCCCGCTCGCGCGGAGCACGGGACCGGTGACGCCGAGCGCAATGCAATCCTTTCCGGAGATTATTCCAACATTTCTTGTCCGCTCCACCCAGATGCGGTTGGTGGTGAGCAGTTCCTCGTACTCGTCAATCTTGGGAAGAAAGAAATTCAGGAAGTTTCGTACATCCTGCTCGAAGCCAGCGTAAGTTTCATATTGCAGGCCGCCGATGCGAAAGGCATGTGTAGTAAGGCGTGCGCCGCAATATTTTTCGTAGATTTTGAGAATCTCTTCGCGATCCCGGAACGTGTAGAAAAGTGGCGTGATGGCGCCGATATCGAGGGCATGAGTCCCCAGCCATAGCTGGTGACTGGCGATCCGGTTAAGCTCCGTAAGGATGACACGGACATATTGAGCGCGAGGAGGCGCTTCGACATTGAGAAGCTTCTCTATGGTCTCGCAGTAACCCAGTCCGTTCGAGACCGCAGCCACGTAATCCATGCGGTCGACATATGGATTGAACATCGTGTAGGTACGATGCTCGCCAATCTTTTCGACGCCGCGGTGCAGATAGCCGATTACGCATTCCAGGCCAAGAACTTTTTCACCGTCGAGGCGCAGAATCACTCGAAGCACGCCGTGGGTGGCCGGGTGCTGCGGACCCATGTTGATGACCAGTTCGTTGGCATCAAGAAATGGCTTCTCGGGAGTTTCGAGGTCGAGATGCGAGAGCGCGCTGTCCGATTCAGTCATTACCTGTTCACCGCCCGTTTCACTGTTCCAGTGGGCGTCACTGGCCGCTTTCAATTCCCAAATTGATCTGCACCCACTCGGTGTCCTGCTGGAGAATGGGGTAGTCCTTTCTTAGAGGGTGTCCCTTCCAGCCATCGGGCAACAGAATCCGCTTCATGTCAGGATGTCCATCGAACTTGATTCCAAACATGTCATAGACTTCGCGCTCCAGCCAGTTCGCTCCCGGCCATATGGGAACCGAACTGGGCAGGGTTTCGCCGTCCGAGATTTGCGTTGTCACACGGATACGCTCGTTGCGGGCGAACGAATAGAGGACCCACAGCACGTCGAATGGTTTGTCACGATTGGGATAGTGCACTGCCGTGATGTCCACGCAGTAATCGAATTGCTCCTCGTTACGAAGCACATGAAGCAGGTCAGGAATGAGACTGCGATCAACCAATATGTAGTTCTGGCCCGCGTAGGTGAGAGCCTGAATGCCAGAACCGTAAGATCCTTTCAGCTTCGCGATCATGGGAGAATCCCATGGAATAGGGGTAGGAGCGGCTGGCTTGGGGGCTGCTGCAGGTTTTCCGGGGACGGACGCCGTGGAGGCAGCGGCCGGATTCGGCGGTGCAGGGCTTGCCGGACTTCCTGCCGGTGGCGCAGAAGATGGCGATTTGTTTTCGTCCGGCATAGCGCAGAACGCACCAATCTCCGGCGAGCACGTCTCGGAGAGAACGATAACTTTTATCAGCTTGGGGAAGCGGTGTCAACGAGCTACGTCACAATGGCAAGAAAGTTCGACCCGATTGTAAAGACTGATCCGGTCGCCTTTGCGCTATGATTCTGATCTGGAAGGATCGTTTATGGATAGTGACGAGAAGGCTTGCCCAGTCTGCGGTGAAACCATCAAAGCCGTCGCCATTAAGTGCCGCTTCTGCAACACGGATTTGGCGGCCTTTTCGGCATCGAACGAACTCTCAAGCGAGAAGGACCTGTTTTCCGGCCACCCGGCTATGATTTACAGCGTCGGCCAACTCGTGCCTTTTCTCGTCATAATCGCGCTGGCCGTCGTGGTCGGTTATGCCCTTAATTCCAAGGATGTCAGGGATGGCGTCTTGTACACGGTCCTCGGCTCCCTGGCGCTGTGCGCGATTATCTTTCTACACTTCTACTTGCAGAGTCTGCGTACGCACTACAGAATCACGACTCAGAGGATAAAACGGGAACAGAATCTGCTTTCAACGAAGCAAGAAAGTCTCGAACTGTTCCGCGTCGACCACTTCGAATTCCTCAAACCGCTGGGAATGCGACTGTTGGGCTATTCGGAGTTGCACCTGTTCTCGTCGGACGCGGAATTTGAGAATTTTTATATCTACGGAGTTCCTAAACTGGAAGCGCTCGCAGAAACGCTACGCGAGTGTCAGCTTCGTGAACGCGCACGGCGCGGCTTAACAACGTTCGTCAAGGCTTAGAACACTTTAGGGAAGCGCGGTTACACCCATTCCAGCGCGCCTTTTTGCCAGACCCAGATGTAGCCAACGATGAGGATTGCCAGAAAAACCAGCATTTCAATCAGACCGAATACGCCGAGAGCTTTGAACTTGACCGCCCAGGGAAATAGAAAGATAGTCTCGACGTCGAAAACCACAAAAAGAATCGCCACAATGTAATAGCGCACGGTGTAGCGTCCGCGCGCGTTGTCGATGGGGTCGATGCCGCACTCATAAGGCATCAGCTTGGTTTTACTGGGGTTGCTGGGACGAACCAATTTTGCCGCAAGCAGAGTGATGGGCAGAAGTATTCCGATCACCGCCATGAAAATGAAGATAGGGACATAATTTTGCGGCATAGGTTAACTCCCACGATTCGAAGGCATGGCGTCAAGTGTAAGCGTGCCATCTTAACGCCGATGGGTAGGCAGTTCAAGGAGATGTTTCGCTCTCAAGATATTTATCCGGAAGGATAAAAACATTTTTCGCGAGATCTGACTGAAGCGTGGTCGCGCGATAGTAATGGAATAGAGCGCCATTTCTCCACACAAAAAGGTCCGTGTTGCTCGCCGAAAATTCTTCCCAATTCGAATGCTTGGTGCGGGCGATTCGTTCGTTGATCAAAAAGAAATATGCACAGGTAACAGTTTCGTTGTAAAGGCGCGGTTTGCCGTTAGCGGCAGCGAAGCGCTTGAGCGCGCTGGAAAATCTTTCTAAAGCAGTGAACACCGGAAAGGTGCTCAGGTAGGCGAATGCCAGATGGACGTGATCGGCGTGATGGAAGGAATCCCCGCTGACCAATCCCGCTTCGAACGCCCGGATTATTTCCACTTCGGTCACAAAACCGACCCTCGCTCAATCCGTTTCTGCCCAATATTGATAAGCCTGTTCCACCAAGCGCTCAATGTCGTTCTCGCCGCTCAGGTGAAGCTTTGGCATCGCCGATCGAGAAAATAGCCCAGCGAGGGTTTTCTGCTCTCGCACGAAATGTTGGTGGATGTCCTCGTTTGTCTGGCCAAATTTTCTGGCGTACTCCCGAATAAATTGTTCATCAACCCTGGGCTTTATTCCTCTCTCCCAAATCGTGGCGGGGGTGGCTTCTAAAAAAAGCAACCTGCAACCAATTGCTGCCAACCTTTGATCGACCTGCGCTACGTCATCCCACCGTACAACGCCTGGACGCACGCAGTGCGTCAAATGCAAAGTATCGACAATCACAAAGCACCACGGTCGCTTATGCTCCCGCACGCCCGCGTGGAGCCACTCCATAGCGCCAACAATGTGATCAAGATGATCAAGGTTCGCACCGACGGTAAGAGTGCCATCATCTTCCGATCCCGCAAGGGGCCCATAGGTGTGCGATTGGGCGAGATGAACCAATGTTCTGATTTTTTTGCACCTGGACGAATCGACGTGGCGGCGAATCAGAGCGTCGATCAGCCTCGATTTACCTACGCCAGACGTTCCTTCTACGAGTAATGCTTTGAACGCGACCATGATGGCTACGCGTTGGTTTTCCCTAAGGCGATGGCCCAGGCCGCAGCGGTGTAGATCGCTAGATTTCCAACTTCATACATGCCATGAAGGAGATGAATCAGAATGGCAAGTGCAAACACCGCGACCAGCAGCCACGCGCCACGAATCACGGTTCGCGGAAGTAGCATAAGGATGCAGCCAGCGATTTCGCCAAAGCCGAGAATCAACCGGACGATATTCGGCATGTGGGTCCGGGCGAAGCTGTGAGCAGCATTTGGCATTAGAAAAAGGATCGCTTCGATGAGGATCACCACCCCGAGAGTCCACTGCAAACCGGTAAACGCGATTTCTGTGCGTTGCGATGCCATAGGTATGTCCTTATCTTTTCTGTTTATCTTTCGCCAGAGCGCCTGCGGACAGCTCTGCTTTTGATTTCCTTCAGCCGGTGGCTGGCGGTCGAATCCAAATCAAATTCGTAGAAGCGCTTCAACTCCTGAATACGCTCAAGAGACGCGGGGCTAAAGGGAGTCTTCCCATCGAATGCATGTAGAACTATGCCTTCCAGCAGATCGCCAAGAGTCATGTCGTGATATTCGGCAAATGCTTTCAGAATTTTCAGCAACCGCTTTTCCATGCGGACTCCGGTTTGGACCCGCTCCACCAACAGCTTGGATTCCTCGACCATGTGTACCATTGTACCATGATATTAAGGTACATTCAGGATTTGGCTGTGGCATTTCCCGAGATGCGCGCGGGAAGGCGTCCGGTTGTTTATAATCGCGTTTCACAGTTTTCTCTGCCCGCGCTGGAAGGCGCAATTCCCTGTCAAAGGATCCTCTTGGCATTCGACGAAAACGTTTACGAATTACGGCGCCAGAAACTAAAGCAGATCGAGGCACTGGGGCAGGCCGCTTATCGCAGCAAATACGACTTCACCCATACCATTCCCCAGATTCTGAAGGAGTATTCAGACAAGAGCGCGGAGCAACTGGAAACTCCGCGAGTCAATGTGCGTGCCGCCGGGCGAATCATGGCCATTCGGCTAATGGGCAAGGCTGGCTTCTGCCATTTGCAACAAGGCGGAGAGCGGCTGCAAATTTATGTCAAAAAAGATGCCGTCGGCGACCAGGGATTCGAACTTTATAAGCTGCTTGATCTCGGCGATCACGTTGGCGTAAGCGGCTACCTGTTCCGCACACGAACCGGTGAACTCAGCATTCACGTCGAGGAAATCACTTTTCTCAGCAAAGACCTCCTGCCATTGCCCGAAAAATTTCACGGCCTTACCGACGTGGAACTGCGCTACCGTCAGCGCTACGTGGATCTCCTGATGAACCCCGGCGTACGGGAAGTTTTTCTGAAGCGCAGCCAACTGGTCCAGTCGCTGCGGCGCACTCTGGAATCTCACGATTTTGTTGAAGTGGAGACTCCCATGATGCAACCGATCGCTGGAGGAGCGGTGGCGCGTCCGTTCGTGACGCACCACAACACTCTCGACATGGATTTATTCCTGCGCATTGCGCCGGAACTTTATTTGAAGCGGCTCGTGGTGGGAGGATTCGATCGGGTCTATGAGATCAATCGCAATTTCCGGAACGAGGGTCTCGGATGGCGTTGGAATCCGGAGTTCACCATGCTGGAGTTTTATCAGGCCTACACCGACTATCAGGGAGTAATGGATTTAACGCAGGAGCTGATCACCCAGGCAGCGCACGATGTGACCGGCGGAACTAAAACGAAGTGGGGAGAACACGAAATCGACTGGGGCAATTGGCGGCGCTTCACGATGCGCGAAGCGATTATCCACTATTGGCCGGACGCTGCGGGTGCAAAGCCCGAGATGCACGACTTCGCTTCGCCTGACTGCTTGAAGCAATTTGTAGAGCGCTTCAACCAGGCACGTTCGCACATGGCCTACGATCCCAAAGACCCTCTCGGCAAAACGATTGCGAATCTCTTCGAGGCGGTAGCGGAGGAACATCTCACGCAGCCCACCATCATCTATGAATTCCCCACTGCAATCTCGCCTCTCTCAAAACAAAAGCCGGATGAGACGGAGTGGACGGAACGCTTCGAGATTTTTGCCGGACAAATGGAGATCTCCAACGGATTCAGTGAACTGAACGATCCGGAAGATCAGAGGCGGCGTTTCGAGGATCAACTGAAGGAGCGCGAGCGCGGCGACGACGAAGCGCACCAGATGGATGAAGACTACATCCGCGCGCTATCGTATGGTATGCCGCCCGCTGGGGGAGTTGGCATGGGCGTCGACCGCCTATGCATGCTGCTGACCGATTCGCATACCATTCGCGACGTAATTCTTTTTCCCTTGCTGCGGCCGGAAAAAGGCACCCGCGCCGAAGGATCCGGAAAAATGGAAGAAACAGTTTAGCGGGCTTGATGACCTGGATAATAACTTGCCGGTACCCTGCTAGGCACTAGAATTAGACAACCAACTTTCTTACACTCCTTCTCATCTCAGTATTCGGTTTGGGTTCAGAATGCAGCGCTGCCGTAGTGTTCACGCTATGAGCATTGGGTCGGCAGCGCGTTGCTTTTCAATCTCTCTTCTGTCTTCTCTCTTCGCACCGCTCCAACAGCACCGCACCTACACGATTACTTGCCAGCCTTTTCCGCAGTTCTTTGCGGCTCATACGGTGGCTTGTCAGGACTGAAGTTGGCGCTCAAGTAGTCGATGAGAGCTTCACGATCGGCTGGCTCAACCAGCGCTCCCCACTTCGTCATCTTGTCGACCTCTTTTGCCCACGCCGCCTTGCTAAGGCGCTGCTGCAGAATGATGCGAGCCTCGTGACACTCCAGGCATGTGGTTGTGGCTTTGGATTGCATTGCGCCGGCGGGCAGGTCCGCGTTCACATTCGCCATTCCAGACTTGCGATCTTGCCCTTGCAGGGGCGAAAGCGACAAAAGCAGTACTGCAAGAAAAACGGCTGCCACCTGAGAATCTCGCAGCACGATCCTGACATTGTTTTTTCGACTAGAGAACACGGACCTTCACCTCGTCAATCGCGTTATAGAGATAGCCGCTCGGATTCCAGCCAGCCACTGCCGGTTGGGTGCGCCCCTGACTGTCCGTTGCCCGCGATTGCAGAGTGTATTCGCCGGACTTCGGAGGCTTCCAATCGAAACTCCATAGTCGCCACGCATAATGCGCCTGCTCGCGGCCGAGCTTCGCCGAACTCCATGTCGTACCTCCGTCTGCGGAGATCTCAACTTTTGCGATATCGGCTTCGCCTGCCCAGGCGGCACCATGAATGGCCAGTCTCCCGGCCTTCAGGCTTGCGCCATCCCCCGGGCCGGCGATTACCGATTTCACCGTGAGCGCCGTAAGCGGATGGGTATCTTCGGGCTTCACAGCCTCGCCGGGTTTCACTGGCTGGTTCGGGAAACGGTAGCCGGGACTCATAAAGTTTCCAACGAACTCTGTGTTAAGAACTTTTATCTCGGTCAGCCACTTGCATGAGGCCGCACCAATCCAGCCCGGAACGAGTGCGCGAGCCGGAGCGCCATGATGCTTGCTAAGCGGAGAGCCATTCATGTGCGTGGCGATCAGGGTATCGACATCAAGCGCTTTCTCGATTGGGATACTGCGAATGAACGGCGGGACTTTGCCAGGAACCTCATCGAGGCCCCGAAACATCACGTGCTTGCCCGTAGACTTTACCCCGGCACGCTGCAATACGTCCCGCAGCCTGGGACCGGAAAAGCGCGCGGTGCCGACTGCGCCCTTTCCCCATTGAATGCCAGGAACTTGAGGACGGTAAAGACCGCGGCCATTTCCGGCGCATTCAAGCGTATTCACCACCGAATGGATCTCCAGCCTAGATAGTTCCCTCAGGCTTAGAGAGAACGGCTTATCCACCTCTCCACCGATCGTGAGGCTCCAGTCATCCTGAGTCTCGATCGGTTCATACATATGGTTGCGCACGAAGAAATGCGGAACGGGTGTAAGCCATGTGTTGAAGTATTCGACTGGACTTTCAAGATCGATGAACCGGAAGGAGCGGAGCACCATCGATTGTTCGCCAGGTAGGGACACCGCTGGTTCTTGCGGGAGAGCCCAAGTCAACATCGGGTGCGCGGAAGCGGTGATGAGCGCCGCTGCCGACGCCTGCTTAAGGAATATACGTTTGGAATTCATAGCTTCGAAAGTCATATGAAGAATCTCTTTGTGAATTATTGGAGATGTCTTCTAAATTAACACCGTCGCAATCAAAGTTAAAAATCCCACAGTAATCGCCGCAGTAAGAAATTGTGACGAAGCGCTGGCACCCGCAACATGGACCGTCTGCGCAGTGGCGGCTGGAACCGCGGCTGTAACCGCGGTCAGCAATAGAGTTCCCAAGAGTGAATACCTCTTCTTCATTTTTGTATCTCCTTAAATTAGTGAAAGCGGATTCAGATCTGCACGTCTCCCGCTTGGGGGAACTCAAACAAATTTGGGTAAGCGGGACTCACTTCTACTGCGCGAGAAGCCGGGGCCGACTCTCGATGCACACGGAATATATCTGCCCGGCCGCTCAATGTCAAGTATTTTGATCGACTTTATGGTGATCTAAACTAACAATTCACAATACCTTACAGGTCTAAGTCTGGGAGTGGGGATTGGATTCGGTAGGATTGGGTTATCGCCGCCGGCCCGGAAAAGGAGAGTGCCAAACCCAGGCCGGCGGCGTTTCCGAAGGGAAGGCGCCCCTCGAAAAAGTGAGGAAACATCAGACAGCAAGGTGGTCCCGCGCCATCGCTGGCGCGGGCGCTAGTTTACGGCAAGTAATAACGGAATGAAGTAAAGACCATTCCGTCCAGGCCTTCGGGCGTAACTCCGGGGGCTCCGGTGCCTGCGGGGCCGATGCCAGACCAGGTCTGGCGGGTCACGTAGGAGTACTGCGTGCCGAACTGGAATTTACCTTTCGGACCGTTGTAGAAGCGGTACCAGAAGCCGGCCGTTCCCTCGACCAGCGCGCGCGTATCCGCCGTGCACTTGGAGAGCGATCCGGGATTGAATCCATTCGAAACCGCAAAGGAAGGAGCCGTTTCGGTGTAGCAACCCGAATTATTGAACAACGCCGATCCATACCCGACATACGCCTTGTTCGCCGGATCAAAGTCGGTGGTGCGGCCGTCATACTCGGCGCCAGTGTAGAGATACACGTCGAGCTTTTTCCCGTGCCACTCCAGCGTCGCCAGTCCCTGGCCATTCTTGATCGGGTTCGGAGTTCCGTCCGCATGAATCGCCAGATCGGCCAGCTGACCTGCGCCGTAGCGGCCCACTCCCCGGCCTCCAAAAGCGTGCAGCCCGAAAACCACATGCTTGTTGTCGAAGGTCCAGCGGGCGTTGGCCCCAAAGCCGCCGCCATTTTTCGAATCGTTATAAGCCCCCGATCCGTTCGGACCGGTGACCGCCGGATTGTTTGGGCAAGGTCCCGTGGTGCCGATGGCGAAGTTGGCGCAAGGAAACACGCGGTCGCGGAACCGGTCATACAATCCGAAAACTTCATAGTGTCCAAACCCCGGATCAAACGCCAGCTTGGCGATGATGTCAGGTGACGGATTGAAGGTATAGGTGCCCGCCGGCGTGCAGCTCGTGTAATAGGTGGGGCTGGTGGCGCCGGTCACCGTGTAAGAACTGGTGGTGCAAGCCGTCAGCGCGTCATTGTAGGTGTTGCTCGCTCCCGGCTCGCCCAGCAGAAAATTATCGGTGTTGCCGTGCGTGCTCAACGTACCCTGCGCGTTTTCCATGGCTACCGCCACCGCAACCTTATCGCCGAAGGCCTTGGTTAACCGCAGACCGTACTGCCGGGCAAAGGTGAATCCAACGTTGTACCCCGGATCGATGGTCATGGGACGAGAGTCATTGGTGCGCCCGGTATCGTCGCTGGGCGCGATGCCAGCCTTGTTTTCCGTCACCAGGCTCCACATCTGGCCGCCCAGAAAGCTCCATCCGTTATCGAACTTCGCCTGCCCCCAGGCTTGCCGCAGCCGGAGCGTGTAACTGTTGGTCTGCGTCGCGGTGGAGGTATCGCCGGAAGACAGAAAGTCGGCGGAGAGATAGCTGGAAAACTCTACGTTATTTAAACGGCCATCCACGTATACGGTGGGCCGGGACTGGCGCGCCGAACCGAAAAACTCCGACAGCTGGCTCTGCGAAGCTCCCGGCATGGTGAGCGAGTTGAAAGGCGTGGTCAGGTCCGCTCCCAGAGCTCTGGACCGCCGCACAAAGGCCGCTTCGGCGAATCCTCCCGGGGTGATCGTGATCCCCCGAAAATGAATGGAGACGGCGCTTTCCATCGGATTCTGATTGGGCGTGGTTTGCGTGTCTTGCAAATTAAGCCCGGAATTGGTGTCGCCCTGCTGAATCCCGGCATTGTTCCCCGCAGGATTGTTTCCCAGTTCCGCGACCTGCCTTGCGGGAACCGGTTGCGGATCGGAACCCGTCTGACTCGCCGCTTTGGCGGCGGCGGCCTGTTGCTCCTGCTGGCGCTCCAGTTGCTGCGACAGCCGCTCGATTTGTAGTTGCTGCGCGGCCAGTGCGTCCTTCAAGGCCTGCACGTCGGCAGCGGTGACGATCGATGGCGCCGGCGCGGGTGCGGCCGCCGCTGGAGCAGCGGTCGCCGACCCATTATTTGACGTTCCATCATGCGTCTCATTGGAGTTCAGCGTCACCTGGCCCGGGGTTTGCGCCCAAGCTCCGGCTGCCAACGCAACCATTGCCAGAACGGTAAGAAAAAGTTTTTTACTTGCTTTCATAAAATTAAATCCTCTCCTTTTAGCTTTTTCGTCTAAGTTTTTTTCGATCAGTTCTTGTTGTGGCGAAAACGAGTTCTGAAACTGCGGGGGATGGCGCAATGAGGGTTCTTTACGCCATTTACATCACGCCTATTATTACCATTGGTTTACTTGTGATTCAAGTAGAAATCCATCTTCATGGATGAAAACTAAAGTCTATGGAGTATCGGCCCTGAAGAAATTGGAGCTGGCAACAGCATGCCTACGCTTGATCCACCGCAAGCCGTCTTCCCCCGCACCGGGAAAACCGGGGAAAGAGAAAGCGCCTGGGGCGGACGCCTTCTAGTCTCCCTTGTTGCCTCCAACCACCATGGGGAGCACGGCAGTCTTATCCTTCTTTTTCGCGGAGCGCCTGGTCTTTTTCCCGCGCGGACCACCTTCTGCGATCAGGTCGGCGAGACTTGTATTTTCTAAAATATTCGCTGCGGCATCGCGGACGTCCAGGAAAAGCTGATACAAAGCACGATGGGGCAGATCACGGTCAATCAGTGCACGCAGTTGCTCGGCATCTCCAAAGGGGGCCAGCGGACCATCGATTAAACGCATAATCTCGCTCAGTCTGATTTCCGACGGATCACGGCGTAATTGATAGCCGCCTTTGGCTCCGCGCACGCTCTCGACGATGCGGGCGTTTTTCAATTCCAGCAAAATCAACTCGAGAAACTTCTCTGGAAGATTCTCTTCGTAAGCGATCTCGCGAATCTTGATGGCGCCCTGCCGGTAGTGCCGGGCGAGCATCATCATCGCTTGCAATGCATAAAGGCCCTTCTGTGAGATCTTCATAGCCGCGTATTATGCCACAAGGTCGATTGCATAACTAGACTTTTGCCTTAATAGTTGTACGCAAAAGAAGCGAAGTTTAAATGAAAGTGTCAGGAATTTAGCATAGCGTTTCCGGCTACCGGAAGCGTTCTCATTTGGACCGTATCCTTTAAGGAGCAGCAAGTTTTAAGGAGAAGGAAGGACGACTCGGGAAAGTAGATACCTAAGGACTCTTTTCCCACCAGGGGCGATTAGCTCTCGGAGACTCGGAGCACCTGCAGCGTCACATTATCGGGACCGCCGCGTTTCAAAGCTAATTTCACTAGAGCCTCGCAACATTGCTGTGGAGTTTCCTGGCTGGCCGCGTAGAGCTCTTGATCGTTCACTACACCCCACAGTCCATCCGTGCAAAGCAGGAGACAGTCCGACTCTTGGAGGGCTATTCCCTGCTCCGGACATTCCACCACCACGTCAATCCCAGCTCCAAGCGCAGAGGTAAGAATGTGGCGTTGCGGATGCTTCTCCGCATCTTCTGGCCGCACGATGCCGGTCTCTACTAACCTGCCCACATAGGAGTGATCGCGAGTAAGTCGCGAGATATTCGAGCCGCGCACCAGATAAAGCCGACTATCCCCGACATGAGCAAAATACAACTCTCGTTCTTTCACGACTAAAGCGGTGCATGTCGTACCCATGCCATAGAACTCAGGATGCTGAACGGCATAAGATTGAATTTCCCGATGCGCCATTTCAAAAGCCTCGAGCAGCGCCGGGCGCGGATCCTCACGAACAACGGCATCGTAGATTTCGCGAACTGTCTCAACGGCCAGGCGACTTGCCTCTTGACCGCCCTCATATCCACCCATACCATCGGCAATTATCGCCAACCGGCCCTTGCGGCGGAAATCAGCGTCCTCCAAGGGCTCCCAATAAAGGCAGGAGTCCTCGTTGTTTTCGCGCAGGCAACCTACGTCGCTTAGGCTCGCCACTTCCATCCCGGGTTTGTTGTTCACGGAGTGAACCAGCATTGCTTGTGACCACTAGCCTTACGCGACGGCATACACGCAAAGCAATTCTTAAGATAAGGGGCCGGTATGCGATTCGCCCCGGCCATTATAGCCAACTGTTACCCCAAATGTTCAGAGTGCAACAACAATTCCGGAAAACAAGAAAGCCGCGGATTCCCGCGGCCCTTGTCCTGGAAATAGGGGTCAATAAAGAAGGTAGCGTCGAAGGTTAATTCGAGTGCTTGTCCTTATAGATGCGATTGCTCACGTGGTTCTGCTCCTTGTTGAGCTGTCTCTGTTCCCCTTTGGTAAGGTGACCATTGTGAGCCGCCATATCGGCCTTCTGCTGATTCTCGATATGTTGTTCGCGGTTCTCGAGACGTGAAGTCTGACCGGGCGTTAAGGTACCATCCTTGACGCCGTTTGCGATGCGGTCCTGCTGATTCGTTTCGCGCGCATTCACTTCATTTACCCGCGGATGGCCCGGATCGACCTGGCCTGGGCCCGCGCCAGAGGTGTTGCTGTTTTGGGTTTGAGCAGCGGCGGCACCAAACGACATCAGACCGCCCACTGCCAGGACTAAGAGCGACTTCGTGAGTTTGTTTGTCATGGTGGAATGAACCCTCGGTTTAGAGCTTAGTTGTGGCGTTTTAATGCGGCCAATTACCAAGGGCGCTGGCTTACAGCAACAGAGAAGCCTGGTAACTGGTCCGGGAGTACCAAGGTAACTCCATCGTTTGGCTGGAGTTCGTTCACGATGTGGATTCCAAATGGTCAGCACAGTCGATGGATACAGGAATTACCGTATATCGACCGATGTGAGGTCTGACTATTATTCCCAGACAGTGGCGAGCAGCGTGTGTCTTCCGCCAGAATTCAGTCATTGTACGTAGAACTTTATCGCTTCAAAATAACGCACGCATGAGGCCAAGGAAGCGCTTACAGGATGAGTACTGGCGCCGGACATTCAAGTATTAAGTTCGGCGAAACATCCGGCGGCCATGGGCAAACCTGCAGCAAAAGTTATGTTCCGCCTGGTGCAGGAGTGCCTGACGAATATTCACCGTCATAGAGGCAGTAAGACAGCATTCATCCAGTTGACGCGCAATGACGATCTCGTCTGCCTGGAGATTCGCGACCAAGGCCAGGGGATGCCGCCGGAAAAGCTTGTTCAGATTCAGTCCAAAGGTTTGGGCGTGGGCATCACCGGAATGAGGGAACGCGTCCGGCAGTCGGAGGCCGTATGGAGATCGATTCAAACGCCAGCGGAACCAGAACCAGTTTCACGCTTCCACTCGGGATCGCACCTTCCCGTCAATCCCCTGCTTCCTTATCCGTGCCGGTTTAGGCAAGACGGCTGACAGCATTGGCAAGAACATGCGGATTCTGGTTGTGGATGACAACGAACACGTTCGGCGCGGCGTCCTCAATATTTTGGCGTCGGAAACAGCTTGGGAAGTCTGCGGCCAGGCGAAGGATGGAGAAGAAGCGATTCGGAAAGCTCGCGAACTGCTTCCCGATCTCGTTCTCCTGGATATCAGCATGCCGGGAATGAATGGACTGGAAGTAACACGAATTCTTCGTCGCGAAGTTGCCAAAGCCAAGATTTTGATCATGAGCCAGCATGACCCTTCGCAGATTTTGCCACGCGCCCTCGATGCAGGCGCTCAAGGTTGCGTCGATAAAGGAAACCTGGCAACCGATTTATTGCCGCGTATCCAAAGCATAATGCGCCCCTCAGCATAATGCGTCCCCGTCTTAACCCCGGTACCGAATCCGCGCGAAGCACCTTCCACGTTCCTGTGCCATGGAATGCGATAATCCCCTCACAACCATGTCAACGCGAACAAGGCAGCGCCTTGCGGTTCTAGCTTTAATCGCCTCTATTGCGCAAACTCTTCAGGCGGAATCTCCCCGGCGAACCCGGCCCCCGGCAGCCGCTGAGTACACGTTCAAAATCATCAAAACGTTTCCCCATGACCCAAACGCTTTCACCCAGGGACTGTCTACCACGATGGATTTCTCTACGAGGGCACCGGCCTCAAGGGACAATCCTCTCTCCGGAAAGTCCGGCTCGACACAGGCGACGTAGTTCAAGAAATTCACCTCGCTCCACAATTCTTCGGCGAGGGAATCGCCATTGTGAACGACCAGATCGTGCAACTAACCTGGCAATCCCACACCGGATTTGTTTATCGCTTAAGCGACTTTCGTTTCCTACGGAACTTTTCTTATTCCGGAGAAGGCTGGGGCTTGGCGACCGACGGTCATGAGATTTATTTGAGTGATGGGACGGCAGATATTCGCGTACTCGATCCCGGCACGTTTGTCGAAAAGCGCCGCTTCTCCGTGCACGATGGCAACACTCGCATCACTCAGTTAAACGAACTGGAGTTTGTGGAAGGAGAACTCTTTGCCAATATCTGGCAAACTGACCGAATCGCTCGAATCTCTCCGCAGACCGGCGAGGTTCTTGGATGGATCGACTTGAAAGGCTTGCTTAGTCCCGTCTATCGGCTTGAGTCGGGTGCGGTCCTAAACGGAATCGCCTACGATCCAAAACAAAAGCGGCTGTTTGTGACTGGCAAACTTTGGCCTAGCATCTTCCAAATTGAGCTCGTGCCCAAGAAATAAATACAACTTCTTCTCATCCTGCAAGGTTGTCCTCCTCAACTATTCACGGATGGTTGACATGAAAGAAGAATCACAGCGCACCATCCTGGCATCCTAAAAGCAGAAAATCCAGGAGAATTTGATGCCCGTTGCAACCGAAGCCCCCGCCCAAACTCCTTCCGAACTTTCCGCCGACGAACTTCGAAAGATGGACGCCTACTGGCAAGCTTGCAATTATCTTTCCGCTGGAATGATCTACCTTCGCGACAACCCTCTGCTACGCGAACCGCTGAAGGCGGACCATATTAAGAGACGCCTTCTTGGCCATTGGGGCTCCGATCCCGGCCAGTCTTTGATCTGGGTTCATCTCAATCGCCTCATCAAGAAGTATGACTTGAATGTCCTGTACATTTCCGGCCCCGGTCATGGCGCGCCGGCAACCCTGGCCAACAGTTATCTCGAAGGCTATTATTCTGAAATTTATCCCGACAAAAGCCTCGACGAAGCGGGCATGCGGAAATTCTTCCACCAGTTCTCGTTTCCCGGCGGAATCGGTTCTCACTGCACCCCGGAAACGCCAGGATCGATTCACGAAGGTGGAGAGCTCGGCTATTCGCTCTCCCATGGATACGGAGCCGCCTTTGACAACCCCGACCTCATCGTTACCGTCGCCGTTGGGGATGGCGAATCGGAAACTGGTCCGCTGGCGACTTCCTGGCATTCGAATAAATTCCTGAACCCCATTCGTGACGGCGCCGTGTTACCGATCTTGCACCTGAACGGCTACAAAATCGCGAATCCGACCGTGCTTGCTCGCATTCCCCACGAGGAGTTGGAAGCGTTGTTGATTGGATATGGCCACAAACCATACTTTGTTGAAGGCAACGATCCAACCGAAATGCATCGGAAGACGGCTTCCGTTCTCGAGCAATGCGTTCTTGAGATTCGCGCAATCCAGACGCATGCGCGCTCCACCGGAGACACCACCCGTCCGCGCTGGCCCATGATCGTGCTTCGTTCTCCCAAAGGATGGACTGGACCCAAAGAGGTTGACGGACACAAAGTAGAAGGCACCTGGCGCGCTCACCAAGTTCCTGTGCTCGATCCGGTGACCAACAAGAACCATCTCAAAATCGTTGAGGACTGGATGCGCAGCTACCATCCGGAAAAACTCTTCGATGCAAAGGGAACCCTCATTCCAGAATTACGAGAGCTTGCACCGCGCGGGGCGCGACGCATCTCCGCCAACCCTCACGCCAACGGCGGCCTGCTCCGCAAAGAACTGGAGACACCCGACTTCCGCGATTACGCGGCTGAAGTGAAGATACCAGGTTCAACCTACGCCTCGCCCACGGCCGTGCTCGCGCAGTTTCTCGCCGAAGTTATGCGGCGCAACATGAATTCTTTTCGCGTCTTTGGTCCCGACGAAACCGCTTCCAACCGGCTCCAGGGAATTTACGAAGCATCCAAGAAGACCTGGCTTGCCGAGTTCAAGCCGGACGATGCCGATGGCGGCGAACTCGATGTCGCCGGTCGCGTCATGGAAATGTTGAGCGAACACACGCTCGAAGGATGGTTCGAAGGCTATGTGCTCACCGGCCGCCACGGCTTCTTCTCGACCTACGAGGCCTTCGTACACGTCATTGATTCCATGTTCAACCAGCATGCCAAGTGGCTGGAGAAATCAAAAAACGAGCTCGCCTGGCGTGCGCCCGTGCCTTCCGTCAATCTCCTCATTACTTCCTTAGTGTGGCGGCAGGATCACAATGGCTTCACCCACCAGGATCCCGGCTTTCTGGATGTGGTCACCAACAAAAGTCCTGACGTAGTTCGTATCTACCTGCCGCCGGATGCGAATTGCTTGCTCAGCGTGACCGATCATTGCCTTCGTTCCCGCGATTACGTCAACGTCATCGTCGCCGACAAGCAGGAGCACTTGCAGTATCTCAACATGGAGGAAGCCGTAAAGCATTGCACCAAAGGAATCGGCATCTGGGACTGGGCGTCCACCGACGATGGCGCGGAACCCGACGTAGTCATGGCTTGCGCGGGAGACATCCCGACCATGGAAGCGCTGGCGGCCGTACAAATCCTAACAAAACATTTCGCCGATTTGAAGATCCGCTTCGTCAACATCGTCGATCTCTTCCGCCTGATGCCGGACACAGAACATCCTCACGGCCTCTCCGAACGAGACTTCGATTCCCTGTTTACCACCGACAAGCCGGTGATCTTCAATTTTCATTCCTACGCTTCGCTCATCCACAAGCTCAGCTATCGCCGCACGAATCATGACAACATTCATGTGCGCGGATATAAAGAAAAGGGCAGCATCAATACGCCGATGGAACTTGCAATCATCAATCAGATCGATCGTTTTGACCTCGCCATCGACGTCATCGACCGGGTTCCGCGATTGCAGCCCATCGGCGCCCACGTCAAAGAATGGCTCAAAGATCAAATCATTGAGCACATCAATTACGCTCATGCCGAGGGCATCGATAAGGAGGAAATTCGCAACTGGAAATGGACGAAATAACCGCCGTGGCAGACACAGCACAAAATCCTTCGACGGAAAAAGATCTAATTCTGGTGTTGAACAGCGGCTCCTCGTCGCTAAAGTTTGGAGTCTATTTCCGCGGTACCAGCGATGAGGAAGCTCTGCTGACCGGGAGCGCCGGAGGGATCGGTCGCAGCACCGGCGAGTTGCACATTCGTTATGCGGACGGAAAGTCGTTGCTGCAGCGGGATCAGGTGCATGAGTCGCAGATCGATGCCCTCACTGCCTTGTCCGGTGCCATGCGCGAGCACATTCAAGCTGCGCCGGTCGCGGTTGGCCACCGAGTCGTTCACGGGGGCCCCAAGCTGTGCCGGCATCAACGAATCACTCCAGAAGTTCTCGACGAGTTGCACGCCGCCACTCACTTCGCGCCCCTGCACATTCCCCAGGCGCTTTCACTGATTAAGTCGGCGCAATCCATCTTTCCCTCCGCCGTCCACTTCGCCTGTTTTGACGATGCATTTCATCGGACAATCCCGCAGGTAGCGTCTCGATTCCCCATTCCCGCAAAGTATTACGACGCGGGCATCCGGCGTTACGGCTTCCATGGAATTTCTTATGAATCGCTCGTTCATCACTTCGGCTCCCGGCTTCCACCCCGAGCCATCTTTGCCCATCTGGGAAATGGATCGAGCTTGTGTGCGTTACGAAATGGAAAATCCATTGACACTACAATGGGTCTTACCCCCACCGGGGGTGTTCCGATGGGTACGCGTTCCGGCGATCTTGATCCCGGCGTCATACTCTACTTGTTGCGCAATGAGAAACTCGGCGCAGATGCACTCGAACAGATGCTCAATCATCGCAGCGGCCTCTTCGCCCTGTCGTCGGGACAAAGCGACGTAAAAATACTGGAAGAGCGCGCTGGCGCCAAGAATGACCCCAAGGCAGCGCTAGCGTTGGATATCTTTGCCCTCGCCGTGCGCAAGACCATCGGCGCCTACGTCGCATTGCTCGGCGGCATCGACCTTCTCGTTTTTACCGGAGGCATCGGAGAGCACAGCAGCCGGATTCGATCGTCCGCCGCAGACGGCCTCGAATCTTTGGGACTCCCGAAGGAAAAAATCCAGGCTGTGCCCACTGAAGAAGAACGGCAGATCGCACGTCACTGCCGAATTCTGCTGAACGCCCGCTAGTCCACCTTGCCACCGCTATAAAGCGCTTGTGATCCGCATCACCACAGGGGCGCAAGACCACAGTGGCAAAGCATGAATAAACACGAAAGCGCGCACCTATTTAAGGATGCGCGCTTGTTTGTATTGCAGTGCTAAAGTCGAGTCAGGAACCGGTTACCTTCCGAAATACTTCGCATTCAATTCAGTGAAGGAATTCCACTTTTCTGGCAGATCGTCGAGCGCGAAAATCGCCGAAACGGGACACACTGGCACACAGGCGCCGCAATCGATGCATTCCACTGGATCGATATAAAGTAGCGACTCGGTCGCGTGCTTGGGGTCATCCTTCTTCGGATGGATGCAATCCACCGGGCACGCATCCACGCAAGCCGTGTCTTTGGTGTTGATGCAGGGTTCTGCAATTACATAGGTCATAGCGGTATCGATCTCCTGGGAGTGCCTGTGAGTATTTTACTACGGCGGTCTTGGAGAAAACTGGACATTCTAGCAAGAAATCGATCTGTGCGGCAAAGTAAAACGGCTGGCAAGTAAAACGGCTGGCAGGTTCGCCAGCCGTGTCACTCACTCCGGAGCTAGTTTACCGGTGTCCGCCACCGCCACCGTGTCCACCGCCGCCACCGTGACCGCCACCACCCCCGTGGAATCCTCCGCCACCGCCACCGTGAAAGCCTCCACCGGCTGAACCGTGGAATGCGCTACCACCCCGGGACCCGCCCGAATAACCCCGTCCAGCGAATCCTCGCGCACCATAGCCGTACCCGCCACGTCCGTAGCCGTACCCGCCACGTCCGTAGCCATACCCGCCACGTCCGTAACCCCAACCGCCGCGCCATCCGCCCCAACCACCGCCCCAGCCATACCACGGGCCGGCTCCAATGAATAATCCGCCGGAGAACCAGCCCGGACCATAGTATCCATAGGGCGCGCAAGCGTAAGGAGAGTATCCGTAATATCCGTAGGCGCAAGCCGGAGGCCCTGCCGCATAGCCCGGCCCCACTCCGATTCCAACCGAAACCTGGGCTTGCGAGTAAGCCAGCGGCAACATCAACACACTCACAAGAGCTAAATATTTCAAGTACCTCATGGTAACTCCCCCTTGTCTCAGATCCCGCATCCTTCCCCGCCGGACCTGGAGGCCTTCCGGATTTTGTTCTCTCCGAACTGCCTATCTATTTGAACTCGTAACGGGCGAAAAAGTTGCAGTTCTAAAAGTGGCTGATTTCAGCCACCACGGGGGGATTGAACCACTTACACATGATTTCCAGCTGTTTTTCGCGTTGGCCAGTTCGCTGGAAGAGCGTAGAATCGCATTTCAGAGGGACCAATGGCCACCACAGCCCATCAACCGCAAGCTGGAAAAATCCAACCGACCGAGCTCATCAGCTTCGATGAAGCCATGCAAAAGCTTTCTCGCGACGAACGCTTTCGCGCTACGGTGTATTCCATGAATACTCTGCTGGTACAGAAGGGAATTTACTCGCCAGAGGAATTCGAATTTCAGTTCCGCCAGTTTGCCCAAAAGAGCCTTACCTAGCTTTGCGCGTGGGCGTTTTATTCTGGATGTCTTTCCACTTCGGCATCTTGCATTCGGCAGAATGGCAGCGCTCATGAGCTCCGATTTCGCAATTCTTACATTCGCATTCACACCGTAGAGCCTCTCGATCACCAGGCTTACCGCTGCGCTTCATCCTAATACCTCCACGAAGAAATTTTCTTCGGGATTACTTAGGCTGCAAGAGTGGAAATTCCCCTCGACTCGGTTGTTTGTCTACGCTCCCACCAACTCCTTCTTTTCACTCGGCTCATACTCCACAATGTATCCCGCTACCGCACTCGCGGCCACCGTCAGCGGAGATGCCAAATACATCTGCCCAGGGCCGCTACGCCCCGGAAAGTTGCGATTCTGCGCGCTGATCACAATTTGCTCGGGACGCTTGGAAACTCCCGGACCCGCGTTGATACAAGCTCCACAAGCCGGCTCAATCACATGGGCTCCGGCTTTCTGAAATACATCCAGATAGCCTTTACGTAAACAGTATTCCCGCGTCTCCTGAGAGCCAAACTGAATGTAAAACTCCACCGAGTCGGCGATGCGCTTTCCATGCTTCAGCGCATCGGCCAACACTGCCGCATACATATCCATGTCTTCGTTCTTACCGGCCGTGCAAGTCCCCCCGTATGCAATATCCACGGGAACCGGCGTATTCAAGTCCCGCACATTCTTCCCGTTCCCCGGATCGCCCGGCGTCGCCACCATCGGATGAATCTCCGCGGCATCCAGTTCAATCACGTGCGCATACTGCGCGCCCTGATCGCTGTACAAGCCCTCGATCATCGCTTCGGCTTTTGCGCGATCCATGCCGCGGCGCTCCACCAGGAAGTCAACGGCCTTCTTATCCGGCGCCACGATGCCGGTAAACCCGCCAATTTCCGCCGCCATATTGGTCATGGTGGCGCGCTCATCCACGCTAAGTTCTTCAATCGCTTCGCCCGCGTACTCCATCACTTTCGCCAGCGCTTTACCGCTTCGCACGTAGTCCAGGCTCAGAATCTTCAGGATGAAATCCTTCGCAGTCACATTCGCGTGACGCTTTCCCCGAACCACCACCTTCACCGACTCCGGTATCTTCACCCGCACGTCCTTCGTGATCCAGCCATTAAAAACGTCCGTGGTTCCAATCCCGAACGCCACACAGCCAATTGCGCCCACATGAGGAGTGTGGGAATCGGATCCAATGTTCAACTGCCCCGGCAACGCATAGCTTTCGAGGACGATGGAATGGCAAATTCCCTCCGATCCCTTGCGATCTTTCAATTCTCCATGCAGCTTGATTCCCTGCTTNNCTGCTGTTTCAACTTGAGTTGCGTCGCCAGATCGAGCAACCCAAGTTTCTTTTTCTCTTCCGAAATCACTTCATCGAGAAACGTCAGGTGGTCGCGGAAAAAGATAATGCTCGAAGCGTCGTTCACCCGTGCGTCCTTGCCAACATAGCGTTCAAAAAAGATCGCCGCCATGGGGGTCACATACTCGTGGCTGAATCGCAAATCAGCCTGCGCAAACCCGGTGTCGCCCGGCCGCACGCTGGCCACCCCAATGCCGCCATTCTCGTTCACCATGTGGCGCGCAAAAATCTTCTCTGCGACCGTCATCGGTTGTGTTGTGGCGCTCCCGTCCGTGCTCTTGATCGGCGGCAAAAATGCCTTCTTTTGCATGCGGGCCACGTTGAACGGAAAAAGGCCGCCGTACTCAATCACCTGTCGGGTAATCTCATCCTCGCCGGCGGTGAACTCACTCAACGGAATTTCTTTCCCTCCGCGAATCTGATCGATCAGAGAAAAGTTGGTGGACGTCAACACCCCCAGATTCTGGCAGTTCTGCTTGTAAATACGCTCGATGTTTTCCGCGATCACCAGCTTTATACCGGCGCACATTTCGGCATACGGCGACTGCTCCCGGCTCGATCCTTTGCCTCGCCGCTTCCCGCTCACCGCGCAAACAAATCCTCCGCGCTTTACCTCGCCTCGCCCGATTGGTGTGACCGCTCCGCACTTCAGTCCAAGGTAAGGAATCTCACCGAGGGTCTCGTCAAAATAGAAACAATAATGCGCAGGAGTAATCTCGTCCGTCGAGATATCGTCGCGCAGCTTGGGATTATTCGCCGGATTCTTCGTGTCCCACGGCAAATCTTCTCCCGCAAGCTGTCGCTTGATGAGCTCCGGATCCTCGGTGAGAAAAAGAATGCGTCCTTGCAACCGGACCTGGTCAGGCCGTTTTTCGATTTTGCGTTCCAGAAGAGAGTTGATCACGTTGAACCTGTGGGGCTTAGGATTTGGTACAGGCAGAAGCGGCTACCGGTGTCCTCGATTATTGTAACGCCGATTTCGCAAGCCTAGCGCGAGCCGCAGGAAGGATTGCCAGTCAGGCAGTTACACTCTACGCTTTGTAATCGCGCGGATCGGGCAAAGGATCCATTCCGCGCCCCGCAAAAATCGCGGCGAATTCCTCGATCAACGCCTCGTGCAGCAGCCCATTGGTAGCCACGGTCTCATGGCTGTTCAGTTCGAACGGAGATCCATCAAAGCGAGTTACCTTCCCGCCCGCCTCTTCCACAATCAGGACGCCCGCCGCCGTATCCCACGGATTTAGATTGAACTCCCAAAAACCGTCATACCGTCCGGACGCCACATTGCACAAGTCCAGCGCCGCGGATCCCGCCCGCCGCACTCCATGAGACTGGAGACTTAGCTGGTGATAAAAATAAATGTTTGGATTTTTGTGCCGCTTCTGGCTGGGAAATCCCGTGGCCAGNNGAAAACCAGTGCTCAATAGACTTTCCCTCAGCGTTGCAGTTTTTGAAACTTGAATCCTCTGCCCGTTGAGCTGCGCTCCCTGTCCCAGCTCTGCCGCAAACATTTCGTCGCGCGTCGGATCGTAAATCACAGCCGCGACCCGGCTCGCCGCTCTCCCCGTCTCCCGGTGCTCCAAACCCCGGTGTTCCAGACCCATCGAAACGCAGAACACTGGATACCCATGCGCGAAGTTCGTTGTGCCGTCAAGCGGATCGACATACCACCGATAGTCGCTGCCCTGATCGTTCAACCCCTGCTCTTCCCCAAGAATGTCATGCGCCGGCCATTTTTGCTGGATGCGCTCGCGTATCAGCGCCTCGGCTGCACGATCCGCCGCCGTCACCAGATCGGCGTCGCCCTTATATTCAATCTTGAGATGTTGATGAAAATATTTCATCAAGAGCGCGCCTGCTTCGCGCGCAATCTGCGACATCTCCGGAATAAAGCTATGGGTGGATGGATTGGACACTGATTGAAGGTAGGCCTTTTTTGGCGTTCTGGAAGTAACTAGAAATCAGCTGACTATTTCCTCGCAGCCAACTTACGGGAGCCAAAGCTAAGCGACACTCTTATTTCTTTCCAGCATCTTCCGCGATATACATTATCTCGTGCTTGAAGATGAACAAATTCGGTTCCCCATCGCGGGTCAGCCGGATCATGTGCTTATCGTAGTACTCGATCCAACCCTGCACGATCTTTCCATCCATTAACTTGACGGTGACTTGTTTCTGCTTCTCGCCGAGCGTTTTGAGGAAGTTCACCTCCTCGAACGTGTCGTCGGGTGGCGGCGTTCGTCCCCGCTTCCCCGCATTCGCGTGAAAGGCCATTCCCGATTCTACACTCCTGGCAGAACGAAATGCTGTGCTCCGGGAGGTACTTTCTATCGCGACTGGAACTCCGCTTTAGAAATTAAACTTCAGCGAGAACTCCATCGCCCGAGGCGAACCCAGGGCAAAAACCCCCGAACCCAGACCCAGACGATTACTGCTCGGTTGCTCGCCAGAGGTGCCGTTCACCGAGCCCGGAATCGACTCTCCCAGCGGGCTCAACACGCCACTCAGCGGGTTTGCCGGCCCATCAAAATTCGAGAAATTCATAAGATTGAAAAACGACACTCCAGGCTGCAATTCAACTTTGTCGCGAATTTTGTAGATCCAGTTCAAACTAAAGTCCAGGGCTCGCAGCCAGCCCATGCCAGCTTCGTTGTACGGTGCGGGTTGAAGGGCTTCCTGCACGCCGGCCAATGCCTGCAGATTGGCCAGGCTTTGTTGTGAGCTCGTACCAAATAGCCCGCTATTAATCAACGTCGTCCCTGCCGGCGTCGGCTGGCCCGCATAATTCCGGTTGTAATTGCTGATGTAAGTATTGATATTTCCCTGATTAACCCCGTGTCCAAACGACCCCACGTTGGTGCCGGGAAGAACGTCCCCGAACGATCCGTTCGAGGCAAAGCTGCCATCGCCCGTTCCATCCCCCGTAACATCCGTAACAAAGATGCCCCCAGGATTTCCCGTCGGGCTCAGCGTAAGGGTTAATGGCAGCGGGCTATAGAAGTGCCCGATCATTCCCACCCGGAAATGGTAAGGCAGGTCCATGGTGCCACCGAAAGAAATCTGATGCTTGCGGTCGAGGCCGTTCGGCCCCAGATACTTTTGAGGATTATTAAAGTCGGTGGCAATGGTGATGAAATCATTGTCAGTCGCCGACGCGATATAGCGCTCCAACTGATAAGACACTTGCAGATCAAAATTTCTAATAGCGGGGAAGGGATGCTCCAAGTGCTGTTTCAGTGACAACTGCAACGCTGTATTCTTCGCGTAACCGATGGGAAACAACATCTGGTTGGCACCGAGATTTTCGTTTATGCCGGGAAAGGCAGCATTGGAACAGGGGAACCCTCCGCAAAGCGAATAGCCGGAATCGAGGCCGTTGGTGGCGAAATCGGAAATCGTCACAGCCCTAGGCGTGTAAGTCTGGCCGGGTTGCAGGATGACGGGGCTGTTTGGACAGCCCGAAAGCGCCAGCTGAACCGATCCCACGCCGCAATTGCTAAGCGTCGTACTGATTGCTGCCAATGCATTTGTTTGATTAAAGAAGCGCGCATCGCCCACGTGGTTGGTATCAACCGCGAGCAGCGTATGATTCTCGATGTTACGCAGATAGTCTGCCGTGAAAACCATTCCTGGCTTAAGTTCATGCTGCAGACCGATATTCATTTGCAGCGATCGCGGGCTGACGTAGTTCGGCGCCAGCAAATCCGTACCGGTCGCGTCCAGACCGTCCGCTAATTGCGTACCGATAAATGATGGGTTAACCGCTGGGCCCGCCGCCACGGTGGACGCTTGATACTGTGCCTGGAGAGCGGAGATCTGACTGGCTACGCTTCCAATCGGCTGGCCGCAAAACGTAGGCGTGACCGAGCCGCCGCTGGGCAAAGACAACGGAACCGGACTGCCGTTGGAGCAAACCGTGGTATCCGCCAGGAATAATCCTTTCTGCAGCCGAGCTGGCCGGTCGAATTCGATGTTGTTCCAGATCGAGTTCTCATAGAAAAGGCCGATGCCGCCGCGCACCACCGTCTTGCCCTTGCCGGAAGGATCCCAGGCCACGCCCAATTGCGGCGCGAAGTTGAGATTGGGTTGATGCACTCGATTGCCCAGGCTCGAATAGAACTGATTGTCGAACTGCTCCAGAGAGGGGATTGGAGCGAGGTCGCTGTCGGTGCGGCCCGAATCCCGCACGTAGCGCAAACCGTACGTGACCGTNNAGCGAAATCCGGTTGTCGGGACCGCTGCCGCCCGCGGGAAACCCAAAAGCCGGTATTTCCGAGTCAAAGCCCTGTCCGTTGCCCAAGGACACGCTATTAGCTGGGTAGTTCGCCGGGTTGCCTGCTGCGCCGGGCAAAGCCATACATGCAGCGTTGCAATCCGTTATTCCCGCTCCCACTGCTGGAGCCAGCGCCAGAAAGCTGGCAAACCCGCCACCGAAAATATGATTGAACCCGCCACCGTAGCGAAGAATGTGCGCGCCCAGTGCCCGGCTGCCGTCATACTTGATCT
>PLUJ01000110.1:9111-9233 GCA_003165455.1 Acidobacteriaceae bacterium | reverse complement strand
TGTCATTCCGAGCGCCTTGTTTCTGGCGCGAGGAATCTGCTTCAATCGCCACTCCGCTCTCTCGTGACCCACACTTTGTCGTTCCGAGCGCCTTGTCCCCAACCCTTGTCATTCCGAGCGCC
>PLUJ01000110.1:0-9005 GCA_003165455.1 Acidobacteriaceae bacterium | reverse complement strand
GCGAGGAATCTGCTTCAATCGCTCCGCACGAAGTTTCATTCAGTAGCTTGAGGTTGCCCCCTCCGCCCTTTGGGGAGCTTCAACGCGCGTTGGCCTGTTGAACGTCCCATCGCAACTAAGACGCTTCTAAACGGGCCCTCTTTTCATGGGGCGAGAGCAAGTCGGGCCAACAGCAGATTTGGCGGATTCGCCGCAAAATAATATCCACAGCCTCCATGTAACATCTGACCTTGCCTGCTCCGCTAACTTCCCCAATAATTGCCAAGCAGAAGAAGCCCTATCCGGCCGCAACCAGAAACGCGCGGCCCGAANNAATCGCTTCGCAGATCTTCGAGAATTCACGTATCTCAATGTTTCGCGGATTTTTGGCCTTAAGTCCTTTAGATCATGAATTTTAGGGGGACTTTTTTGCTAACCCCTGAATTCTAAAGATTCGAATAAAAAAAACGTTCTCGGAATTACTCAATAGGTATTAATCGACCTATAACGTTATCACTTCAAGGGAAAGAGTTCCCAGCCCAAAGCTAATGCTCATCAGAGCCTGATTTCAGAAAAAAAGACTTTTCTATGGCCAATCTCAGGAAGGGCACGGCTTCACGCCGATCAGCCGCGCTTCAGCGCCTGNNAGCCGAAATGCCCCGGCCCGCGGCCTGCCACTTCTTACGTTCACACCCTTTACTCTCGCCATACTCGCGTTGTCAACGGCCGTAGCCACAGCCTCCGACTGCCTCCCCATCGGTGCAGCCAGCCAACACGTCGGCGAAACTAAATGCATCGTCGGACGCGTAGTCCATGTGAAAGTTGGATCCAAAGGCGTGCACTTTATCGGATTCTGTGGCGAACAGGCTGCGTGTCCCTTCTCGGTCGTAGTCTTTCCGCGCGACTTGAAAGATGTAGGCGACGTCCGCCGCCTCGAAGGCCGCACCATCGAGATTCACGGCCCGATCAAGCTGTATGACGGCCGCGCCGAGATCATCCTCAACCGCGTCAGCCAGATCACCGAAGGATCCACCTTGATCCCTCCCATACCCAAAAACTATGACGTCGAGAAGCAAGGCCACTACAGCGCCGGCAGATTACATCCGCCGAAAAAGCTAAAGACCGCAAAACCCACCGTCACCACAACCGCAACGTATGGAAACGAGGAAGGCGATGAGCCGCCGGAATAAAGGCGCGCATGGCCCTGCTACCGTCCTTGATGTTCATGATTAACGACTTTATGTACATCATTCTAAAATGACAGCAGGAACATTCATATGCCTACGTCCAACAACCGCTCCCACAAACATTTCCAACTCGACTCTGCAAAACTGAAACGCGCTCAAAAAGCATTGCGCGCAAAGACCGAAACTGAAACGATTGAACGCGCCCTCGATCTGGCGCTCGCTGAGAGCCGAAGCCATCGCATTGCACACGACGCCAACCGGCGGTTCCTCCTCAGCGGTGTCGAAATCAAAGACGTCTACGGAAATTTGGACGAATAGCCAAGGATGATCCTGAATGCAGCCTGCCCTGCTCGACACTTCCATCTATATATCTTCGTTGCGTGAAGGAAACACGTCTTTTGCCTCAGTTCAGTTCGGAACAGGAGTTACTCTTTGGCTTAGCGCTGTCGTTCTTGAGGAACTCTACACCGGCGCTCGCCAACCGGCTCGTAGCGTGATTGCGCTTCTTGAACGTCGCTTCGCGATTGCGGGACGCATTTTGGTGCCGGATTTAAGCGACTGGATTCTAACCGGGAACGCGCTCGCCGACGTCGCCTCCAGGCATGGCTACGAAGCAATCGCCCGCGGTCGGTTGACCAATGATGCATTGATCGCCATGAGCGCCGCTCGCGCCGGCATCACCATCATCACCGCCAATGCCCGAGACTTCCGTCGCCTAGCCGAGTTTCGCTCTTTCCACTGGCAACTCGCGCCACTCTGAATATCACACCATCCCCTTCCTCAACTCCTCCAGCGGATATCTCGTTCCGCGCCAAATAATCCCATCGTTCCACAGCGTATGCCCCATCGACCGCAGCAACGTATAAATAAAAAGCCCGGAGCTTACCGGATGAAGCACAAAATAATAAGCGGGAACGCCCAACCGCATCGACATGCCCACATAAATCGAGAACATCGCACCCAGCGTAATCGCAAACGGCAGCTTCTCCCAGCCATGCGCCAGCCAAACTCCGAAGAATGGCATCAGATTCAGGAAAGCCAGTCCAAACGCCGAAATAACCGTTCGCGGCCACTGAAACGACAACACCGCAAAGAAATTCTTGGTGAGATTGTTCACCACCCCCATCGCGCCATTTGCCCACCGGATGGAGATCAAGTCTGCCCCGAAAACGTTGCGCTGAGCGAAGCCTGCGTTCTTCACCACCTTGCCCAGCTTCATATCGTCGAGCACTTCCATGCGCAGGGTCTTGTAGGTTCCAATCGATTCATACACGCTGCGCCGAATCAGATTGAAAGCACCCACCCCCATGTGATCTTTCGCTTTTGGGTCCGCCACCTTCCATGGCCGGTGCCCGAACATAAACATCGTGTGAAAAAACGCGATCATCATGTACTCGCCCGGGCTTTTCATGATCATCTTTGGAAACACCACCAGGTGGTCAGCGCGCTCCGCTTCCGCATAAGCCAGAGCACGCCGCAGCACCTCTGGCTTAAAAAGAACATCGGCGTCGGTAAACAAAATCCAATCGCCCGTCGCCTGATTCGTGGCCGTCCACATCGCATGCGTCTTGCCCAACCATCCTGGAGGCAGCTCTTGGTGATGAATAACTGTTAAGCGGGAACACGCCGGGCTTTGATCTTGCGCCACGCGTTCCATGATTGCCCCTGTCCGATCTGTTGAACGGTCATTCACCGCAATCACTTCGTAGTTGTCATAATCGAGTTCGAGCAGGCGGATGAGCGATTGCTCAATATCATCTTCTTCATTGCGCGCCGGCACGATGATAGAAACTCGCGGGTTGCCAGAAGCCGCGATCGATTTGCGGTCCCACTCGGGCTCTGAAATATCCGCCACACTAGGCATTCCGAGGGCGGCATCCACGATCCGGGAACACCACGCCAACGCCAGAATCGTTCCCGCAATCCAATAGAAATAATTCATCTGGGTTCAAGCTAAAGTAACACTCCCAGCAATGAAGCTGTTGGAAGCGAAGGCGATGGTTGAAAAATAAAGAGAGCTGGCATTTGAGTGTAATCGCCTGATTTCAACAGATGTGGTTCTGTGGGATAACAGCGGGTTCGCGAATAGCAATCGAAGGACGTAAGTCGCGACGCCGTCGCATCCGACAGTTTTACTCACGACCCGCGTGAGAACAGCATTTGCACTCGGTCTGACGGCGCTTATCTTCGCGAACACGGTTCTGCATTGGGGTGTTCAAACAAGATCAGGGTGGTTGCGCTCCACTGATTTTGCACTGCACGGTTGGCTGCTTTGGCTGATAATGGGTGCGAACGTTTTCTTCTACGGTTTCTTCTGCTGGATCGCATTCTGGTTCATTCGGGGCACCGCAGGACCAGAGCGCTTTTTCATGGTGGGGTGGTGCACAGGTTTTGTGCTGTCGCCTCTCAAGCTACTTGGCCCCACGTGGGCTGGTGTGATCAAACATATCGGTGCGGCTGCGTTGGCGGTTGCGCTCCTCGCATCATTAGCGCTGCTGTTGAAGCCCTTGGACGTGACTGATTCTAGTAGCAGAACTGACGCTACCTAGACGGTAACTCTTGTAACATCGCCCTTCCACTCGTTTACACCGAATCCTAAAGTCAATGCAAGGCAAGACGTACCAAGTCTGACAAGCGCAAGGTGAGCCGACCGGACTCGGCTCCAACAAGGCCTAAGCCGTGTCGCGCCGAAAAAGTCTCGGTCTGTCGTCGATGGCTGTTTAATTTTCACCCGTGTGTGCGCCGAGGAACATCTTTCCCGGCACGGGCGCGAATCTCATCCCATAAAACAATATGGCAGAAGAAGCGACCATGGCGATTACGGGCAATATGAACGCCGCTTGCAGCGTCTTCTTATCGGCCACATAGCCCATCAAGGTTGGAGAAGGAACGTCGCCCAGCAGATGGAAAGTGAAAATGTTGACCGCAAGCGCCGTCGCGCGAATGTGCGCACCCACGGAATTAATCACGGCCGCATTCAACGGAGAAGTATTCAGCAGCAGAAAAAAGGCAGCCACCGCAATCGCCGGGAGCATCACCGGCCCACGAACAAACAAGGCCACAATCATGAATGGAACGCCGAGCGCCATGCTCGCTGCCGAAACAAAGTAATACGATCCCTTCATGCGCGGGAGCAGATAATCTCCCAGCCACCCTCCGGCGAGCGAAGCCACAATTCCATCCACCACAATAATGATTCCGAACATGAAGTTGGCCGACTCCAGCGAGTACCCGCGCGCACGCGACAAGAACGTCGGCATCCACACTTGTATGCCGCCCAGGGCAAACGTCATCATCGCCATACCGAGCGTCGAGGTCCAAAATGCCGGATTTCGCGCCAACCCAACCAGCGTCCCTCGCTCTGGTGTTTCCTGCTGCCGATCAAATTGACCTCGCTTTGGTTCATGCAAGAACAGCACCGCCAATGCCAGCAGAAATCCCGGCACTGCCGCAATGTAGAAAGGAAATCTCCATCCATGCTGCGGACTTAGTTTGCCTCCCAGCAGATATCCCGCAGCCGTTCCCACCGGAATCGCCAAATAGAAGATTCCTAAAATCCGCCCGCGTTTTTCTTCCGGAAACAAATCGGCAACGAACGTTGGAGCGATCGTTACGAACGTGGCTTCGCCAATTCCTACCAGGGTATGCCGAATCAGTAGCTCGGTGTAGGTATGCGTAACCGCCGTGAGCAGGGTAAGCCCACTCCAGAAGATGGCCCCGCCCACAATGATTTTCTTTCGCGAGTAGCGATCCGCCAGCGGCCCTACAAATGGCGCTGCAATCATGTAGAAAAGGAGAAACGCGCTGGTCAGGTATCCCACCTGAGCATTGCTTAATCGGAATTCACTCTGTACCAGCGGCTGCACCGCAAACAGCACGGAGCGATCCACGTAATTCAGCAGATTCAGCGCGGTCAGAAGAACGAGCGCGGTTCGAGGATAAAGTTTCGCGGAGTCCACGAGTCTTGCGAATATAGCACGGTCGGCGTTGCGGAGATCCCACCATTGCAGCTGCTTGCCAATCGCGACATTTGTCGCTACAATAGACGACAAATGACCAACGAAGTGCAAGCTGTCGCCAAGGAAATGGGTGGGCGGGCGGTGTTCGGCCGAAATCTCGCCAACCAACCGGACCTCCGCCAAGCCATCCGCGAAGGCTTTCCCCACGGCGTGGTGGCAGAGTTGATGAAGTCTTCCGGCCTTACTCTCAGGGAACTCGCCGAATCTTTGGATCTCTCGGCACGCAGCCTGCACCGCCGGCGCCGCAGCGGCCGCCTCGCGCGTTTTGAGTCCGACCGCCTTTACCGGCTCGCGCGCATTGTAGCGTTGGCGCAAGAAAGTCTAGGAGACCGCGAAAGCGCCGCCCGTTGGCTGAAGCGCTCCAATCGCGCTCTTGGCGGATTCACTCCGGTCAGCGTGATCGACACGGAATTAGGCGCTCGTCAAGTCGAACAGGTACTGGGAAGGATCGCGTACGGCGGAATCAGTTGACCGGGATACATTCGGTTACAGTTTTCCGCGTTCTCCGCAAGGCCTACGCTCGTTCCCCGCTCGATGGTGAAGGCGCTTACCTATACGGAGGTCGCTGGTCAAGCATTGGAACTCGCCTGGCTTACACTTCCGAACATCAATCGTTGGCGATGCTCGAATATTTCGTTCATCTGGACTCTGACAGCGCTCCCGAGGACCTGGTTCTTGTCACTGCGAAAATTCCCGGCGACCTTACCAAGACTACTGTTAAGCCGGAACAACTCAGCCCACGCTGGCGAATGTCGCCGGCACCGCCTGAGCTCGCAAAATTTGGCGACGACTTCGCAAGAAAGGCGGATCGTTGCATATTAGTCGTGCCCTCGGCGCTCGCCCCCGGCGAAAATAATTGGCTGCTGAATCCCCAACATTCCGACTTCCGCCGAGTTATTTCTAAAGTTGAACCTCTGAAGTACGATCCAAGAATGTTCGAGCCCCATCGCCCGACCCGCCGCAAGCCCTAGATTTAAGCCATAGATCGACCTTTACTGTCGGCCACGCGTCCGCGGCCATCTCGCCACTACAGTCGTCGAAATCCCACCCCGCGGTCGGAAGTCGCCCTTTACTTCCGCCCACACTGGCTTTACCCATCGCACCACATCGTCAAGCACGCGGTTCACCACGTTTTCTTGAAAAATTCCCAGATTCCTGTAGGTGTGCAAATACTCTTTATAAGACTTCAATTCCAGGCAAACTTTGGCCGGCTGATAACGCAAAGTGATCACGCCGAAATCCGGCAGTCCGGTCTTCGGACAAACCGAAGTAAACTCCGGATCGTCGATCACGATCTCATATCCCGGAAACTGATTCGGCCAGGTTTCAATCTCAGGGAACTCCGCATCCAATCCAGCGGCGGCATGTTCTGCGGTATATCGATTTTTTTTCTGCATAGAGAATATTGTAGCGGCTCANNGTGCGCCGTTCCCCACTCGCGCTAGATCGCCTCATTCCGAAACCAGCATCCAGCCCTTTGCTCCCGCATCTAACCAAGCAACGGCTTGGGGCTGTCGCGTTTTCTTGCTGCCTGCATGGTGATAAATTAATGCTTGCAATTACCCTTGTCTCGTATTGAAAGACATATAGTTGGCGATCAACAACAATTCGAATGGTCATCCCGCCAAGCGGGCCAGCCGCGTCTGGATCGTCGTCGGTGTACTTGCTTGTCTCGCCGTCATCCCTGTCTTTACCCGCCAAGGTCCTCTTAAAATCCGCATCACCACCGTCGAACGTGGCCCGATTCGTAGCTTGATTTCCACCAACGGAAAAGTCGAGCCCATTCAGAATTNNCCACGACGGTCAAGCTGCTGCTGGTGAAGGAAGGCGATCACGTCCGCAAGGGGCAGCTTCTGTTGCAACTCGACGACCAAGACCTCCGCAGCCAGGCCGCCCGCGCCCAAGCCCAAATCCGCGCCGCTCAGGCCGATCAATCCGATCTGACCACTGGCGGCACGCGCGAAGAAGTTCTCACTCTGGATTCTCAACTGATCAAAGCTCGCACTGCGCGCGATAATGCACAGCGCAATCTCGATGCCCTGCGGCGTCTGCAACAGCAAGGTGCGGCATCCGCCGGAGAAGTGCGGCAAGCGGAAGAAACGTTGCAGCGCGCTCAAGCCGACGCCACTCTGCTCGAACAGAAACAAAAAGACCGCTATTCTCAGCCCGAAGTCGAACGCGTCCATGCCTTGGGCACCGAGGCGCAAGCCGCATATGACGCTGCGGAAGATGCTCTCGCAAAATCTACCGTTCGCGCTCCTTTCGATGGCATCGTTTATGCCCTCCCGGTAAAGCAAGGCGCTTACGTTCAAACCGGCGACCTTCTCCTGCAGGAAGGTGATCTTTCAAAGATGCTGGTCCGCAGCTTCGTGGACGAGCCCGATATCGGTCGCCTTGCCGTCGGCCAAAAAATTGAAGTGACTTGGGACGCTGTGCCGGGCCGCATCTGGGACGGAACTGTCAGCACTGTTCCTTCCACCATTAAGCTGCGCGGCTCCCGCAACGTAGGGGAAGTCACTTGCTCCGTCGACAATCACGATCTCCGGCTCCTGCCGAACGTCAACGTCGGCGTCACTGTCATTACCGCCCAAGCTGGCGATGTGCTGACACTCTCTCGCGAAGCGGTTCGTAATGATGATAACCAGCCTTATGTCTACCAGGTAGTGAATGGCAAGCTCGAGCGCCGCAACGTGGAAGTCTCATTGCAGAATCTCACGCGTGTCGAAATCACCGGCGGNNCCGAACACGCCCAGGTCGCTCTCTCCACCATCGACTTGAAGCCTCTTACCGACGGCGCCCGAGTCAAGGTGGTTCCGTAGCCCATGCCGCAGTGCAATCCCAATAGTTTTGGATGCAGTCCTTTTGTCCTGCGTAACCAGTTCAGGGCGGCGGGCGATCTGCGCTACTCCGCAAGCGCTTCATCTTTCGAGGCGTTGCATTTCCGCTCTGCGAGAAAATCTTTTGCAACGCTTGTAGCACTTAGACCTTCTGTCCTCCAATCAATTTTCTTGGTCCTCTTCATTTTTATTTTTCTTATTTCCACTCGCCTCTCGTCCGTCGCCGCGGGACTAGACTCTCCAGAAGACCTTCTCGCTGCTGGCAAAGTCGACGAGGCCATCCAAACTCTCGACCGGCAAATCCAGACCCAGCCCAGCGCCGAAACCTACAACCTTCTATGCCGCGCATACTTTGATCTGGATAATTGGGACGCCGGGATTCCCGACTGCGAGNNTCGCACCAACCAACGGTCTCTACCATCTGTGGTTAGGACGAATCTACGGGGAGAAAGCGGCGCACGTCAGTTTTATAAAGGCCGCAGGATTGGCAAAAAAAGTTCGCACACAATTCGAAAGCGCCGTCGAATTCGACCCCAAGAATTGGGAGGCCCACACCGACCTCGCCGAATTTTATCTGGAAGCTCCAGGCGTGGTTGGCGGAGGTGAGGATAAAGCTCTCGCTCAAGCCGCCATTCTCCAGTCGCTCAATCCCGCGATGGCGGACTGGGTTAAGGCTCGCATCGCCCAAAAGAAGAAGAATAATGCGGTTGCGGAACAGGATTATCGGGCCTCGATCCAGTCCAGCCACGGCGGCGCACGTGCCTGGGTGAGCCTTGCCGGTTTCTACAAACGCATTGGCCGCCTCGATGACATGCAACAGGCCCTGCACACCATGGAATCCCGCCCGCTGGATCGCCCCGCCGCATTAACGGACGCTGCCGACTTGTTGTTCAGCAGCGGTCGCGATTCCACTATGGCGATCCGCATGGTGCGTCGCTATCTCGCATCTGGCCCCGTCGAGGAATGGCCTGCCTTCAAAGCCC
>PLUJ01000097.1 GCA_003165455.1 Acidobacteriaceae bacterium | reverse complement strand
TCGGAGGTGCCCAGCTAGAATGGTCCGCCTTCGCCAAGTCTCATTTGCCGCAGCGCTCGCCGCCGTCGGCCTGCTTTCCGCATGCCGGCTCGACATGCAGGTGCAGCCGCGGCTCAACCCGCTGGCCGAGAGTAATTTTTTTGCCGACCATCGCGGAGCTCGCCCGCTGGTTGAAGGCACGGTTGCCCGCGGTGATCTGCGCGCGGATACCTACTTCTATACTGGCAAGATTGGCAACAACGACGGCGACTACATGCCGTTTCCGATTACCAAGGAAGTGTTAGAGCGGGGCCGCGAGCGTTTCGATATTTATTGCTCTCCGTGTCATTCGCCGCTCGGAGACGGCAATGGTTTCATCCCGACGCGCGGATTCTCTCGCCGTCCGCCGTCGTACCACATTCCGCGCCTGCAAAAAGCCCCGCTCGGCCACTTCTTCGACGTGATGACCAACGGCTTCGGCATTATGCTCGACTACTCTTCGCAAGTCACCCCGCGGGACCGCTGGGCGATTGTGGCCTACATCCGTGCTTTGCAGTTGAGCCAGGATGCGATCCGTGCCGATGTTCCGGCTGGGCAGGCGATTCCATCGCGGCCGCCTAAAATGAAGGGCGTGGACGCTTCCGGAGCAACCCTGCCGATCGTCGCCCCAGCCTCGACTCCCAAGTTAGAGGAGCAACCATGAGCGCCGGTACTCTTCTTCTCGATCTATCGGCGCCGCCAATCGTAAAGAAAATCGGCCAGAGGTCGTTGGTGGTCGGGGTTGTGTTCGCCTTGGGCTCCGTTGTTCTCGCATTCCTACGTCCTGACGAGTTCTATCGCGGCTATCTGCTTGGGTTCATGTGCTGGCTCGGCGTGTCGCTTGGCTGCATGGCGATTGTGATGATCCGGCACCTTACCGGCGGCGGCTGGGGCACGGTTATTCGACGCATCCTGGGCGCGGCCATGCGAACGATTCCGTTGCTCTCAATACTGTTCATTCCGATGATTATCGCGGTATGGCAGCACCGGGTTTATCCCTGGATCATGCCGCTCGATGCCATTCAGGATCCGCACATACGCGAACACCTCGAAAAGCATAGCTTCATCAAACAGAGCTATCTGAATTTTTCCGGCTACCTGATTCGAGCCGTCATTTATTTTGCCATCTGGAACGTTCTCTCGTTTCTGCTCTCCCGATGGTCCAAGCAGACCGACCATAAGAACGCTCCCAAGAACAGCGAGCGATTCAAAGCGGTTAGCGGACCGGGGCTTATCCTTTNNCCATCGATTGGGTGATGTCGCTTGATCCTACGTGGATCTCAACCATTTTTGGCCTCATCGTCCTCATCGGCGAGATTCTTTCCGCCATGTGTCTCGCCGTGATCGTCGAGCGCATCCTTTTCGACTACAAGCCGATGTCGGAGCTGTTGAAGCCGTCGTTTGTTCATGACCACGGCAAGTGGATGCTCANNGGGCCTATTTCTCCTTCTCGCAATGGCTCATCATCTGGGCGGGCGACCTGCCGGCGGAAATTACTTTCTATCTGAAGAGGATCAATAACGGCTGGGGATACGTGGCCTTGAGCCTGGTCCTGTTCCACTTTGCCTTTCCGTTTGCCACACTGTTGTCGAGATCGTTAAAGCGCAATATCCGGCACTTAGTTTGGGTCGCGGTGCTGCTGATCTTCATGTGCTACGTGGACTTGTTCTGGATCATTGAGCCGAATTTCTCGAAGAATTTCGCAATCACCGTTTCCGACATCGTTGTGCCGATCGCGATGGGAGGAATCTGGCTTTGGTATTTCTTTCGCAACCTCGCATCGCTGCCGCTGCTTCCGGCGTATGACCAGGATGCTCATGAGGTTTTGCAGCCAGCGCATGAATAGGAATCAACAACGAGAAACTACCGGGTACGAACTAGTTTTTGAGCAATGAGTTGAATGAAGAGTGATAAGTGATAAGGAATGACTGACGAGACCACAAAACACGGGAACAACGGCGGAGAAGGTCCGTTTGGCCACGGCAACTATGAACATCAAGACCTAGGCCCAAAAAATATCCTTTACTTTCTGCTTGTTCTGGGTGTGGCCACGTCGTTATGCATGGTCGGGCTGAGGGGACTTTATACATTTCTCGATCATCGGGTTCGCGCGTCGCAGCCTGAGGTGAATCCGCTGATCACGAACGTTCCCCAGGATACTCTCCACATTCCTCCGGGATATCCGCAGACCGCCTTCCCGAGCCCACGGCTGGAGGAAGATGAGCGCGGTCAGTTGAATGACATTCGCTTGCAGCAGGACAACACGCTCTACAGTTATGGCTGGGTCGACGAAAATGCCGGCACCGTCCGCATTCCCATTGAACGAGCCATGGATTTATTAGTGCAGCGCGGGCTTCCGGTACGTCCGCAGGAAACCGGCGACAAGGGCGCTGAAGACGAGGGAACGAGCGGTTCTTCTCCGGCAACGAAGGCAACTGGACCAAGAAAAGGTGAAATGAAGTGAGCAGTAAGAAACACAATTCGTTTGTCGCACGATATTTGCTGTTGGCGCTGCTTTCGATATCGGCTGCGGCGCAGATGAATAATGGCGTCATGTCACCGCCCGCGAACACGCGTCCGCCTCGGCTGCAAAATGTTGGCATTGAACAGCATCTGGACGCCCAGGTTTCTCCGGACCTCACATTCGTGGATGAGACTGGGAAGAGCGTCAAACTGGGCGACTACTTGGGCCGCAAGCCGCTGATCCTGAACCTCGTCTACTACAACTGCACAATGCTATGCGGTGAGGCTCTGGCCGGGCTTTCCAGTGCAATGCGGCTAGTCAAGTTCGACGTGGGCAATGAATTCGACGTCATTACCGTGAGCTTCGACCCTCGGGAGACTCCGGCGATGGCTGCCGCCAAGAAGGCGGACTACGTAAAACGCTACGGGCGCCCCAATGCCGCAGCGGGATGGCATTTTCTTACCGGCCAAGCCCAATCGATTGACGCTCTAACGAAGACCGTCGGCTTCCAGTATCAGTACGACGAAAAAAGCAATCAGTACGCTCATGCCACGGCCATTATGCTGTTGACTCCGCAAGGCCGCATCTCGCGTTACTTCTACGGCGTGGACTTTCCGCCGAAAGATTTGCGGATGGGGTTGGTCGAGGCATCGCAAGGCAAGATCGGCAATGCGGTCGATGTCGTCCTGCTCTATTGCTATCACTACGATCCGCAGACCGGGAAGTATGGAGCGATGGTGGCAAACATTTTGCGCCTCGGGGCGGCGGTGACCATTCTGCTGCTGGGTGGTTTATTTTTTGTCCTCTGGAGGCTGGATCGTTCGGTGACGCACTCGGCAACAAGGAAGCCGGCAACGAAGACACGGTATGCTGAATAATTTTCCATTATGGCCGGACCAGGCTTCCACCATGGCGAGCCGCGTGGATGCGCTGTATATTTTCCTTCTCCTCGTAACCGGGGCGATGGCTTTGCTGGTGTTTGCTTGCGTCGCCTTTTTTGCCGCCCGCTTTCGGCACCGGCCGGGAGTGCGGGCGGAGCAGATTGAAGGTTCCAATGCGCTTGAGATTACCTGGAGCGCCATTCCATTCCTGATCTTTATGGCCATCTTCGGCTGGGGCGCTTTTGTCTTCTTCCAGGAGCGCACGCCTCCCGCCGACGCGGCCGAAGTCTACGTGGTGGCGAAGCAGTGGATGTGGAAGGTGGAACATGCGGAAGGCCAGCGCGAAATTAATGAACTGCACGTTCCGGTAGGCCGCGACGTTAAATTGATCATGACCTCGCAGGACGTGATTCACAGTTTCTATATCCCCGCGTTTCGCATTAAACAGGACGTGCTGCCAGGCCGCTATACCGTCGAATGGTTTCGCGCCACGAAGCCTGGCGTCTACCATCTATTCTGCGCCGAATATTGCGGAACCCAGCACTCGGGCATGGTGGGTTCCATTGTGGTGCAGCAGCCGGCGGACTATGAAGCGTGGATGAACGGCGCTTCCACCGGTCCGCTCTCGGCGAGCGGCGAAAAGATTTTTGCCGAACTCGGCTGCTCCACCTGTCATCGGTCCGATACCCAGGGCCGCGGACCGAACTTGCAAGGGGTTTTCGGGAAGCCGGTTCAACTCGATGACGGCCGAACAGTCACCGCCGACGAAAATTATCTTCGCGAATCGATTCTGGATCCTGGCTCGAAGCGGGTAAAGGGATTCCAGCCGATTATGCCCACCTTCCAGGGCCTGGTGAGTGAAGAGCAGGTGAACGACTTGGTGGCGTATATTAAGGCGATTTCGCTCTCGAAACCGATAAATGGCGCGAAGACCAGCGCCAATCGAGCCGTTTCGGGAGATTCATCCGATACCGAAGGGCAAACTCCGCCGTTACCGAGCGGGAGTAAGGTGCAATAAGTATGCAACCAACGATTCCTCATCCCATGATTCCTCAGCCTGTATTTCCAGAAGCGGCGGAACAAAAGAATTACCTGAACGAAAAATATGGGGCTTGGTCATGGCTGATGACCACCGACCACAAACGTATCGCACTTCTGTATCTTCTCTCGATTACCTTCTTTTTCTTTATTGGCGGCTTCTTTGCGCTTCTGATCCGACTGGAGCTTCTCACTCCGGCGGGCGATCTGGTTCAAGCCGATACTTACAACAAGCTTTTCACCATGCACGGCATGGTGATGGTCTTCTTCTTCCTTATCCCTTCCATTCCAGCCGTGCTGGGAAATTTTCTTGTGCCGATGATGATTGGGGCGAAAGACCTGGCATTTCCCCGCATCAACCTGCTGAGTTGGTATCTCTACATCATCGGTGGCGCGCTGATGATGCACTGCATGCTGACGGGCGGCGTCGACACCGGATGGACTTTCTATACCCCGTTCAGCACGGGGTTTACGAACACAAAAATTGTTGAAGCTGGCATCGCTATCTTCATCGCCGGATTTTCTTCCATCCTGACGGGATTGAACTTCGTCGTCACCATTCACCGTATGCGCGCACCGGGCATGACCTGGTCGCGTCTTCCTTTATTTATCTGGGCGCATTACGCCACCAGCATCATTCAGCTTCTTGGCACTCCAGTGATTGCCATCACCATCGTGTTGGTGGCCGCCGAACGTGCCTTGCACCTTGGGATTTTCGACCCGAAGCTGGGCGGCGATCCGCTTCTATTCCAGCATCTGTTCTGGTTCTATTCCCATCCCGCCGTCTACATCATGATTTTGCCATCGATGGGGGTGATTACCGAGATCATTGCCTGCTTCTCGCGCAAGCGCATCTTTGGATATCATTTCGTGGCGTTTTCGTCTATCGCGATTGCCGTCTTCGGTTTTCTGGTGTGGGCTCATCACATGTTCGTAGCCGGAATCTCCGTGTATTCCGCGTTGGTTTTCTCGTTCCTGAGCTATGCAGTAGCTTTGCCTTCGGCTATCAAAGTTTTCAACTGGACTGCGACTCTTTATAAAGGGTCCATCCACTATGACGCGCCGATGCTTTACGCCTTCGGATTTCTCGGACTATTTACCATTGGCGGCTTGACCGGATTATTTCTGTCGGCTCTCGGCATCGATGTCCACGTCACCGACACTTACTTCGTGGTGGCACACTTCCACTACATAATGGTGGGAGGAGCGGTGATGGGGTATCTTGGCGGAATTCACTTCTGGTGGCCGAAAATATCGGGCAGGCTGTACCCGGAAGGCTGGGCGCGTCTGGCCGCGTTGATTGTTTTCATCGGATTCAATCTCACATTCTTTCCGCAGTTTTTACTGGGATACATGGGTATGCCGAGGCGTTATTACGATTACAGCCACATGCCGGAATTTCAGATATTGAATGTAATGTCGACGGCAGGCGCGACCATCCTTGGCGTCGGGTATCTTCTACCGATGGTTTATTTGCTATGGTCCATGCGACGTGGAAAACCTGCGTCGGAGAATCCGTGGAACGCTGCTGGGTTGGAATGGAAGACTGCTTCGCCGCCACCCACTTTCAACTTTGACGAGGAGCCAGTGGTGACCTGGGAAGCTTACAACTACGACGAGTTGGACGCGCCTCACAAAGAGGAGGTCCCAGTTGCAAAATGAAGCCGGCGCCGACGGCCTGACCGCGGTTCACGAACATCACGGCGAAGCTCACGCTGCGCATAATCCCGCGCTGCTGCACCACTTTGCCGCTCCGGAGCAGCAGCGGGACGCCGCCAGCCTGGGAATGTGGGTTTTCCTGGCTACGGAGATCATGTTCTTCGGCGGTTTGTTCTGCGCCTACCTGGTTTACCGGCGATGGTACTTCCCTTCTTTCGCAGCTGCCAGCAAGTCGATGGACGCGGGTCTTGGAGCAACCAACACGGCTGTCCTTATCTGCAGCAGCTTGACCGTTGTGCTGGCGGTTTGGGCGGCGCAGACCGCTCGCCGTACGCTCTTAATCGGCAGCCTGATCCTCACCATGATCTTTGGCCTCGCCTTCTTGGGCATTAAGGGGAAAGAGTATCGAGACAAGTTTGAAGAGCACCACGTGCCCGGCGTATCTTTCAGCTTTGAGAACGTGCCGGTTCCGGGCCATCCGGGGGAATACGCGAATCCCCGCCATGCTCAGATTTTTTTCGCGCTCTACTTCGTCATGACCGGCATCCACGCGCTGCATATGATTGTCGGTCTGGGCATTTTTGCCTGGCTGCTCACCATGTCATGGAAGGGGCGATTCAGCCCACAGTGGCATACTCCGATCGAGATCGGCGGACTCTACTGGCATTTCGTCGATATCATTTGGATTTATTTGTTTCCCTTGCTCTATCTGATTGACCGTCACGCGTAAGGCCGCACCCGAGGATTGTTATGTCGGAACATGCAAAATCGTCGCCATTGAAGATGTATTTCGGTATCTGGATCACTTTGCTGTTTCTGACCTACCTTACGTATAGAGTCGCGGCGGTGGACCTCGATCCGTTCAATGCCGCCGTGGCCCTCACGATTGCCACTGTAAAAGCAACATTGGTCGCGCTCTTTTTCATGCACGTATGGCACGCAAGCGAAAAACTCACCAAACTGGTGATTGTTGCCGCACTCTTCTTCCTGCTCTTATTGCTGGGCCTCACCATGACCGACTACGCGACCAGGCTGTGGAGTTGAGAGTCTATTCAACAGAATTAGCTCGATGATGCTGGCGAAACGGGGCATCCCGCTCTATAATTCCGATTGGTTTCTCTCGGCAATCTACTTGATAGAATCTGCATCTCACCTCCGAGCGTGACTTCTACCGAAAAAGCGATCGAGGCCCGCC
>PLUJ01000007.1:841-2904 GCA_003165455.1 Acidobacteriaceae bacterium | reverse complement strand
CCTATCAATTTACAGCCGTGCTGATCGTCGTTATTGCATACCGCTGGCTAGCGAGTTGGACGGCAATGGACTGGTCCACCGCATCATCTAGAACCTTCTGCCTAGATTTCACCCAAGGCATATAGTGCTCCTGCGTCGTGGCAATTTTGCTGTGACCCATAAGCATTGCTAGGTTTTCAATGGTTCCACCAGAATTGAGAAATTCCACCGCAAAAGTGTCTCGGAACCTATGACATCCCCGAGGCGTGATTCCGGCCTTGTCGTACACCTTCCGAATCCATGTTGCTTTAACCCGAGAATTTGCTTTTTGATCGGTGCGCCCATCCCAAAAAAAGTACCGAGTCTCCAAGCCATTCTTGTGAGCACGCAAGGCATCGGCAACGAAATTGGGGAGTTTAACATGTACGAACTCGCCAGTTTTTTGCCTATGGGTCTGCAACCGATTCTGGGCATCCAACCGATCCCGCCGAAGGGAGCACGCATCCAAAATGGACAATCCGCTCCAACGCATCAGCCAGATTAAGGTGGTGACCGTGTCCGCGTGCCGACCACACGCCTCCGGAACGCGAGCGAGCATCTTTGCATATTCTTCAGTGGTGAGAGGGAGCGTGGGAACTGGAACTATCTTCAGTTTGTCCAGTTTGTCAAAGGGGTTCTTTTCCAAAAGATCAAATCTTNNAAATCTAACCGCCCAAGTGAAAAACGCCTTGATGACATGATTATTAATTTTCAGTGAATATGAACCTTCCCTGAATACCCAACTGTTCCTCCATTGCTCCACATCAATTGATGTGATGTCCTCCAGTTTTTCAAAGCCGTTTTCTGCTGCCCATTGCAGGAGGCTCGGCTGGCGCTTGGAGCCGTCCCGCAAAAGCCAGCGGTCGGGATACGGAGCACCATCAGCGTGCTTTGCCTTTTTGGAGCGTTTCACGAGGTACATTTCAACCGCGTGCACGATGTTGAGGTCTCTATTCTTCTTAATCCGAGCGGGAGTTTGCTGAATCTTATTGGCGGTTCGCATCGCCTCGTCCCAATCATTTGTGCCAGCAGAATACCGTTGCTTACCCCTCTGGAGGTCGGGGTCGTAGACCCAGATCGGGCAGGCGCAGCGGTTATAATTTCGGTCTTTTCGGTGTTTGCAGCCACAGGCATGGCGGGTAAAGAGCTTCATACCGCCTAATACTGAATTTCTAAAACGTCCATTTTTCAGTGTACAGACTGTGTACATTCGCTCGTTTTTCCCCAAAAACAAGCCAAGTTTGCAGCCTACAGGGTAAGGCGGAAAGTCCGCAATCGTCAATGCAGCGGGCGCTGCGGAACGACTTGAACCGGTTACCTCAGTTTCCTGATGTTAAGAAGGTACTAACCCACAGGTATTCCCACTGCCACTATTTTGATAACGACACGCCTGCGTAATAGCCGCTCTTGGTCCTAACCATCAGCTTTCCGTGACCCTTGGCTTTCGCTTCCACGCGGATGGTGCGGAATCCACCACTGCTTTTGGGAGTGGTCGGCTTGTATCCGATGGTGTATTGGTTGCGAATGTCGTGCGCTACCTGTCGGCTGATCTCATCCACTTCATCCAGCGTTTTCGGGAAAAATGCGAGCCCCCCGGTTCGCTGGGCAATGATTTCAAGCGCTCGCTTGGCGCGTTTGGGATGTTCCTCGTCGCCCAGAAGCCCAATTGCATAAACCGAAGGACCATTCTCCTGTTGCAGTTGCTTCACAGCTTGCTCAAGCGTTTCGCGGCTGGCGTTGTCCTCTCCGTCCGTCACTACAAATAGAACTTTTCGTTCGAGTTTGGCGTTTTTGAAATTCTCTGCAGAAGCAACCAGGGCCTCGTAAAGCGCCGTCCCCCCTCGAGCATCGATCTTTTCCAGCGCTTCTTTCAGCTTCAACAGATCGTTGGTGAAGTCCTGATCGAGATAATATTCGTCATTAAAATTAACGACGAATACTTCGTCCTGTGGGTTGCTCGACCTCACCAGATTCAGTGCCGCCGCGTTAACCTTGGCGCGCTTCTCCCGCATCGAGCCCGAGTTATCGATCAGAATTCCCAGCGC
>PLUJ01000007.1:0-822 GCA_003165455.1 Acidobacteriaceae bacterium | reverse complement strand
ACTTCGTCGACATCCTTGCGGATAACGAATGTCCCGTTGTCCTGGGGGCTCTGCGCATCTTGATTTGGCGTTGTGCCGGACTGTTGTGGCTGGTTTGTTTTCGAAGGAGGCTGGTCCGCGCGCCCAGCCAAAGGTAGCCCCAGGACGGAGATCAAAACGGCAATTGCACATCTCAAAAAGAAAGTAGAGGCCGCGCCCTTCTTACTGTTCTGGGGCGTAATAACCGGTTCTGGCATACACACGCAGTGGCGGCAATCCTTTCGGCGNNTGATCTTACGCCATTTGCCGTCGCGCTGAATATTTTGGGGACGGTAGCCTAATACATACTGGTTTCTCAACTCGACCCCAATCTTAGTCGCCACATCCGCCAAATCGTTTGGATTGTCGACTGTAAAAGCCCGTCCGCCGGACAATTCGGCGATTTCTCCCAGAAGTGCGGGGCCCAAGCGCTCTTCTTCCGTCGCAAAGGAGCGATCATAAATCCCAATGGCATAAACCATTATCCNNCGTCCGCTTCTTTAACCAAAGCTTTGATTTCATTTTCGGTATAGCGGCTGTGATTATCTCCGCCGTCAGAGATGATGAGTAGCGCCTTCTTGGCATACTTGGCTTGCCTCATCTTGGTGACACCCATATAGATCGCATCCAGAAGGGCGGTCCGTCTTCGCGGCACAGTGAAGACAAGCTTTCCTTGAATATCTTCAACAGAACTGGTGAAGTCGCTCACGATCTCAGGCTCGTCTGAGAAAGTGATCATGAAAAACTCGTCTTGCGGATTTGCGGTCTTGAAAAATTCAACAACCGCATCCTTGGCCCGATCCA
>PLUJ01000213.1:989-11338 GCA_003165455.1 Acidobacteriaceae bacterium | reverse complement strand
TTGCCCCTGATGATCGGCCAGAGCATCTCGCACTACCGCATCGTAGAAAAACTTGGGGGCGGCGGGATGGGTGTAGTCTACAAGGCTGAGGACACTCGTCTGCGCCGCTTTGTGGCGCTGAAATTCTTGCCAGATGAGGTTGCTCAAGATACCCAGGCGCTCAGCCGCTTCCGCCGTGAAGCTCAGACTGCCTCGGCGCTCAATCATCCCAATATCTGCACCATCTACGACATCGAGGAAGAAGGTGGCCAAGCGTTCATTGCCATGGAATTGCTAGAGGGCGAAACGCTGAAGCACTATATCGAAGGTAAAGCGCTGAAAGTCGATTCGGTGCTCGATCTCGGCATCCAGATTGCCGACGCTCTGGACGCAGCCCACGCCAAAGGCATCATCCATCGAGACGTGAAACCCGCCAACATTTTCTTAAGCAAGCGCGGCCAAGTGAAGATATTGGACTTCGGCCTTGCTAAATTGAGCGGTAGCCGCAAGCAGGCCGTGGATGCCACGGCGACAGCGCTTGACCAAGAGCAGCTCACCAGCCCGGGCTCGGCCGTAGGCACGGTGGCTTACATGTCGCCCGAGCAAGCCCGAGGAGAAGAACTGGACGCGCGTACAGACCTGTTCTCGCTAGGTGTTGTGCTTTATGAGATGGCCACGGGCCGGAGAGCGTTCGACGGAAACACCTCAGCGGTAATTTTCCACGCCATTCTCGACAGCATGCCAACTCCTCCGTCCACTTTGAACCCGGCCCTGCCTCCCAAACTGGATGAGATCATCAACAAGGCGCTGGACAAAGACCTGGAGATTCGTTACCAGACTGCTGCCGAAATGCGCGGCGATCTCAAGCGCCTGAAGCGCGAGATGGAGTCAGCGCGCGGTGCGGGAGTTGCTTCCCGAGCGTCTGGTTCATCCACGAGCGCAACAGTTTCGAGTGAGTCTGCATCCCACGCCGCGGCCCCGGGTAGAAGCGTTCCTGCCCGTTGGATGGTCGCCGCCGCAACGGTGCTGCTGCTGGTAGGGTTGGTCCCCGCTTTCTGGCTCGGACGAAAGACGTCACAGACGCCGTCAGCCACTTACCACCTGCTCACCTATCGCCGGGGGACCATTCGCATGGCGAGGCTGGCTCCTGATGGCCAGACCGTGATTTACAGCGCCGCTTGGGAGGGCGGGCCGGTCGAGGTTTTCAGCACCCGTCCGGAAAGCCCGGAGTCGCGGTCACTGGGACTGGCTGGCACCGAGATTCTGGCAGTTTCGCGCGCCGGAGAGATGGCGGTGCTGCTCAACAGCCGGCAAGTGAAATCGATGTATCACACCGGCACGCTAGCCCGGGTGCCGCAGGTGGGTGGCGCGCCACGGGAAGTCCTGGACAATGTCCAGTGGGCCGACTGGTCTCCGGATGGAAGCAACCTCGCGGTCGTGCGAGAGGTCGGCGGCCGCATTCGCCTGGAATATCCCATTGGAAAGGTGCTTTACGAAACCGGCGGTTGGATCAGCAACCCGCGCATCTCTCCCCACGGCGACCTGATCGCTTTTATCGATCACCCGCTCGAAGGTGACACGATCGGTTCGGTCGCGGTTGTGGATCTGTCCGGACACGAGCGGAATGTTTCCAGTCAACAGCCCGGCGGCGCCGTCGGGTTGGCTTGGTCTCCCAACGGTGATGAGATCTGGTTCACCGCCGCTAAGGTGGGATTGGACCGCGCCCTTTATGCCGTGACCTTGTCGGGCGCGGAGCGAATGGTGGCGCGAGTTCCCGCCGATTTGAGCCTGCAGGATACCTGGCATGACGGGCGTGTGCTGCTGACGCGGGACAACTGGCGTCGCGGAATGACGGTGCTGGCGCCTGGCGCAACCGCGGAGCGGGACTACACCTGGCTGGACTGGTCTTATCCGGTGAGCACCTCCGTGGACGGCAACACGCTCCTGTTTGTTGAGCAGGGTGAAGGTGGGGGGCCAAGTTACGCGGTTTACTTAAGAAAGGCCGACGGTTCTCCGGCCGTACGTCTGGGCGACGGTGCGCCACTGGCTTTGTCCCCGGACGAGAAGTGGGTCTTGTGTACTCACGTGGATTCATTGACCGATCTTTTTCTATTACCAACCAAGGCCGGCGAATCCCGAGTGTTGCCGCACAGCGCGCTTGGTCAAATCAATAATGCGCGTGCGTCATGGTTCCCCGACGGCAAGCGTTTTTTGCTCTCGGCCAGCGAAGCAGGAAAAGGCGGACGGCTTTACGTGCAAAGCCTCGACGGTGGAACCCCACAGGCTGTCAGCCCGGAAGGGACTGACGCAATCACGTTTTCGCTATCGCTCAGCGGCAAGCAAGTAGCGGCGGTTGGGCCGGACGGCAAGGGATACCTTTATCCCATTCCCGCGGGCGAGCCTCAGCCCATTAAAGGCCTAGAGGGTGGGGAAGTTCCCGTAGGCTGGACGTCAAATTCGACGGGCCTCTACGTGTATCGGCCCAGCGACCTGCCCGCCAAAGTTTACCGCCTAAATGTCGAAACCGGCCAAAGGACGTTGTGGAAGCAACTCATGCCTCCCGATCCTGCCGGCGTCGAGCTTGTCGGGCCCATTCTGCCAACGCCCGACGGCAAGGCCTACGTCTACGGCTATCGCCGCATGCTATCTGACCTATACTTGGTCGATGGCCTGAAATAATCTCGTCACGGCTGGACCATTATTGCCGCAGTTTGCCCATCCACTCAAGAAAAACTTGACGCTCTTGGCCGTTAGAGTCAAACGACGGGTCTATGTGATCCGGATCGAGTATGTCGTAAATCGCTCCTTACGGGGCGAATCACGTTAGTGCTTTTCGGAGGCGCGCCCTCAGTGATCGGAGTGGAGCGGAATAGAGGATTGGGGCGCGCGTTCTAACGGGAAAACCGAAAGTTGCCACTGTCAACTGTGGCTAACAGGCGTGGCTGTTGAAAAAGTCCATTTTCTTAAAAACAGCAAGAATTTGGGGGATAGAAAATGTCTAACCGAACAGAGAAAGCCGTTTTGCAGGGCTTCCTATATGCAAAGTGTTTTCGACAATTTTCTGGTGAATGAGTTTTTCAACAGCCACAGACGATTACACTACTGGCCCGATTTTACCTTTTATCCAGCAGGCGATTGGTAATTGGCGCGTAGGCGTCGATGCGACGGTCGCGCAGAAAAGGCCAATTGCGGCGAATGTCTTCAAGGGTTTTCAAGTCAACATCACCAATGAGAATCTCTTCGTGGTCATGGGAGGCCTCGGCGATGACGCGTCCAAAGGGATCGCAGAAGAAGGACGCGCCCCAGAATTCGAGACCGTGGCCAGGGGCGGATTTGCCGCGTACATTCCCTGTCTCGAATCCGACACGATTCACGACGGCGACGTAAACTCCGTTGGCAATGGCATGGGCTCGCTGGATGGTGCGCCAGGCGTCGTGCTGGGCTACGCCGAACTCCTCCTTCTCGGAGGGATGCCAGCCGATCGCGGTGGGATAGAAGAGCACGGTTGCGCCTTGCAGAGCGGTCAGGCGAGCGCCTTCGGGGAACCACTGATCCCAGCAGACCAGGGTACCCAGGCGTCCGGCGCTGGTGTCGAGCGCGCGGAATCCGAGGTCGCCGGGGGTGAAGTAAAACTTTTCGTAGTAGAGCGGGTCGTCGGGGATGTGCATNNTAGATGCCGGGAGCGCGCTTCTCGAAGAGAGATGCAATCAGCACGACTCCGTGCTGTTTCGCGGTCGCGGCAAGTTTGCCAGAAGACGGACCAGGAATCGGTTCGGCGAGATCGAAGAGCGCATGATCTTCGCGCTGGCAGAAATATTGTGTCTGGAAAAGTTCCGGGAGGCAGACGACCTGGGCGCCGCGTCCAGCCGCGTCGGCAACGCGTTCCAGAGCTTTCGCAAGATTTTGGTCGGGATCAGGGCCGCAGGACATTTGTACCAGGGCTACGCGGAATTTGTCAGGGGGCACGCGATCTCTTCCTTGCCGATCAATATAGCATTTGCGTCAGGGCGAAGCGCCGAGCACGATGATGGCATCCTCTAACTTTCATCCTGTAAAGTAATTGATGCGGCATATCCGAATTGCCGTGGGAGGTGATTTTTTTGAAAAACAACAATCATCATAATAAGGACGGGCATTATAGAGACGGGCATTCAGCGGCGAAGCCGCACGCGGGCGCCGGGCATCAAGGCGAGGGAATCGAGCGCAAGTTGCACAATCCGATTGAAGACAAGCTGATTCCGCTGGAGCCGCTGGATTTGACGAAAGTGAAGTCGATTGACGATCTGGTGCGAGCTATGTCGAAGACCGCTTTCACCGGGCGGCAGCTCGGCGAAGCCGCCGATGTGCTGGAGGCGATGGCGCGGGATGAAGATTGTTTCGTGGTGATGACGCTCTCGGGCGCCATGACTGTGGCCAAGCAGGGCCTGATCGTGACCGAGTTGATCGATCGCGGAATCATCAACGCGGTAGTTTCGACTGGGGCGCTGATGGCGCATGGACTGGTGGAGGCGACAGGGCGCGCGCACTATCGGCACAATCCGGAAGTGAGTGACGAGGAACTCTACGAACAGGGATACAACCGCGTGTATGACACGCTGGAGCCTGAGCAGAATCTTGACGATGTGGAAGAAGTGATGTCGGCGGTGCTGGAGGGCTGGGACCATAGCGAAACGATGTGCTCGTATAAGTTAAATCACGCAATCGGAGCGTATCTGGCGAAGCACGCCGGTGAACAGCGCGGAATTCTGAAGTCTGCGCATCAGATGGGAGTGCCGGTGTTTGTGCCGGCATTCAGCGATTCGGAGATGGGTTTGGATACGGCGCTGAACAATCGTCTGCGGGAGTCCACGGGAAGGCACAAGATTCGCTTCGATCCTTTTGAGGATCTGGAGCACTTTGCCGCGACGTTGCTGCGGCAGAAAAAGCTGGGCATTCTAACCATCGGCGGCGGAGTGCCGCGGAACTGGTCGCAGCAGTTTGGTCCGTTCTGCGAATTGCGGCACCGGAGACTGGGGGAGAATGTTCCGCTGAAGCGTTATCACTATGGGCTGCGGATTTGTCCGGAGCCGGTTTATTGGGGCGGATTGTCGGGCAGTCCTTATAGCGAGGCGGTGTCGTGGGGAAAGTTCGTGCCTCCGGCGGAGGGGGGCAGATTTGGCGAGGTTTTTGTGGATGCCACTGTGGGACTGCCTTTGATTGTAGCGGCGGTTTTCGAGCGCTTGGATAGGAAGGGAAGCAAGGTCAGCAAATCGAAGGCTGCAACGGTCAAAAAATAAATGAATACATATCATGTATTTGAAAATAAAGTGTTTAATGACGACTAATTGCCGGTTTTTCGCTCCGGATTCACCCCTTGGTGATATGATTATACTTTGGTAACCATCCAACCTTCCGGATGTAACCTTTTATTAACATCTTTCCAGTATCATGGGGGTATAAGATCCGTTTCTTTGAACAGTTAAGGAGTCGTTGTGGATAGTGAAACGCGCAGGAAGAAGCAGCAGGAGCTCATGACAGAGCTGCTGGAAAGAAAAGTCAGGATGCACGCGCAGCACATTTACGATCAGCGCGGGCAAGAGGATGGCCACGCCCTGCGGGACTGGGTGCAGGCGGAGGAGACTGTGCTTGAGAACAGCATCCTAGCTCCCCTTTACCGACGAAGCCGGAACCGGATTGCTTCAGAGGACGCCGAAGCCTTCGGTCCGGCTGGAAAGCTGGAGTTTGCTTTGACGGACTCGTCAACCTCGGACGCGGACGCGAGCTGAGCTCGATGCTCGAAAGTGCTTTTACCATCTCCTTGTCCCGAAAGTCTTGCGCACGCCCATAGCGAAGTATCGTCCCCAGGGTCCGTTATTGCCTAAGTCGGCCGTGCCGAGATTCTTGTCTCGCGCTCCCAAGCGGTCAAACAGGAAATGTTGCGTAGCGCGAAACTCAAAACCCTTGCCGATGTAAATACCGAAACCCCAGGAATGCTCGACGCCGATGGCATCTGGGGACCACGTATAGAGAGTCTGTGGGACATTCTTGCCAAAAAGAAAGCTGGGCGCCCCGAAAAGCATAAAACGGCGCAACTCAGTGCGACCGAAGGGACGTACCTCAAGCATTCCAGACAGCATGTAACGGGCGAACATGCTACAGGGAGCGTTTACTCCTCCGTATTGTTCGGCATTCCCTGCGCAAAGGTTCGGATCAATCTCATTATGCGGAGGAGCTACGTCGACTTGAGCCCATCCCCAGAACATATCCTTTGGGAAGAACATCCGATCTTCGGCAGTCGTGGGGCTTTCGGGCGAGGCAGCCGACCCTTCCGGGGTCTGCGCATGCGTAAAAGTGGCCAGCAAAAAAGTGAATGCAAAAATCCACGCTAAAGTTCTCATCCAACCTCCATGGGTTCATATTTAACTTCTTAGCAATCCGCGCTCCGCGGCCGCGATTACACCAATTGGAAGGGCTGCGTTTTTCGAAGAGCGGAACATTGTAACCTGCTGGTTGAGCTGGTCTTGGATATTCGTATTGGCATGGAGCTGAGTGTGCCAAGGCTGCAGGGAAATTCCAGAATTCATATATCCCGAAACGATTTCTTCCATTCATGGAATGGATGAACCACGAACGGGGCAAAAGAAGGGGTAGTCGAAGCGGTTGGGTTTGGACAGACGATTGCTCAAGTTCTCCTAGCATTCCTAACCCCATGCCCCAAGAAGTCTCCGTCTCGTATCAAGCAATCAAAAGTAAGGTTTACCGGTTGGTGGATAGCCTCGTTGTTGGTGAGAAATCGGAGGTTGAAGTACAGGAGTCGATCCGCCGTTGGTGGGAGCTGATTCATCCTGCCGATCGCCCGATCGCCCTAAAATATCTTTTGCTGGTTCTGGAGCGGTCATGCCTGGCGATGGATGCCATCGAAGAAGGCCTGCAGGAGGCTACGGACCATCAGGCACCACGGCCTTCGGAGACCATCCGAGCGATGAAGATGGTAGAAAGAGTGGTAAAGCACAGCAGTAAGCAGCCGCTTCTGAGCAACACGGTTTGAACGGCAGCACGTGCTGTCTGGGTGGCGGGCTCTCTGTATAATCCGAAGGGTAAACTGGGAGTGTGCTATGAAAACGTCGCTCTTGCAGTTGGTCTTCCGCCTTCGTGGCTGGCTTTCGTTTGGAGTTTTGCTGACAATGGCTGGATCGTTATTTGCTGCCTCGGGCATTTACTCCTTCACGCTGAACTCCATCGACGGCAAGCCGGCGCCGTTGGCCGATTACAAAGGCAAAGTCGTTCTGGTGGTCAACGTAGCCAGCCAGTGCGGCTACACGCCGCAATATAGTGCGCTGGAGGCGACCTACGAGAAGTACAAGGATCAGGGGTTCGTGATCCTGGGCTTTCCTGCCAACAATTTCGGTTCCCAAGAGCCTGGAACGAACGAAGAGATAAAGACTTTCTGCACCCGCAAATATTCCGTGACCTTCCCGATTTATTCCAAGATTTCGGTCAAAGGGTCCGACCAAACTCCGCTCTACGGCTACCTCACCAAAGATACCTCTCCCGGCATCCGGGGCGATATCAAGTGGAACTTCACCAAGTTCCTGATCGACCGCAACGGGAACGTGGTGCAGCGCTTCGAGCCGGCCGTCACGCCGGATTCTAAGGAAATAACCTCCGCGATTGAGCAGAAACTGAAAAAATAAGGCCAGCTGACGTTTTTCCGTGCTCAGCAACCTTGATGCTCATCTCAACGCGCAGTAAATTCTTAGTCCAACAAAGAAGCTCAATCAACAAGAGAACCATCAACAAGGAACATGGTACGGGTTGCGACGCATCCCGCGCTTGGGATGAATGATTTCGCGGGGTGTGCGCCGGTGCCGTAGTATTTGATTTGACCATGCGCGGAGGCCGGCAAACGAGAGCTCTTGTTTCAAAAGGGGTGCACGCGCTCTTTGTGAATCTCTTGTGCTGCTGGGCAATGTGTCCAGCTCTGGCCCAGACCAAGCCATCGATTCCCGCAGCGGACCGCAAGCTAATCGATATTACTGCCACGGGAAGCAAGCGGTTTAAGTCTCCGGAGATTGGCGCAGCGAGCGGGCTCATGCTGGGTACCGTTGCGGACGAAGATGAGTTCCGCAAGGCTTCCCGCCAACTCGGAGAGAGCGGAGCCTTCAACGACATTGCCTACACGTTTACTTACTCGTCGGCGGGGACCAAACTCGCCTTTCAGGTCAGCGATGCGGACAGGTTCGTTCCAGCCCGATTCGCGGACTTCGTGTGGTTTTCCGACCAGGAGTTGCTCCGAAAAATTCATGAGCGCGTCCCGCTGTTTGACGGCGAGCTGCCGACCAATGGCCGGTTGCCGGAGCAGGTTTCGGACGTGCTGCAGGCTTTGCTGGTCGAAGGGGCGATTCCCGGGCACGTTGACTACGTACGCACGGAGGACAAAAGCGGGCATCTGGATTCGATTGACTACAGAGTCTCGAACGTCACGATCCGCATCGATCGTGTAGAGTTTAGCGGAGCAGGATCTGAATTGCCGCAGCTTCAGGCGGCTGCGGAAAGGCTTTCCTCTCGCGAGTATTCGCACGCGGTCCTGGCATCATTCATCGACCGGGATGTAATGCCGGTCTATCACGAGCGCGGATACCTGAAGGCTGCGTGCGCTGCGCCAGAACCGAGAGTGGTTCATGGGCAAGAGAGTGAATCAAACGATCCGAGGGATGAACGACGCGCGATTACTCACGTTGATGTGATGCTGTCGATCACGCCGGGAATTCAATACAAGCTGAGCGGCTGGGAATGGTCAGGAAATAAGGCAATCCCCACTGACGCGCTCCAGCCGCTTCTTCACGCGAAGACCGGCCAGCCTGCGAATACGGTTCAACTGGAGGACGATCTCCGGATGGTGCAGCAGCTTTACGGAACCCGCGGTTATGTGACGGCGGCCATTAAGGCCAACGCTGCCTATGATCAGGCTGCCCAGTCCGTGAGCTACCATTTGGAGGTCACCGAGGGCCCCCTATTTCATATGGGAGAGCTTGCGTTTCGAGGCNNGGCGAGGCTGCGCGCTGCCTGGAAACTTCGTCCCGGAGACGTTTACGATGCGTCCTACCTGAAGGAGTTTTTGCCTAAAGCGCGAAAATTGCTGCCACCCACCATCGACTGGGAAGTCTCTTCGCACGTGACGGCCATTGCGAAAGACAAAACCGTGGATGTGGACCTGCAATATACGGCAAAGGCTGCACAGTGACTTTTCCGAAAACGATTGCAAATTTCCGGGACGCTTTGGTTTTGAAAGAATAGAATCGGGTCTGAGAATAATTGCGAATCGATATGGCGTATTTCCAAAATTTGAAGCACGAGGGAATGGGGAAAATGCGTCGACTCAGGACCGTATTATCGTCCGAAGGGCGGAGAGTTCACGACCAACGCGAACTCCAGTCTATGGACACGCGTTCTAGCCCATTGCCTAGCATTCGCTGGGGAGCGGTGCTCTTAGTTTCATTGGCCGCAGTTTCTCTGAGTCTGACGGCGCTGGCAGCGGCAAAACATACTTTTACAGGCGAGGTAGGCGACGCAATGTGCGGACGCAAGCACATGGAAGGCGAGGCCGCGGCCGAATGCACTCGCGCGTGCGTGGGTCATGGCTCGAAATTCGCCCTGATCGTGGGGGATCAAACTTACATCCTGGATACGTCAGACAAGGCTGCCCTAAGGACCTTGGACAAGCAGGCGGGCAAGATGGCAACTGTGGTTGGCACGCTAGACGGGGACACTATTACAGTCAGCTCGGTGGCTGCCAAGTAGTGAGTTGCTGGCCAGGCCCGGCGGAGAGTTTCCGCGCGCCTGGTGTCGCGGATATCGAATCATTGTTCGGAAAAGCTAGAACTCGAAAAGTGGTTGACACATTAGAGCAGGAATGTGATACATTGATTTCCGTTTTGCCCGAGGCCCTCCCCCAGGATAGCGATCGGGCAATTAAAAAAGCGGGACCGCGCCAGTGTGTCCCGCTTTTTTCTCTTCTCGCGTTAAATTCACACTTCGTATACAAACCTTTGTGTTAAATTGCATTCTCAATCACATCACCTTTTAAGGTCGGAGGGTTAGAGAATTGGGCAAAAACATGGTTCCCAAGACNNCCATCTTTCCTCCGAATTGCAAGATGCTAACCCGTAAGGAAGGCGTGAGCTACCTTAGTCCGGGCGAAGTCGTGTTCGCCGTTGTGGCTGAGAATTCCACGCACGAAGCTCACCGGTTGCTGGCCTCTTCCATTGGCGTGGCGATTCCCGCCGACAAAAATACGTACGGATATCTCAGCGAGCATCACTCTTTCGGACAGACCGAAGATGCAGCCGGAGAATACGCTGAAGAACTCGCGGCGGAAATGCTGGCCACCA
>PLUJ01000213.1:0-939 GCA_003165455.1 Acidobacteriaceae bacterium | reverse complement strand
TCGCCTCCGCGGTGCTGATCTTTGATTAGCAGAGATTAGCGGCAATTAGCGGCGATCCGTGGCTCATCAACGCGGATTCTTTTCTGAAAGTTTAGGAACTACGAAGCGGTTGCAGCGTCCTGGGATTTGGGTTTTCGGCTTTTCCTTCCGCTTAGCTTCGTATTTTCGCCCGCTTCGGAAAAACTCTATCGAGTTGCGGCGAATTCTCTATAATTGAAGGTTTTGTAATTCGTGCTGCGGAACTCTATACGGAGGCATGGGAATGGCTGGCTCTTATAACGGTGTTGCCGTACCGTCGAATGGGAAGCAAATTGGTTATGCGGACGGGAAGTACGATGTTCCGGATAATCCGGTGATCCCGTTTATTGAAGGGGACGGAACGGGGCGGGATATTTGGAAGGCATCGCGCCGGGTGTTCGATGCGGCGGTGGAAAAGGCATACAAGGGGAAGCGGTCGGTGGCGTGGTACGAGGTTTTTGCGGGCGAGAAGGCTAAAGCAAAATTCGACACATGGCTCCCCGATGACACGGTAGACGCAATGCGCGAATTTCGGGTCGCTATTAAGGGTCCGCTGACCACGCCGGTAGGTGGTGGAATTCGTTCTCTCAACGTAGCTTTGCGGCAGATACTTGACCTGTATTGCTGCGTGCGGCCAGTGAAGTATTACAAGGGTGTGCCATCGCCGGTGAAGCATCCGGAGCGCATGGACGTGGTTATCTTCCGGGAGAATTNNGAGTGGGAAGAGGGAACGGCGGAGTGCGCGCGACTGATCGAGTTCATCAACAAAGACATGCTGAAGAGCGGCAAGAAACAGATTCGGCTGGATTCGGGCGTGGGGATCAAGCCGATTTCGGTCAGTGGAACCAAGCGACTCGTGCGCATGGCCATTCTTCATGCCATCGAGTTTAAGCGGAAAAGTGTGACGCTGGTTCACAAGGG
>PLUJ01000016.1 GCA_003165455.1 Acidobacteriaceae bacterium | reverse complement strand
CAGTGAACGAAAGCCGCGAAGCTCTAGGCCGCCTGCTTGCGCAAGAGCATCCCGCCGATGCGGACATCGTCGTGCCCGTGCCCGACTCCGGTGTGCCTGCCGCGGTTGGTTACGCCCTTGAATCCAAAATTCCTTTTCGCATGGGGCTGNNCGCGGCACCACCAGCCGCAAGATTGTACGCATGGTGCGTGAAGCTGGCGCCAAAGAAGTTCACGTGCGCATCAGTTGCCCACCTACAATTTCGCCGTGTTATTACGGCGTCGATACCCCGACTCGTGAGGAGCTGATCGCCTCCTCCAATTCGCCGGAAGAAATTCGCAAATTTCTCGGGGCCGATTCGCTGGGCTACATCTCTTTGTCCGGGTTGCGGCGAGCGGTAAGCGATGCAGAAGGCAAATTCTGCACTTCGTGCTATACCGGCGTGTACCCGACAGATCTGGTGCAATTGGAAGTTCGCGCCGGTAGTGGCAACGGCGTAGTCGGCAATCTAAACGGGAATTCCGCTGACGAAATCGCAATAGAAAGGCCTGTGGTGGTTGAGAGTGAAGGCTGAGAGCAAAAAAAAACAGGAAGAGCCGCACGTTCCTGTTGGCACAAAAATTCAGCGCGAGATTATCGCGTGGTTCTGGGTAGGTCTGGCATTTCTGTTGATCAACGGCACCATCGGTCAGGCGCGCGTGATTCCGTCGGGCTCCATGGAAAACACTTTGCTCATCGGCGATCACTTGATTATGAGCCGCATTGGCTACGACGCTGGCATTCCCTTCACCAATTGGCATGTGCCGCTGTGGCGCAATCCCAAACGACAGCAAATCGTAATTTTCAAGCCACCCTTCGCGCCGGACCAACCGGATTTCGTAAAGCGCGTGATTGGCCTGCCTGGCGACACGCTGGATATCCGCGATGGTTCGGTGTGGATTAACGGGCAGAGACTCGTCGAGAAATACACCACCGGACCCAGCGAACCCGTTCCGCCCGGCCTGAATCCCAACGGCGGTCCGGATATAAAATTTCCGTACGTAGTTCCGGACAATTGTTATTTTGTGATGGGCGACAACCGCGGCAACTCCATGGACAGCCGGTTTTGGGGTTGCATGCCGAGGCAGAATCTCATCGGCACTCCAGTGATGATTTACATGTCGCTCAACGCTTCGCCCGAGGCGTGGGACACCGGGCAGATTCGCGAGCGTTTTTTTGCGTATGCCAATGCCCTGCTGCATCCCAGCACGGTGCGCTGGAACCGTCTCTTTCGCACGTTTTGATTTTGTGTTGTACTGCACATAGAACAAAATATTGTTTTGCCGGGAGTGAGTCCGAAGTGAACCTCCTGGTCCGCAGCGGCGTTTACCAAGCCCAGTCCGCCCGGAGATGGCGCGCAGTCTGAAAAAAGCCGTACGGGAGATGGAAGTAAAAAGCTCTCCATGAAATACGCCGACGCAGGTGTAAGTATCGCCGTCGCTGATGACGTCAAGCAGCGCATCCGGCACCATGCCAGCCGCACGTTTACTCCCGCCGTCCTTGGCGGCATAGGCGGCTTTGGCGGACTCTTCGCGCTAGACGTCAAAAAGTGGAAAGATCCCGTGCTGGTTTCCAGCGCGGACGGGGTCGGCACAAAACTGAAAGTTGCCATGGCTCTTGGCGTGCATTCCACCGTTGGCGGGGATCTCGTCAATCACTGCATCAACGATATTCTGACGCAGGGCGCCGAGCCGCTTTTTTTTCTGGATTATCTCGCGCTGGGGCGGATGGATCCGGACGTTGTCGAGCAAGTGCTCGAAGGGATCAGCCGCGCCTGCCACCGCACGGGAACTTCGCTCGTGGGCGGCGAGACGGCGGAAATGCCGGGATTCTATCCCGATGGAGAATACGATCTCGCGGGGTTCATCGTCGGCGTGGTGGAACGCGAAAAGATCATTACCGGCAAAGATGTGCAGATCGGCGACATCATTCTCGGGCTGCCGTCAAATGGCTTACACACCAACGGATATTCCCTGGCGCGCAAACTGCTGTTTGAGGTCGCGCACTACTCGACTGAGACCTACGTCAACGAAATCAAGAACAAAGTCGGCAACGAGCTGATGCGCACTCACAAAAGTTACTGGCCCGCATTGAGAAAGTTGATTGACGCCCAATGCGTCGCGGCGCTGGCGCACGTTACAGGCGGCGGCATCACCGAGAACCTGCCGCGCGTGCTGCCCCGCGGGACCGCTGCCGTCATCGAAATGGGTACGTGGCCGGTGCTTCCGCTCTTCGAACACCTGCAGCAACTCGGCAACGTCCCCCAGGACGAAATGCTGCGCACCTTCAACATGGGCCTGGGCATGCTGCTGGTGGTTCCGCTGGCGAAATTCAAGAAAGCCCAGACCGTGCTCGAACGTGTGGGAGAGAAGGCTTACACCGTCGGCCGCATCGTCAAGGGTGAGCGGAAAGTGATCTACAACTGAAAGACAAACCTACCACGGAGTCACAAAGACACGGAGAAACCTTTTTGGGAGTTTGTCACGCTTAGTCCGACAGCAGTTGCGCTCACCGAGTTCCTTGAATTCAGAATCTCCATATTTCCCTCCGTGTCTCAGTGCCTCCGT
>PLUJ01000137.1 GCA_003165455.1 Acidobacteriaceae bacterium | reverse complement strand
GCCGTCGTCACTCGCGCGCTCGCCAAAGATCCCGACCTCCGCTATCCCACCGCTACCGCACTGCTCGAAGACCTCCGCCGCGTCGAACTTGGCGGCAAGCCAAAACGCGCTCCATCCGCCCCCGGACAGCTCCACCAATACCGCTTGTTCGCCGCGCTCGCCATCGCCCTCGTAATCCTTGCTGGAGCCTTCGCCTTCCGCCCGCTGCGCCGACTCTGGCGTACCTCCAGCGCAACCAACGCCACTTCGCTCGCGCAATCCTCAGGCCTGCCCGACACCAAAATCCTCGCCGTCCTTCCCTTCACGGCCGGCACTGCCGACTCCAAACTCGCCGACCTCAAGCTCACTGCCCTCGGCGAAGGCCTCGCCGAAAGCGTCGCCACCAAACTCGGGGAGCTCAGCGAAGACCGCGCTTTTGAAGTTGTCCCGCCCGGCACATTGCAGGAGAAAAAAATCACTACGCTCGCCGATGCCGCCCACATGTTCGGCGCAAATCTCGGACTCGCCCTTACTCTCGAGCCCGCCGGTGACCTCGTCAAAGTCACGTACACGATTCTCGGCGCTCAATCGGCCAAGCCCATCGCCACCGGCTCCCTCACCGTTCCCACCACCGACGCATTCTCCGCCGAGGAATTAATCTCCACCGGCACCGTCAAAGATCTGCACTTGCAACTCCGCCCCGAAGAAGAAGCCGCGCTGAAATTCCATGGCACCGACAAAGCCGCCGCCTACGATTACTATCTGCAAGCGCAAGGCTACCTGCTGAATCACAGCAAAGCGGAGAACCTTGACAACGCCGCGCTGATGGCTCGCGAAGCCCTCAAGATCGATCCAAACTTTGGCATGGCGAAAGCTGTGCTCGGCGAAAGTTTTTGGCTAAAGTATTCTGATACCAAACAGAAACAATGGATCGTCACCGCTCAGACCGACTGCGCCCAAGCCGTGAAACTGGGCAACGCCGGCGCTGCCGGACACGTCTGTCTCGGCCTCATCGAGGATGGTACGGGGCACTATGACGAAGCGGCCGCCGAATTTCAGCTGGCCCTCGGCCTCGAACCTTCGAATGAGGAAGCCGTCACCGGTTTAGCCTTGGCCTACGAGCATGCCGGGAAGATCACCGAAGCCGAAAAGGCCTACCAGCAAGCGATCCAGACTCATCCCAACAGCCGCCTCAGCTACAACGTCTTTGGAACATTTTATCGCCGTCGCAACGAATACGAAAAAGCGCTCCAAATGTATGCCAAAGTCATTCAAATCGCTCCCGATTGGTATGGCACATACGTGAACATAGGCTCCATTTACGATGAAATGGGGCAGTACGAGAAAGCCATCGATCCCCTGCAAAAATCCATTGCGATCCGTCCGAGCTATCCCGGCTACGTCAACCTGGGCGTGGCCTACTTCCATTTGAACAAACCCGCGGACGCCGCCACCGTCCTCGAAGAGGCTACAAAACTCGACCCTCAACAATATGTGACCTGGGGCGATCTGGGCGAGGCCCTTTATTACGCCGGGAAAAAAGATCAATCCATCGCCCCGTATCGAAAAGCCCTCGAACTGGCCTCCACCCAGTTAAAGGTCAATCCGCACGATCCTGACGTCCTCAGCAGCTTGGCCAGCTATTGCTCCATGCTTGGAGATCGAAAGAATGCCCTTCTCTATTTAGGGCAAGCCTTGCAATACAGCCACAATGACAAAGATATTCTCATCGACGCCGCCTCGGTGTATAACCATCTTGGCGAAAATGGATTGGCCGTGGAATGGTTGGCCAAAGCAGTTCAAGCAGGTTACAAAACCAATCTGATCAGTAGCCTGCACGAATTTGATAACTTGATCAATACGCCGGGCTACCAGCAGTTGATGAAATCGAAGTAAGTCAATCAAAGTAACTCCTGCCGCCCCGCACTGGAAGGTGTTAAGGAAACATCTGGGCCCTTAGTCCAAATTTTTTCGCGGAGTCGAAACCCAAACTTGTCACGGAGGAATTCATGGATACACACAACAAGAAGACCAAAGGCACCCCCCCACCACCCGTCACTACCAGCGTATGCAGTAGCTTCAGCGCCGAATGCGGCGCGCAGGTGACTTTCACCGGCGCCGTGAGCGGCTGCAAGCTCGAGCAATGCCAGTCGACCGACACCTGGCCATTCGTTAAATCGGACGGAGCCAGCTACGGTCCTCCCATCTCATTTCCCCTCGTCGGCAACCAGTACATCTACATAAAGTCCGGCTTAACCGTCGGTCAATCCTACNNATCCTACGAGTACTGCACCAATTCGTCCTGCGCATGTGCCAACGAGGCCATGAAAACGGTAACCATTACCGGTTGAGTGCGATACGACTTGAACAGTGATTTCGTACGCGCAGTGAATTTGCTTCACTTCTGTTGCCGCTTCAGCGCGGCCAGTAGCCCGGTTCGCGCTGGAGCATTTACAGCAAAGGAATTGAACCATGCCCACCATTACCGTACCCATCTGTGACAGTTTCAGCGCGACCGTTGGCTCCGGCATCAACTAGATCGGCATCCCGGCATCCGGTTGCCTCACTGTTATTCTGAGGAATGTGGAATGGGAAGGATGTGGAATATATAAATCTTGTCATTCCGACCGGAACATTTCCTTCCGCCAGGAAGGGAATGTGAAGCGGAGGAATCTGCTGCTTCCGAGACCATTACCTTAAATTACCGCTTCCAAAACCGTCCCACTCCCAACCGCACCTGCACCGTATTCAGGCCCGGATTGTAATATCCCAGTCCCGCATTCGAGATATGCAGATATCTCACATCCAAGCTCCAGTTATATTTTTCCCCCAGAATGTGCGTTCCCAACGCCGCGCTCGGGGAAAAGTTCACAGTATTCGTATACGTCGGAATATTCTTGTTACTGAAAAGCGCGCCGCCGCTCAACTCAAAATACGGTGAGAACTTGCCGCGCCGCACAAAGTTCCACTTCAACACCAGCGGATTGAAGCCCCACGCATACGCCGTTTCCAGCGGCTGAAAAATCGTGTACACCGGCACCACATCCACCGCATACTCAAATCGTCCGCGCAAAATCCACGGCCAGTGCGCATCCGTCAGCACCCGCCCGTAACGCGCCCCCGCATCGAACGCCTCCGTATTCTGCGTCCCTCCCGGAACCGAGTGTCCGCCTCCGGCCCACACCTGAACCTCATTCCCACCCTCCTCCGGCCCCGGCTCCGTCTGCGCCAACCCACTCCTAACAAGACAAAACACAAAAAATAAAATCGCCCATAGACTTTTCATTCGCATCGTCCTAAGAGGTTGCATGACGCTCATCAATTTTGCAAGCGACCTATCCTGGATTTTCTATGTGGTTCTCGGTGCATCCCCAACGATCCCCTGTGGTAAAGATTTTGACTCTGACGTGTGACACAGATCACAGCCGCGTGGTTCCCTCGCTGCTACCCTCAAGCTGTGATCGATCCCTAGTTTGGGAGGCTCCCATGTCCAGGCTTCCGCTCATTCTGTCAGCCGTAATCCTTGCCGTTGTCCCAGCGCTCTCACAATCTCAGCCCGCGCCCAAACCCGGCCCCTACGCAGCAATCCCCGCCGACGCTGCCAAGCAACCCAATCCTGTAAAGTCCTCGCCGGATTCCATTGAACGCGCCCAGAAATGGTGGGCCATGGACTGCGCCATGTGTCATGGCAAAGATGGCGAGGGCAAAGGGTCCCTCGCCACCGACATGAAACTGAAGCTGAATTCCCTCACCGATCCCAACACCCTCAAAGACCGCACCGATGGCGAAATCTTCTACGTCATCAAGAACGGCTACCAGGACATGCCTCCTGAAGGCGATCGCGTCAAGCCCGAACAGAACTGGGACCTCGTCAACTACGTCCGTTCGCTCGCAAAACATTAGGCCTCACGCTTGTGTGGAGCGGGCGCTCCCGTCCGCATGCTGTTGGTCTTGGTGTTGAAGTGGGTGTAGGGTGTGAGGTGTGGCTGTTGACTTAGGGTGAGTGACTCTGATCCCTCGCCGCTCACCCCCAACTTTTCCCTCACTCCAATAAAAAAGCGCGGCCTCTTCAGCCACGCCACAAAACACGACAAATCTTATCAGCGTCTACGCCACCCGGTTCCCGCGTCCGCCCTTTTCCCACCACACCTTCGGATCTTCCGGACGATTGAGCATCTGCGACAATTCCTTCTTGATCTCCGCCAGCCGATTCGCCCTCATCTCCACTGCCGACTGATCGATCTGATGATCGATGCCTTTTCCGTTATGCTGCACGTTCATGTTCCGTAAATCCGTAATTTCCTGACGCAAGCTCGTGAGGTGTTCCAATATGTATGGCATAGCCTCAATCTTACCCCAGATTTCCACACCCGCCGCATCTTTATCATGCGCTTGTGAAACAAGCCGGTGTGGAGCAGCCTGTGTGGAGCGGGCGCTCCCGCCCGCTGCCATTGACTTTGCCTTTGACCTTGCCCCTCAATTAACCGCCCCCAATTCTGTAAGATGACCTAAAGAATCCCATGAACTCTGTCCGCATCGACAAATACCTTTGGGCGGCCCGCTTCTTTAAGACCCGCTCTCTCGCCACTCGAGCCTGCGAACTCGGCCGCATTCAATCCAACAACCAGCCCGCCAAACCCTCCCGAGAAGTCCACATCGGAGACATGCTTCGCATTACCAACGACGGCGGCGACTTCGAAATCGAAATTCTTCTCCTCAGCGACATTCGCGGCCCCGCCTCCGTCGCCCAAACCCTTTATCGAGAAACCGACGCCAGCCGCGAACTCCGACAAAAAGTCGCCGCCGAACGCAAAGCCATGCGCGAATTCGAAGTGCTCCCCACCGGCCGCCCCTCCAAACGCGACCGCCGCCACATCATCCAATTCCGCGGCCGCTGCTGAAAAATTGCGCCTTGCTCCCACCTGTCATTCCGAGCGAGTCGGGACGCCACTCGCGGCTCCCCTGTCATTCCGACCGAGTCGGAGCGCCAGCGACGGCGACCGGAGGAATCTGCTGTCCGCTCCTAACTGCCGAGAACTTCCATAACAGATCGCCGCCGAGGGTCCCCACATTCAGAAGCTAGTGACCCTCCCTTTGGCTTTTGATCTTGGGTGGCGCAGCGGTTCGCCGCTGCGTTGAGCCGCTTTGAAAGGGCGCGGCGTTCAGCGCGCCGTATCCTAACCCAAAAAGCTGCGGCTTCCAGCCGCTGAGGGAGTGCTAAGCTAAAGAAGCTCCTTCCTTCCCCTCGGACCCATCCTAATCATTTCTCCCGCATCAGATTCTCCGTAGAATCTTCCTAACGTTCCTAAAGGTGCAAACGATGAAAAATGGAATACAGGATTGCGTGGGTATTCGGTTCATTCTCTTAGCGGCTCTTTTACTCTTCTCGATGACATCCTTCGCCGAACCGGTTACCCTCCGGCACGCGATCGAACTCGCCTTGCAACATGCCAACGGCATCGCCATCTCCGCTGCCGACGAACAGCACGCCTCCGCCAGCCTCCGCGAACTCAACAACAGCTACATCCCTCAGTTGAACGCAGGCGCGGGAATCGGCAAATCCGATGGGTTTCCGCTCAGTCTCGAGGGCGCTGCACCTTCTCTCTTCAACGTGAACGCGCAATCGCCGGTGATTAATCTCGGGCTCAGAGAGTTCATTAAGGCCACGCGCGCGGAAGTAAAAGTCAGCGCTTTTTACACCAAAGATCAGCGCAACCAGGTTATTCAGGATGTGGTCTTAAGCTATGCCGAACTCGCAAAATGGCAGCAACGTTTAACTCAACTCCGGCAGGCACAAGCCACCGAGCGTAAAACCGAAGCCGCCGTGGAGGATCGCGTAAAAGAAGGCGTCGATAGCGAAGTCGAAATTTCGAAAGCTCGCCTGTCCGTGGCTCGCGTCCGCCTGCGCATCGCCGAAGCCAGCGGCTCCGCCGATGTGCTTCGCGAACATCTTTCCAAGCTCACAGGACTCCCACCTTCATCCATCGACGCGGATTCCGATTCCGTGCCAGCCATGCCAGTGCCCGAGCAGGGTGACAGTGCTTCCGAAAACGCCAGTCAGGAAAAGATCAGTCAAGAAAAGACCAGTGAGGACAGCCCCACCGTCGAAGCCGCCGTCGAACACGCCCGTGCGCAATATCTTCGCGTTGAGGGTGAACGCCGCTCCCTGTGGCCTAGCGTTGATTTTGCCGCCCAGTACGCCAACCTCGCTACCTACAATAATTATCAGAAGTATTATCAAAAAGGCAGTTTTCAACCGAACAACGCCACCGTCGGCGTGGCCATCCATCTTCCCTTCCTGAATCTCGCGCAGCACGCTCGCGTCCGGGAAGCCGAAGCCGACGCCCTCAAAGCCGCGAAACAAGCCGACGCCGCCCGCAACCAGGCCTCCGAAGAAACTCTCCGCTTGCAGCGCTCCGTTACCCACACCGCCGCCGCCCGCGATGTGGGGCAACTCGAATATGACATCGCCCGGCAAAATATCGCCGCCATCGAAACCCGCATGAACTCCGGCGGCGCGAACTTGCACGACCTCGATAACGCTCAGACCCAAGCCAGTGAAAAACTCATCGCGTTGCAAGACGTCACCTTCGAACTCGAACGCACCCAGGTCTCCCTTCTTCGCGCCACTGGAAAACTGGAATCGTGGGCCCTGGAAACAAAGTGAAGCTAACGACATAGAGAAACGCAGTAAACACCATGATTCCTTTGCCAGTTCGGCGCATCCAACTGTGTGACTTAATGCGCCTCCATTCCAGTCGCTGTACGAACCTCGATAAACACTGCTTTTACGGCGGTCCGCCAGCATGCGAATGGTAAAATAAACTCAGACAAAATATGCCCCTAAAAACGTTATTTCTGAATCCTCCCTCCTTCGAAAACTTTGACGGCGGCGCCGGTTCCCGTTGGCCCGCCACCCGCGAGATAGAGTCATTTTGGTATCCCGTGTGGTTGGCTTATCCAGCGGGGATGCTGGAGGGGTCGCGGTTGCTGGATGCGCCGGCGCATCATGTGTCGGCGGAAGAAACGATCCGCATCGCACGGGACTACGAGTTCCTGGTGCTGTTCACCAGCACGCCGGGCTTTCCCGGGGACATTGGCTTGGCGAAGGCGATTAAGGCAATTAATCCGGGAATCAGGATTTGTTTTGTGGGGCCGCACGTGACGGTGCTGCCGGAAAAATCTTTGCGCGAATGTCCGGTGATCGACTTCGTGGTGCGCAAGGAGTTCGATTTCGCGGTCACGGATTATGCCAAGGGCAAGGCGCTCGAAGAGATTCCGGGCGTGTCGTTCTTGAAAGACGACAAGATCGTACACAACCCGGACGCACCGCAGATTCAGGATCTGGATTCCCTTCCGCATGTGACGGACGTATACAAGCGGGATCTGGATGTGACTCGCTACAACGTGCCCTTCCTGCTGCATCCGTATGTGTCGCTCTATACAACGCGCGGTTGTCCGGCGCAGTGCACGTTCTGCCTATGGCCGCAGACGCTGAGCGGACATCCCTGGCGCAAGCGATCGACGGATGACGTGGCAGCGGAGATGGCGAAGGTGAAGGCTCTCTGGCCGGCAGTAAAAGAATTCTTTTTCGATGACGACACCTTCAACATTCAGAAGGCACGCACGGTGGAGTTATGCGCGAAATTAAAGCCGCTCGGACTTACGTGGTCCTGCACCTCGCGCGTGACCACCGACTACGAAACGTTGAAGGCCATGAAGGAAGCCGGTTGCCGTCTACTCATCGTGGGTTATGAGTCGGGCGATCAGCAGATTTTGAAGAACATCAAGAAGGGCGCCACCATCGAGCGCGCTCGACAGTTTACTAAGGATTGCCACAAACTAGGCCTGGTGATCCACGGCGACTTTATTATGGGCTTGCCGGGCGAAACGCACGAAACGATTAACAACACGATCGCGTTCGCCAAGGAATTGGATGTGGAGACGATTCAGGTTTCCGTGGCCCACGCTTATCCTGGCACGGAACTTTATGATTATGCGGTGAAGAATGGCTTCATCGTCGGCGACAATAAGATGGTGGATGAAGGTGGCCACCAGTTGGCGCATATTCAATATCCCGGCTTGCCAGCGGACGAGATCATGTCCGCCGTCCATCGTTTCTACGATGAGTATTATTTCCGGCCCAAGGCTGTGTTCCGTATCCTGCGAAAAGCTGCATTCGACAGCAACGACCGCAAGCGACTCTACAAGGAAGCGAAAACTTTCTTGAAGCTGCGTTCCCAGAGGAACAAGATGGTTAAGAAGCATAGCGAAGAAGCGGCTGCAGAGCTAGCGAAGGCTTAAGGCGGCAAGGGAACAGAGTTTTCCTGCGGTAGGCATCCTTCGCCAAGCAAAAGACTCTTGGCTCAGGATGACAGACACGATCTGACATCCTTGAACTGACAAACATGAACTCCCGTTGAACTTTCGCAAGTATCTTGTGCTGGCCGGGGTGACGCTGTTCGCATCCTCTGGCGACGCGATGTTGTCGCAAGGCATGAAGCAGGTCGGCAACGTCTCCATCCATCATCTGCAGAGCGTAATCTTCGCAATCCTCAATCCATGGGTCGCCGTGGGAATCGTGCTGCTTCTCGGCTTTTTTGCCGCGTACATGACAGCGCTTTCCTGGGCCGATCTCACCTATGTATTGCCGGCGACTTCGCTTGGCTATGTTCTGCTGGCACTGGTCGCGAAATTTTTCCTGCATGAACATGTCAGCCCGTTGCGCTGGATGGGAATTGCCCTGATTACCGGCGGCGTGGGATTTGTTGCGGGAGGCCCGGCGTTGACGGAAAGAACCGAGGATTCATCGGCGCCGCTCCCACGTCTCGCAAACCCGGCGAGACATGGGGCACCCCATTCCGGGGTTGTTCCTCATTCAGAGGAGATTGAGTTGTGAAGACCCTTTATACATGGAGCGCGATCCTGGCCATCGTGTTTGCATCCGTGGTGGGGGATGTGCTGCTGGCGCACGCCATGAAGCAGGTTGGGGATGTTGGGGCTTTATTTCGGAGCAAGGGATTGGCGGCGGTTTTGCGGCGCACGCTGGAGAATCCGAACTTTCTGATGGGCGTCACGGCAATGGCGGTGGCGTTTTTTAGTTTGCTGTTCGCGCTTTCCTGGGGAGATGTGAGCCTAGTGGGGCCAGCGGCGGCTTCGCTTACTTTCGTTGGAAATGCCGTAGCGGCCAAGATCTTTTTGCGGGAACGCGTCGACCGGCGGAGGTGGATTGCCGCTGGGCTGGTGGCTGCGGGTGTAGCGCTGCTGGCGGGGTGATTGCGCGCGAGATACAAAGATCAACGGCATTACCACAGAGGGGCACCGGGGTAGCACAGAGGAACACAGGGGACTCTGCGTGGACGGCCTGCATTCCGCCTTTTTCGCTACGCTCGGGCGTCGGAATGACAAAAATTATTGCGACGTACGGTCCTGTTTCGGAAGGACAAATGCGTTGCGTGCAAATCGACCATTCAGCTGGCGGCATGGCACCCTAGGTACCTTAGGTACTGTCCTGTATGTTCCTCGCCTAGAGGCGCTGCTACGGTTGAGGCTTGAATGACTAACGAACTTGAAACGTTACAGCTTTGCCGTAAATCTGCTTGGAGGCATTTATGAGAATTGTTGGTAAGAGTATTTTTGCCGTGTTGGTGATGGAAATGGCGCTTGCTGGCGCGATGCTGGCCCAAGACAATTCGCAGCCGATGTATCCGACGGCGCCGCATCCCAGCCAGGCGCCGAATACAGGCCAGGACAATACTCCGGCGGGAATGAACCAGGAAACAGGGCAGAACGAACCAGGTTCGACGCAGGTGCCGCGCGATCAGGAGATGCCGGTGTTCCGGGTGGAAGTAAGGGAGCGGACGACGAAGGCGGTGAACTACCGCAATCGCGGCGGATCGACGACGTTGGGCTTCAAGGGTACGGATCTGATGCCGGATGTGACCGGGGAGGCGAAGGTCGAAGGCAAGGGCGGACGGCTTTCCATTCATTTGGAAGTGAAGCACATGTCGCCAGCCGACCGTTTCGGGGGCCAGTTTCTGACCTATGTTCTGTGGGCCATCACTCCGGATGGGCGGGCAGTCAATTTGGGTGAGATTCTGCCTGGGGACAATGGCAAGGACAAGATCGATGTGACGACGGATTTACAGGCGTTCGGGATGATCATTACGGCGGAGCCTTATTATTCCGTGACGTATCCGAGCAACAAGGTGGTGGCAGAAAATATAGTTCGCGAGGGCACGAAGGGCTTTGAGGAACCGATTGAGGCGAAGTTCGATGTGCTCGAAGGGGGACAGTACACGATCGATGTGCCAGCGGATCAGTTGCCGTCGAGCAAAGCAAGTGTGAAGGTACCGCTCGACCTGCTGGAAGCGCGAAATGCGGTGGTGATTGCGAAGG
>PLUJ01000155.1 GCA_003165455.1 Acidobacteriaceae bacterium | reverse complement strand
GCCGCACCATGGAACTGCAAGCGGAGGGCCTGAAGCACAATCCACACCTGATGCTAATCGACGATGCCGACCGGCCGGCGAAATGGTACTTTCAATTGAAGGCCGCCCATTTGGAAGCCAAACGCACCGGCGCGGCGATGAAACATCCCATGTCCGGTCCGGTTGTGTTGAAGTGGAGAAGCTAAGTTACAGCTTGCAATCCTGCCTCACCGCAATCGTGTCATCAAGCCAGTTCAAATAAGTCTCCATCGCGTGCGAGCATGCCAAAGTTTTCTTAGCCCGCCCGGCGGAAGAGAACGAGTACTCGTTATCTACGTGGTCGTAGTCGAGCAGCACCGGAATCTTCGGAGGAAGCTTGGGAACAATGTCTTCCGTATTGACGATGCGCCATGAATTCACGGGAAGCTGATTGAAAGTCCTTACGAACTCCATATTGCCAACGCGCGGCGAAGCGAAGGTACAGGTCGTGCTGATGTCGAATTTATTTTTCGAGGAATTTTCCAGCACAAAAAGAGTCGTCAGCGCCGAGCCCAGACTGTGGCCCGTCACTACCGTGGGCCGTGCCGGACGTCCGCGACCGTCGGCGGCGTTCGGAACCACGCCCCGGGCAGCTTCCCGGCTCAGCGCGAGTTGCTCGAGTTGGTCGGCGAACGATCCGCTGAACGTCTCTGGCTCCAAAGCCGCCGCAGTCCCAACCTGTGCCGCGACAGTCTCCGCGGGCAATCTGCGTTTAATCACTTTCAGCGTACTGTAGATTCTGTCGAAGCCGCACGCCACGCGCCCCGCCGAAGGAACCTGGCGAAAAGGGATGGGAACAGCATCTCCGTCATCCAGCCATTCCATGGCCCCTTCGGTTCCGCGTATCGCGATCACGCGCGACTCCGGATCCTTGTCGCCAGTTTGATGCGCCACGATGCCATAGAATTTCGGCACTTCCGCGCCCAGGCAAAAATCCGACATATGAATCCACGCGCCGACTTCATACCCATCGGGGATTCCAGCCGGTTCAGGCCTAAGCGGATCCGCGCCTGGGCTATCGAACATCTTGTACGCCGCGAGCACAAATTGACCGTAATAAACTGCTTGTGTCTTATCGAGTGCTTGCGCCATCGGACGCCTCCTGTGTGGAGAATGAAAACCTTACTCCAAGGGACATTGAGAAAAAGCTATTCAACAAAAGCTTCCAACCGATTCGAATCTACGGGAGATAACTGCCTGGAGGGGCCCAACGAACTACGGTACTAACTACCGCCACTGACTATACAGCCACTTACCCTGGATTTGTCTACTCGTCTTTTACCAGCCAGTCCATTGCCTCTTCCCGCGTCTGGAAGCTGGGCAGCTCCCGCTGCGAGAAAGTCTTGAAATGCTCATAAAACACTTGCGGCAAACTATCGGTACCCACCCACGCAGAGCGCTTCACATAGGGACGGTCTAGCACCAGCACCTCTTTGATTCGTGTCGCGACAATCTTATCGATCTCCGCGCCCGTAACGTCCACCAGCGTGAGCACCGATCCGTGCGCGTGGCGCGCAATATCGGCGCGGATCAACTCCAGCAGCACGAGCAACTCTTTCGCCGTGCAGTTCGTAACATCGATCAGGTAAATGGCATGCCCGTCGTGCTTGATGAAGCGGAGCCGATTTTCCATAGAACTTGCACTTGTGCTCATACCTTGTGCTCACACCAGGAGCGATTCCACCACTCCGTATGCGCTTTCCAGCGCTCCATCCAGAGCAGCGGCATCTTTACCGCCCGCTTCGGCAAGATCGGGACGCCCGCCGCCCTTGCCCCCAACTTTCTGCGCCACCGCACCAATCACTTTGCCCGCTTGAACCCGGCTGGTCAAGTCTTTTGTGACGCCCACGATCAGCGACACATTTCCATTCGACGCCGAACCCAGCACCACCACGCCCGAGCCAATCTTCTCCCGTAATTGATCGATCAAAGTACGCATTTGCGCCCGCTCGAGATTGTCCACGCGATGCGCCAGAACCTTCACGCCCTTTACGTCTTTAACCTTGTCCCCAATATTCGCCGTACTGGACGATGCCGACTTCATGCGGGCTTGATCGAGTTCCCGCACCAGTCGCTTGATCTCGGCATCCTTCTTCTCGAGTTCGGCCTTCAATGCCTCGGCGGGCGAAGCGTGCACCACCTCGTCAATGGGTGCCCCATCCTTGCGCGTTTTTTGCGCAAGGGTGGGCGAGACAAATGCCGATACAACGTTTTCCAGTGCGTGATCCATCCTGAAATGCGCGAGAGAACCCTCGCCCGTGACCGCTTCCACCCGCCGCACGCCCGAAGATACGCTGCCCTCTTTCAAAATCTTGATCAGCCCAATCTCGCCGGTTGCTCCCGTATGCGTGCCGCCGCAAAGCTCGGTCGAGAAATCGCCAATCCGCACCACGCGCACCTTGTCGCCATACTTTTCCCCAAACAGCGCCATCGCGTGATACTGGGTGATCGCCTCGTCAATTGGCACGTCGGTAATAGTCTCGACAATCTGGTTACGCAGCACTTCTTTGTTGATGATGTCTTCAATATCCTGCAACTCTTCGTCTTCGACCGCGGTGAAGTGCGAAAAATCAAAGCGCAAATGATTCGGCGCCACTAGCGACCCCGCCTGCTTCACATGCTTGCCCAACACCTCGCGCAGCCCCGCATGCAGAAGGTGCGTTGCTGTGTGATTGCGCATGGTGGCGCGGCGAACGTCGGCATTCACCACTGCATCCACTCTATCGCCGACGCGCATGGATTGTTTCGCAACGACCTGATGTGCTCGCACTCCCTGAATCGGCGCATAACAGCCGGTCAATTCGGCGACAATCGTATTGTGATCGTCCGAGTAGAACCATCCCTTATCGCCGACCTGCCCGCCGGAATCGGCGTAGAAGGGGGTGTGATCGAGAATCACTTCCCCGGATTCGCCAACCTTGAGTTCCCGCGCCCCTTGCCCGTTGTGGATGATGGCGAGCACTTCGCAACCGTCGGAGCGAGTCTGGCGATAGCCTTCGAAGATGGATTTCGGAAGTTGCTGGTAAACAGGATTCGCCGTTTGCTTCGATCCGCCTTTCCAGGAAGCGCGCGCCAAGGACCGCTGCTCCTGCATCGCGCGATCAAAGGCAGCTTGATCGAACTTTATGCCTTGATCGCGACACGCATCGATCATGAAGTCGAGCGGTAGGCCAAACGTATCGTAGAGCTTGAATGCCTTCGCGCCATTGTAGGTTGGCCCTGCTTTGAGCTCTTTCTCAATCAAATCTTTATCGTGTTCCAATTCCACCTTGAACATTTCCAAGGCATCTTCTGGTACGGCTTTTGCTGGATCGGCGACGATGGACTTAAAGCTGTTGTATGCTTCCCGAGTCTCGCTTAGATCGTGTTCCAACTTTTGGAGACCCAGCGCCATGGTGTGACCGAACCGCGTTTCTTCTGCGTTAACTGCCTTTGATATGCGCTCGGCGGAGTCTCTCACCTCCGGGTACGCATCTTGCATCAGGTCGCGAACCGCGAAGACCATCTCGTGCAAGAATGGTTTCGTCTGCCCCAGCAACCTTCCATGGGTAATGGCGCGCCGGATGATTTTCCGCAGCACATAGCCACGCCCTTCATTCGAAGGCAACACTCCATCGGAAATCAGGAACGTCGCGGCTCGCGAGTGGTCGGCGATCACTCTGAGGGATGCAGCAGATTTGTGGCCGGGAGAGCCAGCCGAGCCTTGCTCGGCCGGACGGACGAGGGCGTCCGTCCCTCCATGGCTTGTGGAGCGGCGGACGCCTTCGTCCGCCCAGCCGGTCAGCTCCGCCGCCCTTTTAATCAGCGGCGTAAACAAATCCGTCTCATAATTCGAAATCACACCCTGCAGCACGGCCGTCACGCGCTCCAAACCCATCCCCGTATCGATCGAAGGCTTGGGCAACGGATTCAGCTTCCCGCTCACGTCGCGGTCAAACTGCATGAACACCAGATTCCAAATTTCGACGTACCGCCCGCAGTCGCAGCCAAACTCGCAATCCGTATGTCCCTGATCGGAGGCAATTGCTCCCATGTCGTAATGGATCTCGCTGCATGGCCCGCACGGTCCCGTGTCGCCCATCTGCCAGAAGTTATCTTTCAGCCCCATCTCGTAGATACGCGATTTCTCTATGCCCTGCGCAACCCACAGATCGTAAGCCTCGGCGTCTCGCGATACACCAGCTTCGCCTTTAAAAACCGTGACGTAAAGCTTGTCCTTGGCAATGCCGTACCACTCGGGTGAAGTGATCAGCTCCCACGCATAAGCGATGGCATCTTTTTTGAAGTAATCTCCGAAGGAAAAGTTTCCCAACATCTCAAAAAATGTGTGATGGCGATTGGTGAATCCCACATTCTCCAAATCGTTGTGCTTGCCGCCGGCGCGCACGCATTTCTGCGAAGTGGTGGCGCGGGAATAGTCGCGCTTCTCCAGTCCCAGGAAAACGTCTTTGAACTGGTTCATGCCCGCGTTGGTGAACAGCAGTGTGGGATCATTCGCCGGAACCAACGACGAAGAATGCACCTCCTTATGCCCCTTTTGCACAAAGAAGTCGAGAAACTTGCGGCGGATTTCAGAGCCTGTCAGCATGATTCGAGTGAAGGTTAATTCTAAACGAACTATCGACGAAGCGACGCGGAAGCGGCTTGCATACTGGTTGTCATCCCGGAAACCCTTGTCATTCCGAGCGCCTTGTTTCTGGCGCGAGGAATCTGCTGCTATAGAAAACGCTGAGCCCAGCCATCACGCGCTTTCACTCTCCAGCGCGCTCAACGTTTCTTCGTCAATATCCCATCGCTTTAAGATGGTGAAAATTGTTTTTGTACCGAATCCCGCGCGAGCCAACTGACGGAAGATGCGTGCCGTCGCCTTCTGATCCTTCGGCTTCGTCATTCGCTTGCGGCGCAGGTATTCTCGAGCTTGCTTCTCTTCGCTGACGCCGTCGAAAGCCGCGTCCACGGCCTTTTCAATCACTTCGCCATGCACGCCCTTGATTTTTAATTCCGTTACTACCCGCATACGCCCGAACTTTTGATTATCCCGCCGCAGGGAAGAGAAGTAGGCGGCATATTGCGAATCGTTCAAATATCCGCGATCCTTAAGCCGCCGGATGACCAGTTCGATCAGCGTGCGCCCATACTCCGAGTCGGCGTCTTCCACACGCGCGCGGAACATACGCTTCAACTCGGCGACCGTGCGCATGCGGCGGGCCAGCGACGCCACGGCATATTCATACAATTCATCTTCGGAATACGACCGCTTTTTGGGTCGCGAGAATGGCATGCGCTAACGATAGCGCAAAAGAGGGCTCCGGGCTGCGGCTTTCGGAATTAAGCCCCTGGAGAAACCTCCAGAACAACCCGAGGGCGGAATTCCAAGGTATTTCTATCTTCCGCCAAAACCAGCGGACTGCATCGACTGCCGCGAGATGTCCGCTGTCGACGCGATACCCTGCATGCGGAGCTTGAAGTCATCCGCGTTCGAAGCATTTTCGAGAGCGGTATCGTAGTTCACCAAGCCGGCCTGGAACAGGTCCCATAAAGATTGATCGAAGGTTTGCATTCCGTATTGTGACGTACCAGCCGCAATCGCATCGCGAATAGAGCGTGTCTTTTCCGGCACCAGCACGCATTCGCGGATGAATGCAGTGTTGATCATCACCTCAACCGCCGGAACGCGTCCGTCGGTGTCGCATCGGCGCACCAGTCGCTGGCTTACAATGGCGCGCAGAACAGCCGCCAACTGTAAACGAATTTGCTTTTGTTCGGGCGGAGGAAAAATCGAAATAATACGATTTACGGTTTCCACCGCATCCAGAGTGTGGAGCGTCGAGAAAACCATGTGGCCGGTTTCCGCCGCGTGCAGCGCGGTTGAAATGGTTTCCAGATCGCGCATTTCGCCGACCAGAATCACGTCCGGATCCTGTCGAAGGGAAGCGCGCAAAGCCGCGCTAAATGTCGGCGTATCCACGCCGATCTCGCGCTGGTTTACATAGCCCTTTTTGTCACGATGCAGAAATTCGATGGGATCTTCAATCGTAATAATGTGCTCGGCGCGGCTGGAGTTGACGCGATCCACCATCGCGGCGAGCGTAGTTGACTTACCCGAACCGGTCACGCCCGTTACCAGCACCAGTCCGCGCGGCATTTCGCAAATCTGCTCCACGACCTTCGGCAGGAATAACTCGTCGAGCGCGCGGATCTTAGTTGGAATCACTCGCAGCACCAGCCCCACGTTGCCGCGCTGCTGGAAAATGTTCACACGGAACCGTCCCAGGCCGGCGACGCCATACGCCATGTCGATTTCCGTGGTCTCTTTGAACTTTTGTTTTTGGCGGGCCGACATCATGCTGAACGCCATGGTCAGCATGTCCTCGGCGCTCACGCGCGGTTGCTCGGTCAGCGGCACAAGCTCGCCATCGATGCGCAGATGAGGGTAATTCCCCACCTTTAAATGTAAGTCGGAAGCCTTGCGTTCGGTTGCAATCCGCAGCAGATCATCAATATTCATCGAAGGATTTCCCTCGGAGGCGCTGTGCCTCGCAAGCTCTTCCTATGATGGACCGAATCGTCACCCATCCCAAGATGACCTAGGTAATGCCGCGCGGCCTGCGGCAGGGCAGCGACTTCAGTGTGCGTTGGCCACCAGCTTTGAAACGCCACGGGATGTACCGCTGGTTGCGCGGTCCGAAGGCGCTTCTTTATTGTCACCTTGCCATTTTCGCGACAGCTCCTCGAGTTGATGAAGAACTTTCTGGATATCCTGCATACGGTCGGTGATGCCGTAAGTGACCGCGGGAGGAATGGTAGGTTCGTAGTGGCGATAGACAAACCGCGCCTCTTCCAGGGTGCGAAGCCTCTCGGTGAGTACGCGCGAAGAAATTCCCTCGACCTGCCGCCGCAGCACTCCGAATCGCATCGGTCCGTTGTTGCTGAGCGCCCAGAGAATGTGAAGGGTCCACGGGCGCGCGAGCAACTCCAAAAGGCCACCGATGGCGCACGGGGATGGAGCGCGGATGATTCGTTTCGGAGACATGCGATTCACCAAGTTACTATTAAGTGCCTGCTTGCGTAAAGTTCTACAGTTATTTATTGTAACCAATCCGCGCGATCTACTATCTAATACTTGTCAAAAATAACCGCAGAGTTCCGGTTATCAGTTAACTCAACGCCAAGGAGAAAACCGAAATGGTCGCTAGTTCAACTTCCTCAATCAGACCGCAGTACAATTCGCCCACAGCCGCGTCGGGGGCCATCGTACTGTTGGGCCGCTTCCTGTTTGCGCTGATTTTCATCTTGTCTGGCACGCGGCACTTCATGAGTTCGACGATCGCTTATGCGGCTGCCCAGGGCGTTCCGCTGGCTTCAATTGCCGTGCCGATTTCAGGGCTGCTGGCGCTTCTCGGCGGGCTCTGCATCTTGCTGGGCTTCCGCACCAAAATCGGCGCCTGGCTCATCGTGCTATTTCTGGTGGCAGTCACGCCCATGATGCATAGGTTCTGGGGCGTCTCCGATCCGATGATGGCGCAGATGCAGATGATTAATTTCATGAAGAACGTTTCCATGCTCGGTGGGGCGCTGATTATTACTCAGTTTGGCGCTGGGCCATGGAGTCTCGATTCACGCCGGAAGTAACGCCGTTCTAGAAAACCGTTGCATTTCTGAGCAAGAAAAACGCCGCCCAATGTGGGCGGCTTTGTGCTATTTCGCAAAAGCCTAAGCTGCGCTGGTTGCGGGTTCCGGCATTCGCATGGGCTCATCGAAGCTGCCGCCGTAAATGGCCGGCACTTTCGATCCCATCGGGCGCAGATACGTAGCCAATTCGCCCCGATGGTGAATGCAATGATTGTTTACAAAGCCGAGATAGAACACCGCAGGAAAATTGAATACGCCCATGAAATCGATTGGCGTTAGCAATTGAGCCGCGGTGAGATCGGCAATTCGAGCTGCGGCGCTTTTGAAATTGGAGTCGTACCAGCCGACCAACTCAGCCGCAGTCGCGGGTTTGGTGGATGGCGATTGCATGGTGAAGTTCAGGTCGGCGATGCCGTTCATGAACTGAATATCGGTGTTCGCCAGATGCCAGGCCAGCTCCCAGGCGGTGCGCGCGTTGGGATCGGGACGATAGCCCGATTTGCTGTCTGGAATTGCGGCGATCACTCTCTTGGTGATTTCCAGTTCGCGGCCAAGACCATCGAGCATCATCGCGCGGTAGCCAAGGGCGAACTCCGGGGTGGGAGCTGGAGCTTGTTGAGCGGACATAGGAACCTCCTTCGGATGTAAAAGCGGATTATACGGCGACAGGTTGCTTGCTGCGCACCGGTACTGGGGTGAGCCAGCCGTGGCGGTCGTCTTTTTCACCGCGCACGATTGCGTAGAACTCTTTTTGTATGGCCCTGGTGATGGGGCCGATGCCGCCCTTGCCGACTTTAATTTTGTCGACCGAGCGAATCGAAGTGATCTCGGCGGCAGTGCCGGTGAAAAAAGCTTCGTCGGCGATGTAGAGCATTTCGCGGGGAATCATCTGCTCGGCGATGGGAACAGCGAGATCCCGTGCGATCTGCAGAACCGAATCCCGCGTAATGCCGGGCAGTACCGAGTTGCCCAGCGGCGCAGTGATGAGTTTGCCGCGATGCACCAGGAACACATTCTCGCCCGAGCCTTCGCTGACGAATCCATTGACATCGAGCGCAATGCCTTCGGCGTAGCCGTTGACAATGGCTTCCATCTTGATAAGCTGCGAGTTCATGTAATTCGCGCCAGCCTTGGCCATCGCGGGCAAAGTGTTCGGGGCCAGGCGCGTCCACGAGGAAACGCAGGCTTCACAGCCTTCGTTTTCGCCGCCCAGATATTTTCCCCACGGATAATTGATGATGTAGACCTCGGTGGGCGAATTGAACGGGTTCACGCCCGCCTCTCCGTAGCCCCGCAGAATCACCGGACGCACGTAGCACGGCCAACAACCGTTGCGGCCAACCGTTTCCAGCATGGCCTTGACTATTTCGTCGCGAGTGTAATCGACGTCAATGCGATAAACCTTGGCGGAATCGAGCAATCGCTGAATGTGTTCGTCGGCGCGGAAGATGGCGGGGCCGGAAGGCGGCGCGTAGCAACGGATCCCCTCGAACACCGAGGAGCCGTAGTGAATCACGTGGGACATCACATGAACGGTGGCTTCATCCCAGGGAATGAGCTTGCCATTGTGCCAAATACTTTCCGACTTCTGGATAGCCATACGAAACTCCTTCAGCGAAGGTTAGTAACGAGGGCTGAATCCTTCCGGGGGCGTCGCGGTAAGCGAGTCGTGAAAGCCAACCTGCGTTACAGGACATTATAGCCGAACCGTCGTGCGGGCCCGGAGCACATTCATCCGGAGCGGCGAGCCTTGTTTTTCGGGATGGAAGATGCGGGCTGGATGCGGTCAAGCGGCTTGGGCAGAACCGGTTCCGAGGAAGTGGCGGGCTGCTGGCGGGGGGAGATCGCTCGCTCCTAGGGGACAGCAGATTCCTCCTGCCTNNGTTGGTGTCGCTCAGGCGTCCGGACGACGAGGGGTTTTGCACAGGCGTGGGTGTGATGAGTGACGCTGCGTTTCATCGGCTTGACCCCTTAGAGTTTTGTCATTCCGAACGGGCGGGGTTTGCCCGGAGGAATCTGCTTTTGTTTGGAGCGGCAATGGCGAGTCAGCGAACTTATTACGTTTACATCATGGCGAGTAAGAGCCGAGTGACTTACGTGGGGGTGACGGGATGTCTGATGGCGCGAGTGCTGCGGCATCGCGTGGGTGAGGGCGGGGAGTTTACGCGCAGGTATCAGGTACATCGTCTGGTGTATTTTGCGTCGTTTCGGAACGTGGGCGATGCGATTGGGCGCGAGACAGAGATCAAAAAATGGCGGCGGGGAAAAAAGGTTCGGCTGATTGAGGAGAGGAATCCGACATGGGAAGATCTGGCGGAGGGGTGGGGCGAGGCGGCGGTGATGAGGGTGAGGAAGACCGATAGCGGATGAGGCGCGTTCGCAGAACGGACAGCAGATTCCTCCTGCCTCGCTGACGCTCGGGCGGCGGAATGACAAGGGGTTCAGCGGGATCGGCGAATGACCCGGACTGCTAGTGGCTTGCGGGGGCTGGGAGGATTGCTGTCGGGGTCAGGCTGGCTTTCACCGTTATGCCTGGCAATTCGTCACCGCGAAAGTATTTTTCTTTCTCCTTCTCTTTCAAGTTCTCCGCTTTCATCTCTGGCATGGCTTCGTAGGGTTTCGAGTAATCGTTGGCGGCGTTCCAGAATAAGAATCCGATGCCGCCTTTTTCTTTGGCGGTGGCGACTTGCACCTTGATGTATTCGGGCGAGTAGGTTTTTGTGCGCCAGTGGAAGGCCTGCAGCCAGGGGCGGATGACCACGCCAGTTGTGTTATTTCCGTCAGGATGGGTGATGAGTTCGAAGCGCTGCATGGATTCGCCGATGAAGTGCTCGGGGGCGTCGCCGGGGTGGGCGATGTTATCCATGCCGAAGAAGTGCGAGGGATAGATCATGGGCGAGAGCACATCGCAATATTTCGCCATGCCGACGATGTCCTGTCCGGTGTGGGAGAGGTCAACCTGGCGCTGCCAGGCCATCACGCCAAAGACGTCGAGCGAGAGCAGCACGCCGGTGGGGTGGAGTTCGGCGTAGGCCTTCTTAAGGAAAGCGGTGATTACGTCGGAGCGCTGCGGGCCTCGGGGAGCTTGTTTGGCGGCGACTTTACATCCACTGTTTGTCTTTCGCCCCCCCGGGGCTGGTTGTGTCTGGCCGTCTGTCCCAGGGCTTGCGCCGTGGGCTGCATTCTTGCGCCGCTTCGCGGCTGCGGCGGGCTGGGTATCAGTTGTTCCGACACTTGTGGAGGTTCCGCCTTGCTTCGCATCGGCGGGACGGCCGAGGCGGCCATCACCACATCCTCCGTTTCCACTTGAGTCTGGCTGGTCCGCCGCTTGCGTGGCTTCTGATTGTCCTGATTGGTAAGCGAAGGCGGCGTCTTTCTGCTCGCCTTCGGCGGGGAAGCGGACGTAGTCGAACTGAATTTCATCCGCGCCGGATTGAGCCACGAACTTGGCCAAAGCGATGTTGTAATCCTGAACCTTGGAATTCGAGGAATCGGTCCAGACCAGCTTGCCGTTTTCGCGCCAGGGCTGGCCGGTTTTCTTCGACTTGACCGCTAGTTCGGGATGCTCGACCACCATGCGCTCGTCGCGGAAGATGGCGATGCGGGCGATGGCGTGCATGTTCTCGGAATGCAGGAAGTGCACGAACTTCGGCAGGTCGTGAATGTAGACCTGGTGCTTGCCCAGCAGCGGATGCTCGAAGGGAATGGTGACGCTGCCGTCGNNATGGCGCGGACTTCAAAATCTCGGGCGACGGGAACGGTTTTTTCAACGATGGGCGCGGGAAGAATTCCTGGGATCGTGATTTGTTCGCCAGCTTTCAGGATATTGCCGGAGCGATTGCCGTTTACCTGGCGAATGACTTCGGTCAGCTCCGACGATGTGAGATAGCCGGTCCTGTTCAAATACCGGTGGGCGACGGCGGG
>PLUJ01000326.1 GCA_003165455.1 Acidobacteriaceae bacterium | reverse complement strand
GCTTGGCGATGTAATCGTCGGCCACATCCTGCGGAGAAAGGCGCTCGTCGATATCGGTGCGGCTGGCCATTAAGACGGCGGAGAAATTTGCGGTAGCGGGGCGGGACTTTAGTTTCTCGACCAACTGGCGGCCGTCCATGCCGGGCATGCGGTAGTCGCAGACNNCAAGTGCGCTTACCCAAGAAACCGCAACGATAGAGTAGAGTCCGAGCGCGTGCTCGAGCATCTTGAGCACCATGGGGTTGTCGTCGACCAGGAGGAGCTTTACGTTATTCTCCATCGCTTAAATCTCGTCGCTTGCTTGTCGTCCCTTACTATCATCCATTACTTCGGGCGAAAGTAATCTCCGCTTTTGCCTCCGGTTTTGCGCTGCAGCATAATGTCACGGATCTCAATTCCTTTGTCCACGGCCTTCAACATGTCGTAAATCGTAAGGGCGGCGACGCTTACTGCGACCAGGGCTTCCATCTCGACTCCGGTTTNNCCAACACAATCTCCCGAATCTCAATCCCCTTATCCAGCCCCTTCAACATGTCATATAAAGTCAGGGCGGAAATGCCGGCAGCTACCACAGCTTCCATCTCGACTCCGGTTTGGGCGGTGGTCGCGACATTTGAGGTGATGGCGACGCCATTTTCGCATAGGCGGATGTTGACATCAACGCAGGACAGCGGGAGCGAGTGGCACATCGGGATGAGTTCGGAGGTGCGCTTGGCGGCCATAATACCTGCGATGCGCGCGACTTCGAGTGGATTTCCCTTGGGATTTTCGGGAAGAGCCTGGAGGGCTTGCGGCTTGACGACGACGAAGCCACTGGCTTCTGCCCGGCGGCTGGTGGCGGACTTGGTCGAGACATCGACCATGCGCGCGCCGCCGGAATCTTCGTAATGGGAGAGCTTCGTGGCCATGTAGAAGCTCTATCTTACATGCGAATGGGCATGCGAATTAGATACGCGCATCCGAATGAGCTAGGCAGCGGCGATATTATCTCCGGACTTGTGCATACGATCCGCGAGAACGCGCAGCAGTACGGGTGTGGCGAACATGGCGGCGGTGAAAAGCAGATCCCCTTCAAGACCGCGACGGAAGAAAGGAATACCGGCATCGTAACAGGCGATAAGTCCCGCGAAATTCCTGGGATACATCTGCCAGGCGGCCCACACGGCGAAGTTGCTTACCAGGAAAAATCCGACTGAGCCAGTGAGGGCCGAGCCCATAATTCTGAGAGCACCGGCATTTTCGCGGAGGGTAGTGCCGAGCCAAAGCATGGCGGCGTACCAAGCCCAGGTGACGAAATGATCCCAGGTGAAGGGATAGCGATAGACCAGCGTGGTCAGGAGGACGTCAGAGGCAGCCAGCAGGGCCAGCGGAAACCAGAGCTGGCGGCGCGGCCCGCGGGCACCGAAGAACAGGAGGGATGCTCCAACGGGAGTGAAGGCCAGCGGGTGCGGCAAAAATCTTACGGCAACGGCGATAATGACGAATATGTATGCGAGCATGAACACCCCTCAAGAGCGGTAAGGGGTATTGTGGGCGTTCCAGCGTATTGCCGTCAAGAGCGGTGCAGGGCATTGCGCGCCTCAAACTCGCCAAACCGCGCTGGCGTTTGAATAGGCTGATTCCCGTACCTGCTACAGTAGCGATAGCGAAAAATTCACCGACCCTATGACTGCTGACGCCAACGCCGACTCGACCCAATCGATTTTCACCACCGCCGTCGTTACTATCAGTGACTCCCGTTCCCGGGGCGAACGTCCTGACGTTTCCGGGCCTGCGGTATCGGAACTGCTAGAGAAGTCGGGGTTCCGCGTGGTGAAGAAACAAGCGGTGCAGGACGATTCCATGCAGATCCAGAATGCGCTCGTCCATCTCGCGCTGGAAGTGCGTTTCATCGTCACCACAGGCGGAACGGGTATTGCCGAACGCGACGTTACTCCAGAGGCAACGGAAGCGATTTGTGAGCGCGTGATTGACGGCGTGGCCGAGCGCATGCGAGTTGAGAGCTACAAGAAAACTCCTTTTGCGCCGTTGAGCCGGGGAGTTTGCGGTGTGCGCGGCAAGACTCTGATCCTGAACCTTCCCGGTAGCCCGAGCGGAGCGGTGGAATCGCTTGAAGCGGTGCTGGAATTGGTGCCGCACGCGCTGCACCTTCTGGATGGGAAAACGGAACATCCTTCGCGATAGAGTTCCCGGCAGAGGAGCCGGCAGATCAACATTTGCGAGGGAAGCGAATCGAACGCGGCGCACGAGTCTGAGTAAGCAACGGCGCAACGCGTGAAGCAGTGAATCAACCCGCTAAAATAACGGGCGCATGGGGCGCCCGTCATTCCAATAGGGGTGCCGTTATTTCACGGCACTTTTAGCTTTCTCACGCACCTTCGCCCAACGCGCTCTTTGCGCTGCCGCGATGCGCTCACGAGCGGCCGCCGACAGCCGGGGTTTCATGCCTTTGTTATGGCCCATTGACGACTTTGATCGAGTCGTCGCCTGGCTTAACGTAGCAATCGCCTTATCCAACTGTTTCAGCTCGCCCTCCGCCCTTTCACGTTCCTTCTTCAACTGCTCTAGAACCGCATCTAGATCAGCCATTCATCTCCCTCTCGGAGAACTTCCGCAAAACTCTACAACAACCGCATCTCAGGAGGATACACGAGAAGCATGAGGTTCCTAAAGGCAAATCCTTGAGGATAAGGGACTAATAACTTTCCTTCCGGTACGGTGGCGGCCAATTCCCACATTGGGGTTCCGGGGGGGGCATTGCGACTCCGCAAACGCGGCCTTTGCTTACTCCAACGCCTTAACTTATCTTACTTAGTAAGTTATATGTTAGTAAGTACAGGATACGCTGTAGGACCGTAATACAGGATTTTGCCGAGTAACTATTTTGCGCGAAATTAGCTTTAATTGTTTGACATGCCTGTTGCAGCGGGGGGAACATCAACTTACGCCCTCAATCTGCAGGGGGGCTTGTCTCGGTTACACCGGAAGGAGCCAGTTTGTGAACTATCTCTTAACATTAGGACTTATATTATTCAGTTCCGGGACCGGGGCACTTATTGTCAGCCTAGTTCATCTGGCGCGGACACAGGCACTGCGCGGCGCTCCTCAATCCGAGAGCGAGACAAGGAAGACGGAAGCTGGCCGGCAATGATCGAGGCTGTGAATTCCGCGGCAGCAGGTAACGCTTTATTAGTGTGTAAAGATGAAGAGACGCGCGAATTGCTGGTTCAGTCCCTGAGAGCGCTTGCGATACGATCGGAAATCTGCGAAGAAGTTTTTAGCGCAGCGGCATTGATCGAGTCGCACAAATTTGAGGCTGTCATTGTCGATCTGAAGATGGGAGAACAGGCCGCCGAGGTTATGGAAAGGCTACGGCACTCACCGGCTAACCGCACGGCTGTGAGCTTTGTGGTCACTTCGGATGACAGCAATTCGGATGGTGCAAGTGACCTCGAGTCCACCTTCGTGCTTGCACGTCCTCTGTCGTCTAGTGTGGTTTCTCAAACTCTGAGAGCCGCCTACGGCCTGATCGTGCGCGAGCGGCGCCGGTATTTCCGATGTGTAATCGCGATTCCTGCCATGATTCGAACGTTGGAAAGTCCATATGAAGAGATCCCATGTAACACGATTAACATCAGCGAAGGAGGGATCGCGGCGCAATGCCGCTTCCTGTTGAAGTCCCACATTCCAGAGGGGGTGCGCTTTCGGCTTCCGGGCCATTCCGCTCACATGTTCGTTCCTGCAACCGTGCGCTGGCGCAACGATGGAGATTTGGTGGGGTTGGAGTTCCAAGGACTTTCCCCTTCGCAAAAATCGGACCTGCAAGAATGGTTGGCTCGAAGGCTGGAAGAGACTCTTCCCGAAAGCGTTGCCGCCCTGTTTCGCAGCGTCAGTCCTCCGACCCGAAACTGACGGCGGTTCTTCACGTAAACTGGAGCATTGAAGACGCTCGGCCACATTCTTGCCCGCTATACCGCCTGGATCTGGATGCTGCTGCATCACCTTGGTATTTGGGGGGTGTTCGCCATCGCGTTCGCCGATTCGGCGCTGCTGGGCATGCCTGTGGATGCCGTGGTGGCTACCTATGTGTACAAAGATCACAAGCGGCTGCTTTTTTATGTGGTGATGGCTTCGTTAGGATCGACGATCGGCAGCATTCCGCTGTATCTGATCGGATATTCTGGCGGAGAGCAAGTTCTGCGCAAGCGAATCTCCGAAGCGCGATTTCAGCGCATCCATCAATCTTTTGAACGGCATGAATTCTGGGCGCTGATGCTTCCGGGCATGCTTCCGCCGCCCATGCCCTTCAAGCTTTTCGTGCTGGGAGCTGCGATCGCCGAGATGAAATGGACGCATTTTCTGCTGGCCATTTTCGCGGGCCGATTTGTACGATTCTTCGTGCTCTCGTTATTAGCGCTGTATTTCGGACCGGAGATCGTCGGTTTATTCGGATCGGTTTTTAGCAGGCACATTTATTGGGTGGTCGTGGCCCTGTCGACCGCAGCCCTGCTTGGGTTTTTTTACTGGATCATCCGGGGACGCAGACGCAGGGCACGATCCATCGCTGCTTAGAGCACGTCGGTTGGAGCATCCGGCTAGCGTACCCAGTTAACGTAGCATCACGGCGACCCACTCGCCGGCGGGAATCTGCTCTCGATCGGGGGGAACCACGAGATAGCAGTTCGAGCGGGATCGTGCGGCAATGTCGCCCGATCCTTGCCACGGGACGAGTTCGACTTGCGTCGCTTCGTATTTGCCCGAGAGGATCGCGGGAAGAAAGCGCGTCAGTCCAGGTTTGACGTGGATCTCCGTTTTCAGCGGCGCGTGCAAGAAGAGCAAAGGATGCGGAGCCATTCCAGCCAGAGCTTCGATCATTGGCCGCGCGAAGAGTTCGAAAGTAACCATGGTGGAAACCGGATTACCAGGAAGTCCAAAGAAATATTTGCTCGGGATGGCGCGCGGCTGATCGTGAAGGGACGGTAGGGTTGGAGCGCGGCCGAATACCACAGGACGTCCGGGCTGAATTTTTGCGCCGGTAAAGAAAAATTCGGCTTTCAGGTCGGCAAGAACCGGTTCCACCAGATCGTATCGTCCCATGGAAACGCCGCCGGTCATGAGCAGCAAGTCGGATTGCAATCCTTGCTCGATCAGTTGGCGGAGGCGGACGGGTTCATCGGGAGCGATCGGCAGCAGGACGGTATCGCCTCCAGCTTGCTGGATCTGCACCGCGAGTGAATAACTGTTCGAGTTACGAATTTGCGTAAGGCCGATTTCGTCGGCGACTCGTTCCCCGGTGTGGAGTTCGACAATCTCGTCGCCAGTCGCCAGGACGGCGATGCGCGGACGCCGAAAGACGTTCAGCCGGGGCTTGCCGACCGAAGCAGCGAGGGCAATTGCGGCTTCGTTGAGGCGTGCGCCTTTTGAAAGAAGAAGCGCGCCGCGCTGGGCCTCGGCTCCGGGCGCAACTATGTTTTCGCCAGCCGCAACTCCCCTTGCGATTTCGACGTACCCGTTGTGAGCGGATGTGTACTCGATCATGACCACGGCGTTCGCGCCAGGCGGGACCGGAGCGCCGGTCATGATCGAAAAGGTTTCGCGCGGAAGAATCATGGAAGGCAGGTCCGCTGGCGCAGGTCCGGCTTTGATTTCTCCCCTGAGGGCGAGTCGGACTGGAAGCTTCTCCAAGTCTGAGGATCGAACTGCGTAACCATCGCGAGTGGAGCGGGCGAAGGGAGGAATGTCACGGTCGGCCAAAACTTGCTCGGCCAGCACACGTCCAGCGCATGCCAGTAAATCTAAAGTTTCCGTGGGGAGGGGCACTAACTTCGAAGCATGTTCTTCGACCAAATCGCGGGCTTCTTCAAGACTTAGGAGCAGCGGGTTTCCACCGTCGTTCATGGAACCATCATAAAGTAGGTGAGTGGCGGCGTTTTACCAGTCGGCTGCGAGTTCCTGGCCGAGCAGGGCAGCGTTGCTGGCGTACTGCAATCCGGTTTCAAGGTCGATGACGCGAGCCCGAACGAGTTGGGCGATTTGGCCGTCGAAGTGTTGCATGCCTTCCGCGATTCCAGCTTTCATCGCTTCGAGCAGAGACTTACCTTCACGTTCGCCTTTTTCGATGCACTCGCGTGTGCGCGGATTCGCCTTCAGGATTTCGATGACGGGAACGCGGCCGGCACGATCTTTCTTCGGCAAAAGGCGCTGGCAGATGATATAGCGAAAGGTTTTCGCAAGACGGTCGCGAATCTGGGCCTGTTCTTCTGGAGAGAAGGAATTGACGATGCGCTCAACTGTCTTCGCTGCGTCCATCGTGTTCAGGCTGGATAGTACCAGGTGACCAGTTTCTGCAGCTTCAAGAACGATCTCGATGGTTTCGCGATCGCGCATCTCTCCTACGACGATCACTTTCGGCGCCTGCCGAAGCGCCGATCGCAAGGCATGAGCGTAACTGGGCGTATCGGAATGCAGTTCGCGCTGGTGAATTGTCGAGCATTTGTGGCTATGCAGGAATTCGATTGGATCTTCGATCGTGATGATGTGGAAATATTTTTCTCGATTGATGCAATCGAGAAGGACGGCCAGAGTGGATGACTTGCCGGAGCCGGCAGCGCCGGTGACCAGCACGATTCCGTCACGGAGTTTGGCTACATCGGCGAGGTGCGGTGGCAGGTTCAGCGTGGCAAAGTCCGGAATGGATGAGGAGATCACGCGCATGACGACTGCACAGCTGCCGCGCTGGATAAAGATATTTACGCGAAACCGGGCGACGCCCGCGAGGCTGTATGAAATGTCACACGATCCATGTTCCCGAAGGGCGGCCACAGCTTGTTTGTTATCACCGATGAGATCTGCAGCGATCTGGCGAGTTTCGTCGGCAGTGAGATTTGTGAGTCCTGAAATTTGAACGGGGATAAGCTGGCCGTAGACTTGCACTTGCGGAGGCCGGCCAGGAGAAAAAATCAGATCGCTGATTTTTTCGACTGCCCCCAGCATGGCGGCCAGCAGAGTGGAAGTATCCACTTTGCCGTTGCCGGAATAATCTTCCAAGGAAACTGAAATCGCTGAACTGCCTGGTGCCGCCATTGAATCCTCTGGTTAGGGAATTGGAAGCGTCACAGAACGGGTGCGAACAACGACTTGGTGTTTACTCTATCGTGCGGGAGGATAAAGCCTAGTCCCCTGAGGGTGAGAGGCTTTGGTAATGTGAAGAAGGCAAAGAAAAGGGCAGCTCATCCAAAGTTTTGAAGAGCGGCCCTTATTGTCACGCAGGCGTCGAATTGGAGTTCGCTAATTACGGTTGCTTCTTTGGCGGCGCTTTTTTCTTGCCGAAGCCGGTTTCGACGGGAGCGCCGATGCTGGCGAGCATGGCTTTGGCTTCCTCGGAGTGGCCACCGGTTGGCATCAGTTCGAGATATTTCTGGAAGGCTTCGGCCGTGCCGGGGGCGGCGACCATCTTATCGCCCTGCAGAGTAGCTTTGCCGAGCAAGTTTACGCCTTTCTGGTAGTAGGCTTCCGCCCGCGTAGGATCCGCAGCAATGCATTTGTCGAACGCGTCGATGGCTTGATCGGCTTTGCCGGCATTGGTGAGGACTGCTCCCATATTGAAGTAAAACTGTGCAGCGCCGGCGGGATCGGCCAGGGCAGCCTGTTGGTAGGTTTTTATTGAGTCATCAATTTTTCCGGTCTTGCTGTAAGCTTCGGCAAGATTGTTGTAGTAAGCGGCCAAAGTTTTGGTGGCGTTCGGATCTTTATCGTTGGTGACGGCCTGCTTGAGCTGCAGCGCCTTCTGGTAGGCTTCGACAGCAGAATCGAGACGTTTCTGCTTTTCGGCCGGATCGGTCTGCTTGGAGGCGGACAAACGGTAAGCATCGCCCAGCTTGAACCAGATGAGATCGCGGGAGGGGTCGATCTGATTGGCGGCGTTCAAATCAGCAATGGCGGTTTCAAAATCGCCGGCGTCGGTGGCGACTTTGGCCGCAGCCAACTTGTCGTTCAGAGCCTTAACGGTATTGACTTCTTTTTTTTGCTTTTCTTGAGATTCTTGCTGCGCCTTGAGTTGTTCCGGCGTCAAGCCTTGGCCTTTTGCCTGATCCTCGGCTTGTTTCTTCAAGTCGAAGTCCAGGGTGTTCTCCTCCAAAGTTACGGGAACTTTGCCGAAGTGATAGAGTTCTTTGCCAGCCTTGGCGTCATCCGCGCTTTTGTAGAGCGTGACGGTGTACGAACCGGCGCCGATGCCTAAAGAGAAATACTCGCCCTTCTTGTTGGTTTTAAGAGTGTATTTCTGGCCATTATCCTGGTTCGTCCAAACCACTACACCGTCGGCGATGGGATTTGCCTGGGTGTCTTTGCAAACGCCCTTGACTGTTCCAGTCCCACCCTGCCCGAAGACCGGAGAGACACACAGTCCGAGGACTAAGAGAATCAGGGCGGATAATGCGAAATGCTTCTTCATCTTTGCCTCCCGGCGAGAAAACGAATTCGTCATCTTTGGATGCTTGATTGCGAGGAACCATCGACCGCTCATTTAATCGTCACGAATGCGAATCAATAGATCGCGATCAATAAGTCATTAAACTTTCGAGACCTCATAAGGTATCGGGTCCGCGGCGGCTGCGGCGGCGAACGCCCGCAATCGTAACACACAGCTATCGCACATGCCGCAGGCGCGATCCTCACCGCTATAGCATGACCAAGTTAAATCGAAGGGCGCATTGAGTTCAAGGCCAAGGCGGATAATTTCAGCTTTATGCATAGCAATGAGGGGAGTGAGAATCTCGATGTTTCCTTCCTTCGTGCCTGCCTGGATGACGCGATTGAAGGCTTCATAATAGGCCGGACGGCAGTCCGGATAACCGGAGCTGTCCGGTTCCACCGCACCGATGTAGATGGCCGAGGCGCCCAGCACTTCGGCCCAACTGACGGCAACCGACAGGAAGTGAGCGTTGCGGAAGGGAACGTAGGTGACCGGAATCTGGCCGGTCCTGACGGGAGTGGTAGGAACAGCAATGTTTTTGTCGGTGAGTGCGGAGCCGCCGACCGCGCGGAGAGCCTCATTCCTAACGACAAGCCGCTGCTTGATGTTCAGGCGATCACAGATGGCAAGAAAGGATTGGCGCTCGCGCTGTTCGGTGCGCTGTCCGTAACTAACATGCAGTGCGGCCACTTCATCGAAGTCGCGAACCGCAAGCGCTGCGCAAACGCAGGAATCCATTCCTCCGCTGAGGAGTACGATTACGCGAGATTGTGGTGTGGGGGACATGCGTTCGTGGAAAATTGTTGATTGATGATTATTGATTGTTGATTCAAAACCATATTACGAGGCTTCTAATCAACGATCAAAGTCATGCATCAACAATCATCAATCATTGATCAACAATCAACAATCTGAATTCTCACACTCCCTTTACGGCCGGATCCCAGATGAACTTGTGCAGCTGTAATCCGAGGCGCGCGGGAACTTCATCGGCCAGCATCCATCCCGCCAAATCCTGAGGATCGATAAGACAATGGGAGCTATCGCGAGCACCGGTAGCGTCCTTGCGGAATGCCGGCGAGAACAGTACCGCATAAGCGCGCTGAGCGAGAGTGTGGGTGTGAGAGAAATCTCGGGCGAATTCGTAATCGGCCCGGCTGCTGATCACAAACTTCACTTCGTCTTGCCGAGGGTTCAGCGCTGTCAGGTTTTCTTCGGCGAATGTATTGCCCTCGCCTGAATCCGGACATTTCACGTCCACGATCTTGATCACTTCTGGGGGAACCCCGGCCAGCGGACGCTCCCCGCTGGTTTCGAGCAACACTCGATATCCCTCGTCAATCAGTCTTTGCATGAAGGGCAGGAGGTCGCGTTCCTGTAGCATGGGCTCTCCGCCGGTAATCTCAACCAATCCACCAGCCGGACTCAACCGCTTCACCTCGCTCATTATGTCTTCGGAAGTCATTCTGACGCCGCCCTTGAAGGTGTATTCGCTGTCGCACCAGGAGCAGCGCAGATTACATCCGGTAAGTCGCACGAATACACAGGGCAGGCCCGCGTGAGTGGACTCTCCCTGGAGCGACTTATAGATTTCTGTAATCTGCATATCAAATAATGTTGGAGGCGGTGGGCACTCGCCATAAGCTTTCGAGTGGAACTGATATACCGTTCAGCTCTGGACTAGCGACCGCTCTCCCTCAAGGATTATGCGCTGTCTTTTTATTCGTTGTACCTTATTCGCTATACTTCGCGGTGGTTGTNNCTTCAGCCTGGAGTTCGACTCGTCATAGAAATACTTGGCCAGATTTTCCGCCGAAGGATTAATCACTGTAAAAGGCTCGATTTCATTGATCATCTGGTGGTCAAGACGCTCGATGACGTGCTTCATGACTTCACGCAAATCTTTGAAATCGAGCAGAAGACCAGCCTTATCGAGTTCGGCCCCTGCGAGAGTGACGCGAATCTTATAATTGTGGCCGTGCGGATTTTCACACTTGCCTTTGTAATTGCGCAGGTAATGTCCCGCGGCAAAAGTGTCGTCAACGGTAACTTCGAACATTCATCCCTCAGAGCCCCTGCGAGCAGTGCCAGGCCGCATTCCAACCCAACTATTTATTGTACCGCCCGGAGCGCCAATACGCTTGACTCCGGCGGCGGGCGGAATGTAGCTTGCGTATTCGGCTTTCCTGCGAAAAGGAGTAACGATGCGGCGCATCTTTCAGGTTCGTTTGTGTCTCTTAATTCTGTTGCTGATGGGGAATCTCGCGGCCCAGAACAAGCCGGACGGGCAGGATTACGACGTCAAGGAACATTACACGAAATACGAATACAGAATTGCCATGCGGGACGGAGTGCATTTGTTTACGTCGGTGTACGTCCCCAAGGATAGTTCCCGAAGCTATCCATTTTTGATCGATCGCACTCCGTACGCCATTACGCCTTACGGGGAGGACCAATTTCGCAAGCAGTTGGGTCCATCGCCCGAGTTCGACAAGGCGGGCTATATTTTTGTATTTCAAGATGTGCGCGGGCGCTACATGTCGGAGGGAACATTTGTGGAGATGCGCCCGCACATCGACAACAAGAAGTCCAGCAAAGACGTGGACGATAGCAGCGACCTGTATGACACGATTGACTGGTTGCTGAAAAATGTTCCAAATAATAACGGTAACGCGGGCATTTGGGGTATTTCGTATCCTGGATTTTTCACTTCGGCGAGCATCATCGACTCGCATCCCGCGCTAAAGGCCGCGTCTCCGCAGGCGCCCATGACGAATTTGTTTATGGGCGACGATGCCTACCATGGTGGGGCATTTATGCTCGACGCGAATTTCGGTTTCTATGCGTTCTTCAAACCGCAGGAAAATCCGCAGCTGCCGCCTAAGACGCCGGTTCCTTTTGATTTTGGTACGAAGGATGCGTATGAGTTCTATCTGAAAGTGGGCCCGATCTCTAACCTTGCAAAGTATTTGGACGGCAAAAGTGCGCTATTCGACGATCAGATGAATCACAATACGTATGACGATTATTGGAAGGCGCGGGACCTGGCGCCGCACATGAAGAATATTCACTGCGCCGTGTTGACGGTGGGTGGATGGTTCGATGCGGAGGATCTCCAGGGACCGTTCAGTACATTTCACGCGATCGATAAAAATAATTCCGGCATCTTCAACGCGCTGGTGGTGGGACCGTGGGTTCACGGAGGCTGGGCGCGATACGACGGCAATCACCTGGGGCGCGTGGAGTTCGACGCCAACACCGGCGATTACTATCGCAAGAATATTTTGTTCCCCTTTTTCGAACAGTACTTGAAAGGCAACGGCGATGCGAAACTGCCCAAGGCCTACGTGTTTGAGACGGGCACGAATGTTTGGCGACGGTATTCGGCGTGGCCGCCGAAAGATGCGGTAGCGAAAACGCTGTACTTCCGCGCAGGCGGCAAACTGTCATTCGATCCGCCAGGCGGGGATGCGGGCTCACCCGCTTACGACGAATATGTCAGCGACCCGGCCAAGCCCGTGCCGTTCGTGAACTATGTCGCCAGCAGCGTACCGCAGGAGTATATGGATTCCGATCAGCGTTTCGCCGATGGCCGTACGGATGTGCTGGTGTATGAAACGCCGGTGCTGCAAAACGATGTGACGATTGCCGGGCCAATCACGCCGCATCTTTTTGTTTCGACCTCTGGAACGGATTCCGACTGGGACGTGAAATTGATCGACGTATATCCCAATGACTATCCAGACAGCAAGTTAGACGAGCCGAAGCCTGAAGACAAAGGCAAGCCGCGTACGGATGTGCCGCCGCCGCCATTTATCATGGCTGGGTATCAGCAACTGGTGCGAGGCGAGCCATTTCGCGGGAAATTTCGCCAGAGTTTCGAAAAGCCCGAACCATTCACTCCGGGGAAAGTGGAGGAAATCAACTTTCACATGCAAGATGTGAACCACACGTTTCGCCGCGGGCATCGGATCATGGTGCAGGTGCAGAGTTCGTGGTTTCCGCTCACCGATCGCAACCCGCAAACTTTCGTGAACATTCCGTACGCCAAGCCCACGGATTTTGTGAAGGCTACCGAGCGTGTGTATCACGATAACGCACAGGCTTCGGGGATTGTGGTGGGAGTGCTGCCAACGCCGGAGACAGCCGAAAGCAAATAGACGCTTGGAGTGAGTTCGGTACTCCGATTCGTGTGCTGCGATACAATTGCTGAAATTTGCCTTGCCACTGGTTCGCCCGCGGGATTTTGCGAGGCTTCGAGGACCGGAGTCTGAATGAACGTCCTACTGTTTTCCATTCCCGATTTTTTTGAACACATGCCGCCCGCAGGCATTCGCATACCCAACGGCGCGCTCACTTCGCTGGCGGGAAACGTCGATCCGCACCACCGCGTGGCTGTCGCCGATGTAATTCTGGTTCATGCGCTGAAAAGCTGAGCGATGGATGAAGGTGCAGCATATTCCTGTAGCGCTGAAGCATGACCCAAGCTTCGTAATCTTCCGTGGCTGGAAGATGTTGCGCCATGTTTTCCGCGGCAGTTCCATCCGCTCGGCGCTGGGCTTTGAGAGCGACAAAAAAGTGTTTGAACGCTATCGGAAGATCCGAAGAGCGGAGCGAGAGTACGTGTAGCTAGTCTCGCGCCCTGTTCTTGATCCAGATGGGTGTGCCCACAAATCCGAAAGCTGCGCGGATCTGATTTTCCAGAAAACGTTGATAAGAAAAATGCAGCTTCACCTTTCGGTTGGTGAAGAGGACGAAGTTCGGCGGCGCAACCGAGGCCTGCGTCATATAGAGTATCTTCACTCGCGACCGCATCGGAACCGACGCGCGTTCGAAATCCACAGTCTCAACAAAGCGGTTCATGGCAGACGTGGGAATGCGCTTCCGGCGTTCGGTGGCGACTTTCTCGAGCAGCGGGAAAATCTTTTCCGTGCCCTTTCCGGATTGCGCGGAAATAAAAACGATAGGCGCGTAGCTGAGAAATTTTAGATCATGGCGCAAACGCTCTTCGTACGCTATCTGATCTGCGGGACGCTTGCTCTCACGCATGCGCATAGCCTTCGAAGGTCGTCCCGCCTTCAGGTTGCCGCTGATGACAAGGTCCCATTTGTTGACCACGATAATCAAGGATCGGCCGCTCTCGTGGGCGTATCCGGCGATGGCCGCGTCAAGCTGGCTGACGCCTTCGGTGGCGTCGATGACCAGCAGCGCGATGTCAGCGGCTTCGAGATGCTTGCGCGCCATGACAACCGATAATTTCTCCGCCATGAGGTGAGTCTTTCCCTTGCGGCGAATGCCGGCGGTATCGATAAAGCGGAAGCGGCGTCCGTTGTGTTCGATGATTTCGTCAACTGCGTCGCGCGTGGTACCAGGGATGGGCGAGACAATGGCGCGGTCGGACTCAGTGAGGCGATTCAGCAGCGTGGACTTGCCGACGTTCGGGTGGCCGATAATAGCAACTTTGGTTTCGTAGACAGGTTGATCTTCCGCCGGCGGTTCGTCCTCCGAGGTTGGCTCTGCAAGCTCGGCGTCCTCTGTGTTTGCGTTTTCCGCAGGCGGCAAAACCTCGAAGATGGCATCCAGCAGATCGTCGATTCCGCGGCCGTGTTCGGCGGAGACAGGGAACATTTGCTTGATGCCGAGGCGATGGAATTCATCCACGATAGAAATTTGTTTTTCCGAGTCAGCCTTGTTGACGGCGAGAAACAGGGGGCGACCGGTTTTTCGCAGTAGACGAACTAATTCCATGTCGGGTGCGGCGAGTTCGGCTCGGCCATCGACGACCATAATGATGGCTGCGGCTTCGTCAAAGGCGACCCGAGCCTGCCGGAAAATCTCCGACGGAATGAAGTCTTTATCTTCAGGAATGATGCCGCCAGTATCGATAATACGGATGCGGCGGCCGCGCCATTCTGCGTCTCCGTAGAGCCGATCGCGCGTAATGCCAGGCTCGTCACCGACAATGGCCCGCCGCGAGCCGACAATGCGGTTGAACAGCGTGGACTTGCCCACGTTGGGTCGGCCCACGATGGCGAGCGTGGGAACGCCGGCTGCGGTGGTGGCGAGAGTGCTGGTCGAGTTGTAAGTGGGCTGGGTCAATGGATTGAATATATGGGTTGAGCAAAAATGTCGAGCACAAATGAAGGTTCGGAAGCGGCCGATGGCCACAACGCTTATTATAGAGACTCCTTGGCTTTAGGTCCCCAGCCCGCCTCTTCTGCTGCCTCTCCGCCCTCCTCGGCTGGAGGCAAGAATGCTTCCAGCGCTTCGCGATCCACGCTCTATCAATTCTTTGCGCCTGGCGGTGTTCTGGCGGCCACGCATCCCGCTTATGAATTTCGTCGCGGTCAATTGCAGATGGCGCAGGCCGTGGAGCAAGCACTGGAAGAAAAGCGGCACTTGATCGTCGAAGCCGGAACTGGCACGGGCAAGACGCTCGCGTACTTAATGCCGGTGATCCGCTCCGGCAAACGCGTGATCATTTCCACGGGCACGAAGAATCTTCAGGAGCAACTCTTCTACAAAGATATTCCTTTTCTTGAACGGGCTCTGTTTGGCGAATCGGGGGCCGGCAGGCTTTCGGTTTGCTACATGAAGGGTCGCAACAACTATTTGTGCCGCAAGAAACTTTACGACTTGACCGGACAGCCGGTGTTGAGCGGATTGGAAGAGATCGAACAATATCGCGCGGTTGCCGCGTGGGAAAAGACGACGGCAACCGGCGACCGCGCGGAACTGGCCGAACTGCCTGAGGCCAGCGCCTTGTGGCACAAGCTGGACGCGCGGGCGGACGCATGCACTGGACAGAAATGCAGCGAGTGGGAACGCTGCTTCGTCACCGAGATGCGGCGGCGCGGCATGGAGAGCGACATTGTAATCGTCAATCATCATTTGTTTTTCGCGGACCTGGCAATCAAGCTGCAGGCGGAGGGCGCGCCAGACGCGGGAATTCTGCCGGATGCCGCCGCAGTAATTTTCGATGAGGCGCACGAATTGGAAGATGTGGCGGGAAGTTATTTTGGGATTTCGGTGAGCAATTTGCGAGTGGACGAGTTGGCGCGGGACGTGGAGCATTCGCTGCAACAGAATCGAATGCTTTCGGCGTCACTTTCCGGAGCGTTAGGAAGTTTGCGGGAGAAGTCGCAGTTTTTCTTTTCGCTGCTGCCGCCTGGGGATGGGCGTTTTGCCTTCGAGGGCCGACGGGAGTTTCTCGAGGAAAATGGAGACGAGTTTGTGGCGTTCAGTCAGGCGTTGACGCGACTGGCGGGCGAACTGGAAGCTTTGCCGCAGAAGCCTGAGGAAGTATTCAATTTCGTTCGGCGCGCGCAGGAGCTTCAGGTTCAGTTGGGTTTCGCCATGGAATCGGATGATCGCAATACGGTTTTCTGGATCGAACGGCGAAGTGGCGGAAGCAGAGGGAATTCCTCTCGGAACCAGAGAGGCACAGAAAGAGGCGGGAAGCAGAATGTATTTTTGCAGGCTACGCCGATCGATGTTGGTCCAATCTTGCGCGAATGCTTGTGGTCGAAACTCGAATGTGCCGTGCTGACTTCGGCCACGCTAGCTGTGGGCGGCGGATTTGAATACATCCGACAGCGGCTGGGAGTGGAACATGCTCGCGAATCTGTTTTGCCGTCGCACTTTGACTACGAACAGCAGGCTTTATTCTATGTACCGCCCGATTTACCGGATGCGCGTGCGCCTCAGTTTACTGCGCTCGCAGCGGAGCGCATACGAAAGTTGATCGAGATCACGCGGGGACGGGCGTTTGTTCTGTTCACCAGCTACGCGCAGATGAATGATGTTTACCAGCGGCTTCTCGGGATTTTGGACTATCCCATGCTGCGCCAAGGCGATGCGCCAAAGAGCGCGCTGCTCGAGGAGTTCCGGCTGACGCCGAATGCGGTGCTTTTTGCGACATCCTCGTTCTGGCAGGGGGTTGACGTTCAAGGAGAGCAGCTCAGCTGTGTGATCATCGACCGGCTGCCGTTTGCAGTGCCCAGCGACCCGGTGGTGGCGGCTCGGGTGAAGGCCATCGATGCCGATGGGGGCAACGCATTCTTCCAGTACCAGGTGCCGGCGGCGGTGATCACGCTGAAACAGGGCTTCGGAAGACTGATCCGCTCTCTGCATGACCGCGGATTGCTGGTTTTGCTGGATAATCGCATTCTCAAGAAACAATACGGACGCGTGTTTATAGAGAGCTTACCCAACTACAAGAAGACCACCGACATGAAAGTGGTGGAGGAGTTTTTCGGCTTCGAACGAGGATAGCTACATCATTCGCCTGGTGCGTCCTGTTGATTGGTCAGCAATCCGACGCGCTGCACTCCAGCGTGATGGGCAACGTCAATCACGTCGGCCACATACTGGAAGTCAACGGCAGCGTCTCCGCGAACAAAGATAACTTTTTCGACGCGCCCCAAATAAATCCTGGCTAGCCGCTGCTCCAAATCTTTCCACTGAACATCCTCTTGATTGATCTTTACCGTGGGCGGCTCGCCGTCTTTTGTCCACAATCCCTGAATGACAACGGTGCGCGGCTGGGAAATGCTCTGAGTTTGCTTTTGATCCGGTTGTGGAATCTGTGCCGTTTCTCCTGCTCCTTATCCATGGAAACGACCACCATGAATACCACGATCAATGTCAGCAAAACGTCGATGAGCGGAGTGATATTGATCTGCGGACCGGACGGACTACCGCCTGCATTTGAGAACGCCATTGAAAGCCCCTTTCCAGCACGCGCGTGTCTGCAACATCAGACACCCGCGTCAGGAAAAGAGTTCCCGGTCAGGATTCATCCGGCGGGGGATGGAGTTGGCGGCAAGGGCGGTGGTTCATACGGATTAGCGGTTCCGAAGACCGTCGTCGCTGTGGATGACTGCGGATAGAGGACCGCACTGAGAGCAGGGTAACGCGCGGCGAAAAAATAAATCGAATAGGCGGGGAAGAATACGATGACTGGGACAGAGATAAGAGCGACTAAGAAGAAAAAGATTGCAAGCAGAACACTGCCGACGACAACCGCAACCGTAATCGTATAGGTGTTCCAAGTTAGCCCGGCGCTCTTGCCGGTGATTACGGCGAAAATACTTAGGCCGAGGGTTGGTATCGCAAGAACCAAACCCATAATCAGCGTGGCTATTCCGACCACGATTCCGGCCGCGATGGCGAGCACGATCTTTAATCCAAGGTAGCCGGCATACCCCCCTTTATCCGCAACGAGCATCGGCCATAACCTGCGCCAGCCCTCAATGGCGCCGATATTTTCAAGAGCCATCTGTGGTATGACAAAATCCTTGGTCAATACGAAGATGACGGCAATCACGAACAAGAAAATCATGAGCGCGAAAAAAAGAACAATGCCGATCAGAATAAGCGGGAGCAAGTGTTCCCTGGGTTCTGTAAACCATCCGGCACCGAATGCGACTGCTGCGGGAACTCCAACCAGCACGGCCATTCCGCCCAAGGTAAGGATTAAATAGAGCAGCTTCCACAGAAAATAACGCCATCCCGGACCTTGCCGGAAGTTCCATCCCCGAGTGACGTTGCACTGTTTCGCAATGATGCTATCGAAGAGAATAAAGCGCATTACACTGCTCACGTACATGAGGATGATTCCGAGCAGCAGCCCTGCAATCACGAGCACAGAAATGAGTCCGGCTAACAGAGCAATATCGACCCCAGGTAGTCCGGGGATGCTGCCGTGTCCGGACGAGGCTGCATGACTCGGCATATGAAAGTTGCAGCCGCTGCCGGAACCCAGTTCCCCAGCCAGCAGTCCGACCACGGCCAGCTTCATCCATTGGCCAAAGTGAAAAGGCTTGAACAATTGCCGCTTAGTATGTTCGACGGCAAGGGAGACGGTGTCGACCGCAGAAATTGGCATAGGGCACCTCGAATGGCAAACGGCTCAGAAGCTCAGAAGCAAGGTACTGCGAATCACGTCGCGGAGCAAATCAAATGTGAGCCGGGAATTCATGACAGCTCTTATTCATAACGTAAGGCCTCCACGGGATCGAGTTTCGAGGCCCGCAAAGCGGGTACAAGGCCGCTGGCCACTCCCACGACCAGCAGCACCGCGCTCGAAAGTAGAACTGTCATGGGGGAGATTATCAAATGAATGTCGCCCTGGCCGGAAGTATCTTCGAACAGCGGCCCCATCATTGGCAAAGTTCCCACGGCCCAGGCGATGAGATAGGAAAGCAGCACACCGATCGCGCCGCCCAGGATCATGATAAGAAGAGTCTCCGCCAGAAACTGAATTTTGATGTGACGCTTTCTCGCTCCCAGAGCGCGGCGAAGTCCGATCTCGCGAATGCGCTCATCGACCGAGACCAGCATAATGTTCATCACACCAACACCGCCAATTCCGAGAGTCAACGTGCCTATGAAGGCAAGCAGCACCTGCAAGCCGATGGTGAGAGCATCGATAACGGGACGGAATTCATCGCGCCCAAACATTTGCAGGGCTTTCGGGTCGGTGGAGGAAAAACCCTGACGTATGGCCAGCGCAGCCAGCACCTGTGCCATGGCCTTTTTCTCGAACTGAGGCGCAATCGGTTCAAACAACAGTACGGCTGCATAGCGGGTGTTCCACAGATCGCCGGCGGTCGAGAAGGGAATCCATGCGGAATCGTCGTCACTGCTGAAATAGTTGCTCAGCTGAATTTTGCGCGCCATCACTCCGATTACGGTGAAGCGAACCCCGCCCACTTCAACGGTTTCGCCGATAGCTGGTCGCCCGCTGAAGAGTTGCTCTTTAACTCTTCCGCCAAGGAAGATAACGCGGCGGCGCTCCAGTTCATCCCCGGCATCGATCCAGCGGCCCTCAGCCGGGACTTCATTTCTCATCTCGCCATATTCGGGGCAGACGCCGCGGATCGCGGCGGTTCCTACCATACGGTCCTCGAAAGCGATTCCAGGACGGTTCACGGTTTCGCGGCAGACATGCTTCACCAGCGGCGCGGTGGCTTTTACCATATCGACGTCGGCTTGCTCGATCACAACTTTTTTTCCCGCGCGCTGTCCCCCCGGCTGTTCGCTGGTTTGCTGCGGCCAGCAGATCACCACGCTTTTGCCGAAGGCGTCAAAGCCATGCACCAGCACGCCACGAAAGCTACTGCCGTAGGCGATCAGAAGAGTGACCGTCGCAATACCCCATACGATGCCCAGCATGGTGAGAAAACTACGCGTAAAGTTTCGCTTCAGGGCGATCCAGGCTTCGATGATGATTTCAATCAGCATGGGAAAAGATATTTATGAATTGTGATTGTTGATTGATGATTTGAAAACGTTAGATTTTCAATCATCAATCTTTAATCATCAATCGTGGAACATTAACCGCTAGCCTCCCGCCTCATACCGCAAAGCTTCGATGGGATCAATGGAAGCGGCTCTGCGTGCAGGATACATGGCCGCGCCGATCGCTATCGCTCCAAGTAATCCCGTGGCGACTAAGCCGGATGTCCAATCTGGAATCAGTCCGGCGAAGAAGTCAGGCATGGGTAGCAGATTTACGAGCGCGCAGAATCCAAATGCCACGCCTAGGCCAATCGCCCCGCTAAACAGGGCAATGATAAGAGCCTCGATAAAGAACTGCCGCAGAATCGTGCCCGACGGTGCCCCTAAGGCCTTTCTGACGCCGATTTCGCGCGTGCGTTCGCGGACTGCTACCAACATCACGTTCATCACGCCAAGGCCGCCGAGCAACAGCGTTACTACGCCAACTGCGCCGAGGAAATATTTCATGCCGTCGGTCATCTGACGGAAGGCTTGAGCCTCCTGCACCGTATCCCAGATGGGACACGCTTCTTTGTCATTGGGATCGTAGCGATGCATCCGGGCGAGCGCGACCCGTACCTCGTGCTTGCAGGCTTCATGCTGTTCGACGGACTTCGGCGTTACCAGCAGTTGATCGAAGGTTGTGGGCGTTCCTGGGGGCTTATCGGGAAAATCGCGACGCATGGCGGTGAAAGGGATGAACACTTTATTTACATCCCAGCCGTCATAACTGGAATCTTGTTTCTTTTTCTGCATTACGCCGATGACGACGAATGGGAAATCATTCAGGTAAACGTTTTCGCCCACGGGGTTGCGCCCGGGGAATAATTGCTTGGCGGCGTCAGATCCTAGAAACGCAACTCTCTGCGCTGAGCGCATATCGTTCCAGTCGTAAAATCGGCCGAGACCTACCCCGAGACTTCGTATTTCGCTGAATTGTGGGTACGACCCCGTCACGGTGAAGGAGGCATTATTAAAATTGCTATGAGTGAGCACCGTTTCCTGCTCCAGTTCCGGAATTGCATATTCGCAGTCGGTTGCTTCGGCCTGCACCACCGGAACGTCCGCATCCTCCCAGTGAATCAGTCGCCCGGCATGGGTTCCGCCCGCCTGCAGGCTGGTTCTGCCATGGAACACAATCATCACGTCCTTACCAAGAGTTTTTGATTGATCTTCCTGACCTTTTTCAAGGCCTTGGCCCGCAGCAACCATCAGCACGATCGAGACAATTCCCCAAGCAATGCCGAACATGGTTAGAAAAGCCCGCAGCTTGTGGGCCCACAAGGTTCGAACCACATCGATGATCAGATCCCGGAGAGTCATGGCGCTTGCTGGTTGGACGCAAAATGCGCGGGAAGGTAACCCCCTCGTGCCATTCTCGTCTCTATATTTAACTACGTAAGCGGAGCGGAGGTTGTTGCAGAAAAATGCGGATCGGCTGCCAACGGCTATTTTGCAAGATTCATAAACACCTTAGACGTTGGCGGGTGCGGCCTTTGCCATCTCGATCCATTGTGTGAAGGCGTTCAGCGCTAGATTGCATTGCAGCCGATGCCGCTCCTTGCGGTCGCGAATCTTTTCTTCAAGAGGCGGTAAAAGATCGAAAGTAATGTTCGCTGGCTGGAAACCCTTCGAACTGGCATGCGCCACATAATTCGTCAGCGACCCGAATGCCGAAGCTCGTGGCGGAGGAATTGGTGTCTCGCCCCGCAGCAGCATGGACGCATGTACGCCGGCAATTAGGCCCGTCGCAATCGATTCCACATAACCTTCCACGCCACAAATCTGGCCTGCAAACAAAATCCGGGGCTGCGCTTTCATCTGCAACGTGTCCCGCAGAAGCGCAGGTCCGTTGATGTAAGTATTCCGGTGAATCTGCCCATAGCGCAAAAAGCGGGCATTTTCCAGTCCGGGGATCAGACGAAGTACCCGAGCCTGCTCGCCGAACTTCAAATGATTTTGAAAGCCCACCAGGTTGTAGGAATCCGCACGCAGATTTTCCTGCCTTAACTGCACCACCGCATAGGGCATTCGTCCGGTCCGCGGATTGATTAACCCCACGGGCTTCATGGGACCGAAACGCAGCGTGTCGCGGCCTCGCCGGGCGATTTCTTCAATGGGCAGGCAGCTCTCGAAGTAATTCAGTTTTTCCCAATCGCGTTCTTCGACGGACTGTGCGGCCAGAAGGCCGTCGTAGAAACGGTCGTACTCATCCCGATTCATTGGACAGTTGATGTAATCGGCCGAGCCCTTGCCGTAACGCGCCGCCATATAGACGCGCGACATGTCGATGGAATCGGATTCGACGATCGGACTGATTGAATCGTAAAAATATAGATGAGGAGAAGACGTGTTCTGCTGGCCAGTTGAGTCTTGAGACTCGTTTGTCACTAAACTCAGCCTGGCGATCTCCTGCGCCAGAGCATCGGATGTTAAAGGCCCGGTTGCGATGATGGTGACCTGATTGTCGGTTTCGTCGATGCGCGTTACTTCGTCGCGTAGAACCGTGATCCTTGTCTCACGAGAGATCGCCTCCGTCACTTTTGCCGCAAATGTAACGCGGTCCACAGCCAGAGCATGACCTGCCGGAACAGCGCATTCCCGAGCGATCCGCAACAATAGCGAGCCGGCGCGCTTCATTTCTTCCTTCAGCAGCCATGGAGCAGTGTTTTCCGAATCGGATTTAAGAGAGTTCGAGCAAACCAGTTCGGCAAAGTCGGAGGTTTGGTGCGCCAGAGTCGACCGGACCGGCCGCATTTCGTACAAGACGACGTCCAGACCTCGCTGGGCGCATTGCCAGGCGGCTTCCGAGCCCGCCAGCCCGGCTCCAATAATTTTTATCTGTGACATCCTGAGTGATTTATCGTAGCAGGAAAAATCGGCGGGGATGCCCGGGGCGGTAGCACCAGGAATCAGTGCAGTGGATTCACGCTGCGGGCGGTGCGGATTTAGGAGCGAACTCAAGGACGAATTAGCGTTGATTGGCTTGCAATACAGATCCAGCTTTCGTTGCGACGAATCCAGGTGTCAGTGAAACGCTCTCGAAACTGATAAGGTTTTCCGCGTCTTATGCCATTTTCGCGATATAAGCCGCTGACCACTGCGACAGGGCCAAAGAGATTTACGGTCATAGCCTCATTCACCACCCGGCTGGGATGCAGTTCCTGCGATATCACGCTCACGATGTAATTCGCCTTATTCATCAACAGTCCGTCATGATCCACAAGAACCAACTCGGGTCCGAGCAACAGGTCGAGGGCACTGCGGTTCTTTTCCTGGATTGCCTCGTTCCACGCATTTTCCAGAGCGCGGATTCGTCCGGCGTCGGCATCCTGGACGCCGGTACTTTGAGCTAAGAGCCGTATTGCGAGCACGAAGCAAGCCAAAACAATGTTCCTTTTCGACATCGATGCTCCTGACATCCTCGCGAGTAAGAGGATGATGAGATTTTCGCGGATCTTCGGCACCGCGTGCAGCGCGGCAATTAGCGCAGAATAGGAGTTGCGATGGCGGCAATGCACATCCAGTTACTGCCTTCCATCACCCAAGTGTCGCTAAAACGCCCGCGCCTGGTATATGGCTTCCCACCCTCAATCACGCTGGCCCTGTAGACGCCGACTACAATCGCGACATTCCCAAATAGCTGGACGCTCATGTCCGACGCCACCACTCCGTGCAGGCGGGCGGTATTCAACTTCACCCGGGCCAGGTACTCCGGCTTCGTTAAGAGCTTGCCGTCGTAATCAATGATCAGCACAGAGTTGTCGAAGATTGCGGAGAGCGCTTTAACATCTTCTCGCTCTAACCCTTGGTCCCAAGCATGCTCAAGCGCCAGAATGTTCGACCGTGCCGCGGCGTCGTTGGTGCTCTGAGCCTCAGCAAGTGGAAACAAAAAGCAAACGGCCAAGGCTGTACATATGAATTTCATAATTGGTCTCGCTGTGGAAGTAATCGGCATATCTGTTGTTGAACTGTAGGGGCGAACCCGTACTTGGAGAACGAATCTCTCCGCTCGATTCATCGATGATCAAAAAAATCAAGTTCAGGTGGACATATCGCAGGTATTGGTCTAGTTTCCACAGAGAACGCGTCTCCAGAACTTAGGGAAATTTACGACAACACATCTGCGGCAAACCCGGCAACGTGTAGAAAGCACCTGCTCATCGTCCCGAGGTGCTCGAGCTTTTGACTTTCTATGCGACCGTGGGCCGGTCGCTTGACCGTAAATTGTATGAACTTATTTACCTGCGGGTGTCGTTTATCAATCGCTGCCACTATTGACAGCACCACCATATCGTGTCGTCACAACGGGTGGGGCTTACCGCCGAAGCTTGGAACGCACTGAAGGCTCGCAGCTGGGAACTGTATAGCGAGGAAGAGAGCGCCGCCTTGACTTACGCCGAAAAGTTGACTCGCGAACCGGTACAATCACGGACACGGATTTCTACACGCTGAAGGCACAGTTTTCCGATGCCGAACTCGTGGATCTCCATATGCTGGTTGGACTCGCCAATCTTACCAACCGAGTCACCGATCCGCTTGGACTTGAGTTGGAATTTGCAGAGGAAAAGATTTGACGCTATAGAAGTTGTCTCTGATCTCCTACGCGTTTCGTAACTCGCTCACGGTCTAGATATTCCAGCAATGGAATCGCATACTTTCGGCTGACGCCGGTCAGCGCCTTGAATTGCGCTACATCGATGGTCAATGAGTTGTTCTTGTAGGCCGCGATCTGCTTTCGCAAATGATCTAGCGCGCTGCGGTGAAAAACCAACTGGTCGGAGATCTTTATCAGCAGCTTCTCTCGCAGCAAGAGCGTCACAATCTTTTGCGCTCGCATCTTATCGATCTTGAGTCCGGTCAGAACATCCTGCAGCGCGGGCGTTTGCAGTCCGCTGGATGAAAACGCACTCTCGATTATCTCTCTCGACTCGGCTTCGTCATCCCTCATCACCACTTCCCGGCCTGGTAGTCGGACCAGGTCGCCCATCAGTTGAATTTTCTTCTCCGCAATCAGCAGGGCGGTAACTCCATCAAAAACATCGGGCGATGTGTCTGATTGCGAGCGGAGCTCTTCTTTGTTCAATCCGCGCATCAGCGGATTCTTCCGGTGGAACTCCGTTATGCCGCTAACGATTTCGACCTTCAGGGTTTCAAGTGCGGGTACATCCAGGAAGATTTCTCCGATTGCGGCCGCCTTGTGCTCTCGAATCAAGGCTTGCAGTCGGGGTTCGAGGAAAAGCCGGGTCCAGCCAGTCTCAGCGATTAATCTCGCGATGGAGAGCCCGTGGTGGCGTTGTCGAGCGATTCTCGCCAGGATCGCATCGTCTGGATTGTCTTGCGCCAGAGCATTTAGGAAGTCACTTAGGGCCGGCATCCGGGGAACCGGGGCCGCATCTAGGACGATCCCTCCTCCAATCGTGATCACCGGGGAAAACTGGCGGAGGATGAATCGGTCGCCGGGCAGAAGCAACGCTGCCTCGGGTAGTTTGATCCGGGCAAATGACTGCTCGCGGGCTACTATCTGTTTCTTACCGTTCAATACGACCTCGACCGTCGTTTCCAGCGTGTACGTATGAAAGTGCAATCGCGCTCGATTTCTCAAGGGACGAGCCGCGGAAGGCAGGAGCCGCAACGAAACATCCGCTCGCCGCGTTGACGCTAGTAATCCGGGAGCCACCAGAGTCATGCCACGCGTCAAATCTGCCGCGCTTGCCCCCGCCAGGTTCAGCGCGCTTCGTTGGCCCGCGAATGCTGTTTCAGCAGATTCCCCGTGCACCTGAATCCCACGCACGCGCACTCGCCGCCCGCTGGGAAAGACTTCAAGTTCATCTTCACGATGAATCGTCCCCGCCACTAACGTTCCCGTAACCACAGTGCCAAACCCTTTCATCGCGAACACTCGATCAATCGGCAGCCTCGCAATCGCCGCGGAATCTCGCGGTTTTACATCACGTGCGGCGTGAATCATTGCGAGTTTGAGTTCTTCGACACCAGCTCCGGTCAGGGAACTCACAGGAATAATCGGGGATCTCGGAGCCTCCAGGAAGGTCCCTCGTAAAAACTCCTCCACTTCCAATCGCACAACTCCGAGCGTTTCCAAATCCACGCTGTCGGCTTTGGTGAGCACCGTAATACCTTTCTGCACATTTAAAAGTTGGAGAATCTCGAAATGCTCGCGGGTTTGGGGTTTTATGGCCTCGTCCGCCGCGATAACCAACAGCACCAGGTCGATGCCGCCCACACCGGCGAGCATGTTGCGCACAAAGCGCTCGTGGCCGGGGACATCGACGAATCCCAGCCGAATTCTGC
>PLUJ01000260.1 GCA_003165455.1 Acidobacteriaceae bacterium | reverse complement strand
CCTTCACTCTTATCCAATCAATTCTTGCGCGTCCTTGGCGCAAGAGTGGGCCAAGGAAATGCCAGCGCAACGAGCGCGTACCTACAAAGGTACATATCAGCCGAGCTTTAGCGGGCGTACTCCGCCCACACTCCGCCCAAGTCCAGCCATCCCTGGCGAAGACAACACGAACTCCCGGCCTTTTGGAGCGTACCTTAAAAGGTACCCGATGGCATGACGAGTCTACTTTAGTAGGTATCGGACCCCCTCGAAAGTAGACGTTTTTTCCACAGGCTAAACCATTGAATCGATTGACCCGAGGAAACGCCCGCACGAAGAATCAACAACTTGCAAATTTAGGATTTGCGAAGTTGCAATGTTCCACGTGGAACATTCGTGCGATTTGGACCGCTATCCCCGCAGCTCGGAAAGCGCCTTGCGCGCATCGTTGTTAGCGGGATTAATCTTGAGCACGCGTTCCATTTGCTGGCGCGCCTGCGCCGGCTGGTTGACCTTCTCGTACGCCAGCCCCAGGTGATAATGCACGGTCGGGTCGTCGCCCGCGCCCAGTCTCTCATTTAAACGCAGCGACTCCTGGAACATGTCGATCGCAGATCGGTACACACCCTTTTGAAAATATGCCCAGCCTAAAGTGTCCGCCGCATTTGAAGAATCGGGCATGCCGCGCCGCGCCGTCTGCGCCATCGCCAGCGCCACGTCCACATTGCCGCCTTGCTGCAGAATTAAATACGCAAGATTATTCGAAGCCCTTGGATTGTCCGGCTGAATTTCAAGCGCCTTCTGATACATCGTTTTGGCCTGATCCCAGCTCTTTTGCGACTCATACATCTCGCCCGCGAGAATATAAAACGCGATCTCTCGCGGATGATCTTTGATGGACTGCTGATACAAAGCCAGGGCTTCGTTCACAGAGCCTTGGGCCACCTGCACTTCGCCAAGTTTCAGCAAAGCGTCGGAGTTGTTTGAGTCGAGCTCGACGGCTTTGCGAAAGGCGCTCTCCGCGCCTTTCAGATCTTTTCTCTGAAATAGCGCGGTGCCCAGCAAATCGTAGAAGCCTCCGGTAGTGGGCGACTTCGCCACTTGCGCTCGAGCCGCCGCAATCGCCTGCTCCGGCTGCTTCTGAGCCAGATACGCATTCATAATTCCTTGCAGCGCGTCCGTCGCGGAGGGCACTTTCTCCAGAGCCTGTTGATAAAATTTGATCGCTTCGCCGTATTTTTTCCGCAATTGATAGAGGTTGCCCATTTCCACATAGGGCGCGGAATTTCCGGGAGCGATTCCCATCGCCTTGGTCAGATCCTGTTCGGCGTCGGGAAACTTTTGCTGATTCATCTCCGCCAGCGCGCGCATTAAATATCCGTCCGGCGCATAGGGCGCGCCCGCAATGATCTGCTGCGCGGTCCGCGTAAGCGCGTCGAGATCTCCGTGCCTTAATTCGAGAGCCGCCAGAGCTCGCTGGGCGTCCGTGAGATCGGGGCGCAGTCGCACTGCTTCGCGCCATTCCGATTCAGCCCGCGCTTCGTTATGCTGCACATCGAATGCGATGCCCAGCTGATAATGAGCCACTCCGTTGCCGCTGTCATCTCTCAGCGCCTGCTGCAGAGCGTCGACTGCGCCCTCGGGGTCGGCTTTGCGAAGTTTGATTTGCCCACGATAAACCAACGCGTCCACGTCGTTCGAGTTCACTTTCAACAGCTCATCGTTCAACTTGGTGGCTTCATCCAGTCGATTTTTCAAGATCAACAACTGGACGTAGTTTCTTTTGACTTGCATGTCTTTGGGATGAGCGCTATAGATCTCCGCATATTCCGCCGTGGCTTTGTCGAGGTCGCCACTGGCAAAATAATAATCGCCTAAAATGCGGTAGCCTTCGGAAGTGTCGGAGAGGTCGGATTTGGCCTGCTTCAGCAAAGCTTCCGCTTCCGTTTTCTTGCCCTGCGACATGTACAAACGCACCAGCGCTTCTCGCGGCGTGGGATCTTTTGGAGCGACTTCAATGGCATGCTTGAATTGCTGTTCCGCCTCCGGAAAACGATTGCGAGCCTGGTAGAAGCCTCCCAGCGCAAGTTGCGCGTTCATAGCTTTCGGATCCAGCGCAGCGGCTTTCTTGAAGTTAGTTTCGGCCTGATCGTTCAAGTTGGAGCGAAGCTGAAGCAGCGCGAGATTCAAATAGGATTCCGACCGCGACGGATCGGCGTTTACCCCTTTCTGCATCTCCTGAACAGCGGCGCCTAAGTTGTTTTCTCCGGCGTAATAATCCGCCCACGCTTGAAAGACTTCCGGATTCTGCGGTTGATTTTCGCGAAGTAAGTCGAGGTGAATCTTCGCCTGCTTCATGTATTCTTCGTTCGCCGACCCGTCTGGATTACGCGCGGCAACCAGTAAATTCGCCAGATCGATATGGGCGCGATAGTTATCGGGAGCCAGTTCGACGGCTCGCGATAGTTGCTGAAATGCGCGCTCTCTGTCACCCAATTTGAGATAAGTTTCGCCCAACTGATAGTGCGCGGCGGCAAAGCGCGAATCGACTTGGATGGCGTTCGAATATTGAATGGCCGCTTCGGGATACTTCGCCTTGGCGAAGTATCGATCGCCGCTCTCCAGATATTTTTGCTTGCGAACATTGGGATCGCGGGAACATCCCGTGAATAGGGAAGTGATAAAGACCCCGACCAAAAAAAGGCGCACCACCACCGAGCGGCTCATGGTTACTTTGTCTCCAGGAATGTACGGATGATACGACGCCTACATTCTAAATTCTATGAAAACCTTACGGACCATCGACGATACACCAAAGTAACGCAAGCAGAGGTTAAAAAGAAGTGACCGTTGTGATTTTGCATGGAAGCTGTGTGAAAAAAATGGCGCGACCTGCAAGCCGCGCCACGCGAAACATCGAAAACAAGGATCAAAGTTGAGTCAGGGAAACGCGAATTAGCTCATTACTGGTTGTGCTCCTAGCGCAGCCTCTACATTGCTGCCGATCGGCGATCCGAGCCCGGTGCATGCATTCCAACCCGGCCCCGCGGAGTATGCGCCGTTGTTGCCGGATGTGATTCTGTTGAAATCACCATTTGGGTTTTGGTAGAGCAAGGGATTCACGAATCCAACCGGCTTGCCGGTGTTCTGATTTACCAGCGCAATCAACGCAGCCCACAGCGGAGCGACCGCACTGGTGCCACCGATCACGCCGGACTGTCCATCGACCAGAGTGTCGAAGCCGGTACTGGGGTCAGCATCTCCGGCAACGTCCGGAACACCGCGCCCAACGCGGCCGCCAGCATTTGCCGAGGGAGGAACGTTGGCTCCGCTTTGATAACTGGGCAGCGGAAAAACGTCGCTGATTCCGCCTCCAGTCGCGCCTTCATTCATGGCAAGTTCATTCCAGACAACTTCGCTGGTGATGGTATTTCCGGAAGCTATTAATTGGGTTCCGCCGCAGGCCAGGACATTTGGGCTCGATGCCGGGAAATCCACATGGCTCAATCCATCGGTCGCTCCGTCAGTCGATCCGTCGTCTCCTGCAGCAACACAAATTGTTACTCCCATCGCTGCGGCTGCCTGGCACGCCTCGTCCATCGAGGTCATAGCCTGCTGTGTCCAGGAGGATTCGGGACCACCCCAACTGATAGAGACCACCGACGGCTTATTGGTGCTGTCATGCACTGCGGTTGTGATCGCATTGAGAAAGCCGGCGTCCGTGTTTTCGGCAAAATAGGCCACGATTTTTGCACCGGGTGCGATCGATCCGGACACTTCAATGTCCAACATCACTTCGCCATCGGGCCCGTCCGGATCTCCGGTTGGCTTGTTGCTGCCGTTTCCGACCGAAACTGCGGATACGGTTGGCGTCTTGGTCAGCTTAAGTTCTTTCCAGTAGTTGCTCAGATCGGTATCTTTGTATCCGCCGCCCAGTTCGATCAGCGCAATACATTCATCCGATCCATCTACGCCAATAGGAAAGTCGTAGAGCGTGGCGACTTGGATGGGCGTGTAGGACGGGCTGACGTCAGCGGCACGGACTCCCGCGCGCTCGTGCCGCCTACGAAAATGGGGCTTGGCTTGGGGGCGATTGTCCAGGCCAAAGACGCCCTCGACCACGCCTTGCAGTTCCGCGGGAAGTTGAACCGATCCAGTACGCCCGCGATATTTTCCATTCGGATGCTCATACTCCTTCAATTCGACGCCAAATGCGTCGTTCATTGCAGTGACCGTCCCGGAGAGAACGACCGTCCGGCGTCCCGGGCTTTTTTCCTTTACCGTGAGTTTGTGCTCGCGGGCGAATGATTCCACACGAGCAATGCTGTCAGGAGCGGCACCATGGAGTTTCTCAAATTCTTTGCGGCTCAAAATGGTGCGTTCCTCAATCGGTTTCGTGAATTCATCAGCGTTGACGATCGGTTTTTTTCCTGCGCGAGATCGCAGACGAATAGTCACGTCAACTATTTCGTTCGGGTTGGCTAGACCTATCTCTCGCGCTCCTTCTAGCGGAGCGCGCTCACTACCGGCGAGCGGAAGACCTTTCTTCGGAGCAGACATAATTCTCCTTCCTGTCGGGCCGAGCCGAGTATGAGGAGAGCAGAGCAGCGTTACCACGGGAGTTTCTTTCGCGAAACTCCACCCAGGGAAGGAGCCCAGCCCTCTGCAATTCCACGAATCGGTGCTGGCCCGTTAGATGCTGGCGACGTTAGCAGCGGACCGGCAGAAAAGCAAGCTGTTTGAAGAGCCTGTTACGAAAACCGGAACGGGTGTTGTCGTCTGCGGTCACGACCTTCCCCGGAACTGAATAATTCTCCGGCGATCTCGTTTCGATGGCCGGCCCGCGGGTAACTCTTCAAACTGTTTCATCGCCTTACGTTCCGCAGCCACTTTCAGGCGCAGCTCGCGGCTCGCCTCCGTCTCGCGGTAGAGCGTTTGCGCGACCGAAGCCGGGCCGCGCACATCGCTGAGCAGCAGGACTTCCACCTGAAAGTCGCCGCCGTCGTTGGTCACGCGCAACATATCTCCCATCCGGACCTCCCGCGCGGCCTTGGCGGGCTGCCCGTTGGATTGGATTCTGCCCAGTTCACAGGCTCGTGCCGCTAAGGCTCGCGTCTTGAAGAATCTGGCGGCCCATAGCCACTTGTCCATTCTTACGTTGGCCATTGATCTATTTTGCTATAGATCTTTGCTATAGATCTGGAATTCTAGCCGCCGTCCAATACCGTGTGCGGGTCAATACTGGATGCGAAAGCCAGCCTTGAGGAAGGCGTAAAATGCAGTGCGTGCGCTGGAGCGCAGCAAGAGTTGCATCCATGGTTCTCAGATTCCTCGTTCTGCTTGCGTTCTTACTGCCCGCTGCGCTTGCCGGGCAGGATTTGCCTGCGCCATCTTCCCAACAGCAGCATTCCAATGCGTCAGCAACCCACGCGTACGACCGTTCCTTGGACCCTAAGCAACAGGAACTTTTTGCAGCAGGGGAGGCAGCTCTCAAAAACGGAGACCTTGCCGGAGCGGAACGCGCATTTCGCTCGGTGCTAGCCCTGAATCCTCAGGCTGCCGGAGCCTACGCCAATCTGGGCGTGATCGAGATGCGGCGCAAGCAATGGCATCAGGCGCTTGAAATGCTGCGCCGGGCCAAAGCTCTGGCGCCCGACGTGCCCGGTATCCGCTTGAACATCGGCCTCGCCTATTACCGGCAAAGTGAATTTCTGAAAGCTATTCCGCTTTTTGAGTCCGTTCTGCGCGATCAACCCGGCGATCTGCAGCCGCGGCACTTGCTGGGACTCTGCTATTTCTTCGCGGAGCGGTGGGCGGACGCGGCCAACACTCTGGAGCCGCTCTGGGCGCAGGAATCCGGTCAGTTGCGCTATCTGTATGTACTTTCGATCGCCGCTCACCGGGCCGGCAAGAAGGAGTTGGATGAGCAGGCCACCCTTCAACTTATCAAGACCGGCGAGGGTTCGCCCGAGTTCCATCTCTTCATGGGCAAGGCGCATCTCAATCTCGAACAGTACGACTTGGCCCTGGCCGATTTCCACGCCGCGGCGCAGGCTAATCCCACACTGACTTTCGTTCATTTCAACCTGGG
>PLUJ01000153.1 GCA_003165455.1 Acidobacteriaceae bacterium | reverse complement strand
GACCGCGAAGGAACATGCGGTCTTGAACCCCACTCGCCCGCCGATATCTTTGAATACGGGGCAGCACACTAGTTTGGCCTGGGCGGAGGCTGGCTGGCATTTGATCGCGTAGTGGTGCGCGGCGGATTCTGCGCTTTCTTGTCGTCAAGGTCCAGGCCGAAGGTGGGATGATTGTAGTTTCCGCCGATTCGCACGGGAACAATCTCTCCTTTGGGCTTTTTCCTGAAGAAAGGATTCATCGCTTTCAGCAAGAATGCTTTGGCTCCGGTGGTGGTGTTTGAAATCTGGGAATCCACTCGCATTTGTCCGCGCAAATCGATCTTGTAATTAATCAGGTTGTAAGTTCCGTGCACGCGGGCGTGAGCAGCCGGGACTCGAAACGAGAGATCGGAAAAATTTGCGATTCCGTTGATCATGTTCACTTGACCTTGCAGATCGGTTAGCACGGTTTCGGGATCGGATTGATCGTTATTCTTGTTCTTGCTACTGTCTTTATTATCATTTTTCTGGACATCTTTACTGATGTCCTTCTCGCCGCGGGCTCCGGCGCTGAGTTCATCGACACCTTTCTGAGTGGAAGACTGGGAAAATGATCCGCCGCCGACTCCGAAGCTGCCCCGCAATTTGATTTTCTTCAGGAACTTTTGCTCGCCGGGAGGAAGTTCGGCCCGGGCCTGGAAGGTGACATCCCCCGACATGGGCGCGCGCTTTTCCTTCACAAATAACAGAAGAAGATCTTCGATGTGAGCGTTCCTGGATTGCACATCGATCAGCGCAGTCTTTCCTTCACCGTTGGCTGAAGTTGCGACGCTGCCGCGCGCTACGATATGGGTTTTCCAGAAATCGGCGTCGACCTGTTCGAGAAATGTATTGCCTTTCGTGGCATCGACGTAGGCGCTGAATTTCGATGTCAGGCGCACGGAGTGACTGCTGGATTTGACCTGGAAATCGGGAGTATCGGTGCCGCCGGAGATATCGATGTGGGACAGTTTGCCTGCGAATTTGCCTGTCGAAGAGAGCGTGCCAGCTATGCCTTCGTACACGCTGAGGTCGGCCTGCTCAAACTTATATGCGCCGGAAATGGGAGTTTCGCCGGCATTCGTCTTATTCCATACGCCGAACTTTCCTTCGGCTGTAACTTCGCCCGGGGGTTCGGGATTGTGGACTTTCACCTGGTAAGCCAGAGGATCTTTCCATCCCACGTCTTTCAGGAGCGCTTCATGAATATCGAACCGCAAAGGTTTCTTGCCGGGATCGCTTGAAACAAACTGGACGACGGAGCCATTGGCCACAAGCTCCGCGATCGTAGTTTTTGACGGTGTGATGTGGAAAGCTTTGCCGCTGCCGAATGGAGGAATGGTCACTACCATGTCCACCGCCGTAATGCGGCTGACTCGTTGCGAGAGCAGGCCCAGATAGCTGCCTTGAATCGTCAGCCTCTCGATGGTAATCAGGGGCTTGGCCGCCGACGGGCTGTGCCGAAAAATTAATCCTTCCAGAGTGCAGCCGGGCGATGGGAAAAATGTCTGATGAAAGGTCCGGACTTGTACCTGGCTGTCGCTGGCTTCCCGCAAATCCTGGAGGACACGAGCTTGTGCGAAAGGCCACTTGCGGCTCAAGCCAATCGCCATCGCGCAAAGAGCCACGCCAGCCACAACCAGGATGAGTACGACAATCCTCCTGGAAGGTATCCGACTTCGCTGCTGCCGCGCGGGAGCGGCGTTAGCGGGCGTAGCGGGCGCGAGGGGCATGAATGGTTAGGAGGCTGAAGGGGGTAGCGAGGTTGCTATCGAAAAATGCCAGTCCCGGTGCATAAATGGGCGGAATTGCGGCTGGCATTGGCGGCCGTACCTGGATTGCAAAGGCTCAGCGCGTCAATTAACGAGCGAGTAGACTTGGAAGCGATCGAGCGAGCAAGGCTCAGGGGAGAGGAGCAGACACGGTTATCTCATCAGCCAAGCGGGAGCCTTGGGAGTGGGATTCCCTGGGAAGGGAGTCAAAATCCCCGCCCCTTGGCAGAGAACGCGACAAGGAGTGCTGCCAGTGAGACTTCTGCCGTCCCTACGGGACTCGGTTCCTCTGTTGGGGACTTACCCCGAACTTACGTCCGGGGCTATTGGAAGCCGCCCCTCCGGGGCTGCGGTATTAATGGTGCGGCCTGTAACTTCGCCCGACGCGGAACCGGCGCCACTCTCGCGCACCGCCAAACCGGCGCTGTCTATTCGGCTGTCATTCGATTCAGTAGCGCGCCGGGGGAGATCCATAAAAAATTGGCGCCGGCTTGGTTGGCCGGCGCCAGGTTTGTGTCGGATGGCAGACTGCAGGGGCTCTATTGCACGGTGATCTGAACTGCTGTGGTCTGTTGCATTCCGCCAGTGCTCCCTGTCACCGTGACCGTGTAGTTACCCGCTGGTGTTCCCTGAACCGTTGACGGAGCGGGCGTGGTGGGCGTGGTGCTGCTTCCACCACATGCGGTTTGCAGCATGCAACCGGTGATGATCAGCATAGCGACCGCGAGACCGAGAAGCTTTCTGCCGTTCGCGTTGCTGCCAACTCCGCCGAGACATAGAGCCGGAATCAACAGAGCCAGCAGGAACATCTTTCCCGGTCCAGAGTTGCGGTTCGCCAATCGTTGCGCGTCGGTATGGGAAGCGGTTGCGGCGATCTGAAGCATCGCTGTGCCGACTCCTCCGGAGACGGTGACCGCGCCCACGGAGCAAGTAGGAGGCTGACTGACGGCCGGGGTAACGGCACAGCTCAGGGTTACCGCCGAGGGGTTGAGACCGCCCGACGGATTGATGGTGATGCTCCACTGCGCGGAGCCTCCGGCTTGAATCGTCGTCGGCGTCAATGCGGTGGATGACAGGTGGAAGCCAGCAGCGCTAACCACTTCATTCATGGGGCTGGAGGTGCTGGCGTTGAAATCGGTGTCACCGCTGTAGACTGCGGTGACGCTGTGCGATGCAGCCGCAAGAGAGGAAGTGGAGAATGAAGCTGTTCCTCCGCTGAGGCTGGAAGCGCCAATCTGAGTCGATCCGTCGAAGAAGGTGACTGTGCCCGTCGGTGCACCGCTGGTAGCCGGATTAACGGTTGCGGTGAAGATAACGGCCTGACCAACACTTGCTGGATTGGGAGCTCCAGCGAGAGTGGTTGTGGTGGAAGCGTTCGCCACGACTTGAGTGAGAGTGGTGGAAACGCTGGCGCCGAAGTTCGCATTGCCGCTATACGACGCGGTAATCGAATGCGAGCCGATCGCTAATGCAGACGTGGACAAAGTAGCCGCGCCTGCAGAAACAGTTGCCTGTCCGAGTTGCTGCGAGCCATCGCTGAAAGTGACGGTTCCAGTGGGCGTGCCCGTAAATTGTGGGGTGATCGTTGCGGTGAAGGTAACGGATTGCCCGAAGCTGGATGGATTGCCCGAGCTGCCGACGGAGGTGGTGGTTGAGATTACGAATCCATTGGAGATGTTCAGCAAAATGGTGACTCCGCCGGTTGCGAGGTCCGGCCGTCCATCGCCGTTGAAGTCGGCAACCGCTGTGCCGACGCCCGCAGCGCCCAGCGAAATCGCCGGTTGGAAGGTGCCGTCGCCGTTGCCGAGCAGCAAGGCATCGGATGATCCCGAGGCAACGTCTAGTTTGTGGTCCCCATTGAAGTCTGCGACTGCGATCGTCTGCCAGCCTTCGTTTTGGGGGACGTTCGTACTGGTGGCCGCCTGGAAGGTGCCATCGCCGTTACCCAACAGGACGGAAATCGAACCGGTTGAACAATCGGTGGAGCAGGAGTTCGCAACAACCAAGTCGAGCTTGCCATCGCCGTTCATATCGGCTGCCTGCACAGCGAAGGACTGGCTGCCGCCGGTATTGTAGGCAACCGCCGGTTGGAAGGTGCCATCGCCGTTTCCAAGCAACACGCTCACGACACCATTGGAGCAATTCGACTGGCTTGCACAATCGTTGGCAACGATGATGTCGGGCTTGCCGTCGCCATTGGTGTCTCCGACCGCTACTCCGACCGCATAGAACCCTCCCGAGCTATAACTTATCGCGCTCTGGAAAGTGCCGTCGCCGTTGCCCAGCATTATATTTACCCCGCCGCCGGTGCAATTGCTGTTAGCGCATTCCACGCCCAACACAATATCGGGCTTGCCATCGCCATTCACATCGGCAAGGGCGACAGTTTCGCCGTCGTTGTTCGAGGAATAGGTTATCGGCGACTGAAACGTACCATCGCCGTTGCCGAGTAACACGCTCACCACACCCTGCGAGCAATCGTTACTGTTTACGCACTCATTGGTGACAACGATATCGGCGTTGCCATCTCCGTTCACGTCTGCCGAGGCCAGCCAAAGAGCGTACAAACCGCCGGAGGAATAGCTGACTCCGGGTTGAAAAGTACCGTCGCCGTTGCTTAAAAGAACGGTGACCGCGCCGTTATTGCAATTGGAGACGCTCACGCATTCATTCGCAACAATAACGTCGGGCTTGCCGTCGCCGTTCACATCCGCAGTGGTAACTCCGTACGCAGAAGCACCGGCGGATGAATAAATCACACCAGCTTGAAGCGTACCGTCGCCGTAGCCCAGAAGAACGCTGACCGAGCCACTGGAACAGGTGATTGAATTGCCATCACAGGAGGTCGTGACCAAGACGTCAGGTTTGCCATCTCCATTGACATCCCCCAGCATGACGGAGGTGACCGGTGGTAGCATCAATCCGTTGAAATCGCTTGAGGAGGAGGCATAGCTTGCGCTCAGCTGAAAAGTGCCATCTCCATTGCCGAGGAGAACAGTTGTCGAAGTCCCGTTCTGGCAGTTGCCATTCAATTCGCACTGATTGCTAACCACGAGGTCGAGTTTGCCATCAGCATTGAGATCGGTTACTGCCACGGACTGAGCCGTCTCTCCGCCGGACAAGTACTGCACGGCGTTTTGGAAAGTTCCGTCTCCATTGCCAAGCAATACGCCCACGGCGCCAGAGGTGCAGCTTGAAGAGTTGTTGCAGCTATTCGAAACAAGAAGATCGAGATGGCCGTCGCCGTTCACATCTCCCACGGCTACAGAAGTGGCATACAAACCACCCGAGTTATAGTTGACGGGATTTTGAAAGGTTCCGTCGCCGTTACCGAGAAGCAGACTGACTATTCCGTTCGGGCAATTATTGTTATTGGGGCACTGGCTGGCAATCGCAACATCGAGTTTGCCGTCGCCGTTGAAGTCGGCAGAGGCGATGCCGTCTGTCCCTTCAGCTCCGGAGTTGTAGGCGACCGCTGTCTGAAAAGTTCCATCCCCATTGCCCAGTAGCACGCTCAGCGCGCCGTTCGAGCATGAACCGGTGTTGGAGCACTGACTGGCAACAAGCAGGTCGAGTTTGCCGTCGCCGTTGGCGTCTCCGACGGACAGGTAGTTCGAATATGCCGCACCGGTGTTGTAGGCGACGGCTGCTTGAAAGGTGCCGTCACCATTACCGAGAAGCACGTTCACCACACCCGAAGAGCAACCGCCATTGCAATAACTAACGGCCAGGATGTCGAGCTTTCCATCCCCATTGACATCGCCGAGCGCAAGGGACTCCGTCTCTTGTGCGGTTGTGTAGCTGACTGGCGGTTGATAAGTGCCGTCGCCATTGCCGAGCAGTACGCTGACGACTCCGTTGGAGCAATTATTTGTGGCGCACTGGCTGGCCAGGACAACGTCCAATTTGCCATCTCCATTGAGATCTGCAGTGGCGCCTCCGAAGGTCTGCTGGCCCCCGGACAAGGATGTGATCGCAGCCTTGAAAATCTGGGTGCTGGAGGTTTGAAACGCGTGCGTAATGAGAGGCTTCTGGTTTTTCTGAGCGGCTGCGAGCGCTTTCTCCGCTGGAGTAATGGGTCGGGAAGAGACAGGCTGCTGTATACGGGACGCAAGAGATATCGGTTTGACGGGGCTTAGATTGGAGCGAGAATTGGTCGACAAAGTTTGTGCGGTAGCGCGGAGCTGGCCGAACCCACAAGCCAGGACTGCCGCGAGTACCACAAATAAGACGGCGCGCTTCGAAAACATTAGTTTCTCCGTAAGTGAAATTGAATTTGTGTTCGCTCCCGTGAACTAGCTCTGCAAACCGGACAGCAAGGCAGACCTAGTTCAACGGGGTGACTGTCTTGAATCCATACACTTGTCTTGAAACTGAACACTTCGCATTACAAAACTGCACAAATCCTTGGCTGTCGCTGCCTTGACGAAAAGTGATTGGCAAACGGCGTGCCACGCAGACCGAATATTCGGGTCCATGGACGAGCCGAAAGTTCAACACCTATTGCGGCTGCGGCGCAGTGGATCTGCTGGGCGTCGATTTGAGTTGGAGAAGTGAGTTGGCGTGCGATGGGAGAATCGAAAAAGCGAGCTAAGGGTATGAGCAATTTTGCAGCGGACGTTATTCAGTACCTTCAGGGAGCTGCAGAGCCAGTAGCGGGGGAACGAAAAAGCGCTGGTGCAAAGAAAGCGCCAGCGCGTTGGACCTCTAACTCAATCGTCACGGAACCAGAATAATCTTGCCTTGCACTCCGCCTTTTTCGGCGAGGCGATGGGCCTCCTGGATTTCCTGCAGCTTCATCGTCCGGGCGATTGGGATGGTGAATTGGTGCCGGGCGACGTCGTCGGCGAGTTGATAGAGCCGCGAGGCGTCCGGTTGGGCCATGAAGGCTTCGACGTGGATATCGTAGTTTTTGGCTCCTTCGGGTTCTCCGAGAACCGATCCGAGCGTGCCGCCTTTCTTGATGGACTTCAGAAGGCGCTGGATGGTGGCGCCGCCGACGGTGTCGGCAATAGCGTCGAGATCATGCAGATGGCCAATTTCTTCTTCGCTGTCGATGGCAACGACTCCGTCGACGTTTAACTTTGCAGCTTCTTGTTTTTCGCTGGCGCGCACTCCGGCGAGCACGCGGACGCCGTGCGCTTTCGCGACGTGAACTGCGGTTCGTCCTACGCTGCCCAGTGCTCCGGTGATGAGAATGGTCTGGCCGGCTTTGGGCTTGACGGCGCGCTCGATCAATTGCGCGCCGGTAAGGGTGACGAGTGGAAGCGCGGCAGCTTGCTCGAAACTGAGGGCATCGGGTATGGGCGAGAGCACGTCGGCTTTGGCGACAGTGAATTCGGCGTAGGTGCCGTTCGCCAGAGCCATCACGCGCATGCCTTTGGGAAAGCCAGTGACGTCGCGACCGGTTTCGACGACTTCTCCGGAGAGGTCGCGACCGAGGATGGCGGGAAGATCGAGCGGCATGCGGGCTTTGGCAGCGCCGCTGCGGAGTTTGTAGTCGATGGGATTGATACTGGTGGCGCGGACTTTTACGAGGACTTCCTTGTCGCCATATTCAGGCTTGTCGGTGTCTTCATATTTCAATTGCTCGGGACCGCCGTAGGCATGCAGTAAAACAGCTTTCATAAGAATTTCTCCTGGGCTTGAGATGCGGGATCGTTGAGGGTGGAGTGTGAAATTTTGAGGCCGCGGGTCACGGACGCAGCATGGCGCGTGAGAGCAGGTGTCGTCCCCCGCCCTGCGAGTCGCACTCCTACCCGCACTTATGAGCGCGTGTGAGAAGTGCTCTTCCGCCCCTTCGGGGCTTGCTTACTTTCCACTGTTTACCCATGGCTTACGCCATGGGCTGCATTCTGACGCCGCTTCGCGGCTGAAACAAGAAGACTTTTACGTGCGGGGTTATTCAGACCATCGCTTCGGGACAGGGGTTTGGCGGGTTGGGTTACGGAGATTCCGCCGTTCGGCTGTAGCCAAACATGTCAGGATGGCTTCCCGGTCTGGGATGGGAACGGAGTACTTCGCGATGATTGTGGATCGGATCACATTGAAATTGGAGCTTTCGCGGATACAGTTATCGTGAGGTGTGCCCTCAATGCTTTCTGGGCGAGTGACTCACGCGATTGTGCGCGGGCTGGATTGGCTGGCGACGACGACTTTGCCGGCGGATGAATCTCCTGAGCATCAGAAAACCGGGCGGCGGGGGGAAGAGGCCGCTTATTTTTATTTGCGGAAGAAGGGTTACACGATGGTGGCGCGCAATTATCGGTCGCCACGATGCCGTGGGGAGATCGATTTGATCGGATGGGAAAAAGATGTGCTTTGCTTTATCGAAGTGAAGACGCGGACGACGCGCGACGTGAAGACCGGAGAAGCGGCGGTGGACCGACACAAACGGCGGGAAGTTGCGGCGGTGGTACGCGATTATTTGAGGCGGTTTCCGGTGCAGTATCAGTGGCGGTTCGATGTGGTTAGCGTGTACTATGGGCAGCCGAAGGCCAGTCGGCCGCAGATTGAAGTGTTTCGCAATTCCTCCCTGACGGCTTAAAATACAGAGTTCGTCAATGCAAGGCTGATCGATGCAGAGTTGATCTTGCAAAGTTGATTATTGGCGAAGTTGGCGTGCTGATTTTCGTCCATCTGAACGAAGGGGTGCAGTGAGTGCCTGAGCTTAGAAAAGATCCAATTGTTGGGCGGTGGGTGATTATTTCGACCGACCGCGCGAAGCGACCGACGGATTTTGCGCGAGAAAACGTGAAGTTGAAAGGCGGGTTCTGTCCTTTTTGTTATGGGAACGAGGGTAAGACGCCGCCGGAGATTCAGGCGTACCGGCCGGGGACGAATGGCGGGCCGAGTTCGCTACGGGATACGCCAGGATGGACGGTGCGGGTGGTACCAAATAAATTTCCGGCGCTGGGGATTGAAGGAACGCTGAACCGGCAGGCTGAGGGCATGTTCGACCGGATGAACGGTATTGGGGCTCACGAGGTGATCGTCGAGACGCCCGATCATAATGCGAGCCTGGCGACACTGGCTCCGAAACGGATTGAAGATGTTCTGTGGACGTTTCGGGATCGCATTCTCGATCTGAAGAAAGACAAGCGATTCAAATACATTTTGCTTTTTAAGAATCATGGGGAAGCGGCGGGCGCGTCCTTGGAGCACGCGCACTCGCAGTTAATTGCGCTGCCGATTGTACCGATTAATGTGGCCCAGGAACTGGAGGGCGCCAAGCAATACTTTTTATACAAAGAGCGTTGCGTGTTTTGCGACATCATCCGGCAGGAAACGGAAAATGGAAGCCGGGTGGTGGCGGAGAACGAAAACTTTTTGACCATCGCGCCGTACGCGCCGCGATTCCCGTTTGAAACATGGATTCTGCCGAAGCAGCACGAGTCGGCGTTCGAGAATTCGTCGTCGCACATGTTCGAGAATCTGGCAAAGGCGCTGAAGACCTTGCTGATCAAGGCGGACCGGGTGCTGGATAATCCGCCGTACAATCTGGTGATTCATACATCTCCGGCGCAGGACCCGACCAACGATCACTACCATTGGCACATGGAGTTTATGCCGAAATTGACCAAAACGGCTGGATTTGAGTGGGGCACGGGTTTCTACATTAATCCGACGCCGCCGGAAGAGGCGGCGAAGTTTTTGCGGGAAGCCAGCGTGGAAGAAGCGGCTGCGGTGTAGGGTCGGAGGCTAAAGCCCATTTTCTACGCGGGGTGAATCGCAGCGCTGAAGCGCTGCGCCACCCAAAGGCAAGATAAGCTGTTCGCATCCGAAAGAAAAACTAGAAGTACAGATCCTTCGACTGCGCTGGCGTCCCTGCGCGACGCCCACTTCGCTTAGGATGACAACGTTGCGGGGCCTACCCTACCGTGCGATCCTGGAATTCTTCGTGCCACGCCATTTGAATAGCTTCGAGCTTCCCTTCGTTGGAGGTTTTCGGATCGCCTTTGAAATCGGGGAGTTCGGTTACGTAGCGGTGAAGGTCGGTGAAGCGCACGGTGAGCGGATCGAGTTCGGAATGCGCTTCGGATAACAAAATGCCGAGGTCTTCGGCGTCGTCCCAGGTAAGAGGTTTCGGCATATAACTTTCCTTGTCGAATTAGGAACTTCCGGCTTCGGATGCCAGGCCTGGCAAGAATTAGGCCGAAGCCTGACTGCGGAAGCCGGGTTCCTAATGATGTTCTTCCGAGATGTAATTACGGTTCCAGGCTGGGATCTCGACGACCACTTTACCGGGCTTCACGATCTGCACCTGGCATCCGAGACGAGAGTTTAACTGCAAATCGGCCGCCATGTCGAGACGGTCGGCTTCATCGTCATCCATGGGAGAAAGAAGTTCGGCACCCTCCTTGATCCAGACATGGCAGGTGGTGCAGGCGTTATTGCCGCCGCAGGCGTGGTCGAGAGTGACGCCATAGTTCAGGGCGACATCGAGAATCGATTCTTCTTTGCCGTGGTCTTCATAAGGCAGCTTGCCGTGTTCGAACTGGATGGTCTTGTTTTCGGGCTGGAATGTGACCTGCACAGTATTTCCAGAAATCGTGTTTTCGCCGGGAGCATCTTCGGTGGCGGTTCCGGCGGATTGGGAAGTTTCTTGTGACATATTTCTCCTCAAGCTTTTTCTATTGGCAGCGTTGTCCCTGGAGCAATGTGAGCATGCAGCGGGTCGGGTGTAGGGATCCTTCGACTCCGCAGGGCTTCGCATTCGCGAAGTCCTGCTCCGCTCAGGATGACAGTGCTGATCGGGATGGTAATAATTTCGATCATTCGAATTCCGCTTTGGCCATGGGATGCGGAGCAGTGGGGCCTTCCCCCATGTCGGCTTCTTCCATGGTCTTGCCTTTTAAAACGGTCGAGACGGCAGTGTCCATCATCAGTTCGGCGAGGCGGGTTGTGCCCAGATTGAGTTCGTCGATGGATTTGCGGATGGCCTGATAATCTTCTTCGTCCTTTACCGCGTTCAGAGCCTTCTCCATTTTCGCAATCTTCTTCTTTTCGTCGGTGGTGAGATGGCCCCAGGCTGCGCTCTTCTTGCCTTTATCGAGCGCCGCAAGAATGGTATCGGCTTCGTTGCGAGCTTCGATGATCTGGCGCTGGCGGAAATCTTCCTCCGCGCTGTCGAAGGAATCGAGAATCATGCTTTCGACTTGCTCGTCGGTGAGGCCGTAGCTGGGTTGGACCTGGATTTCGGATTCCTTGCCGCTGCGCTGTTCACGTGCGGAGACGTGCAGGATGCCGTTGGCATCGATGAGAAATTTAACTTCGATGCGCGCCATTCCCGCGGCCATTCCCGGTATGCCTTTGAGATCGAAACGGGCGAGTGAACGACAATCTTTGGCGAGTTCGCGCTCGCCTTGCAGAACATGAATCGCGACGTTGGCCTGGCCATCGACCTGCGTGGTGTAAAACTGCGTTGCGCTCGCCGGAACGGTCGAGTTGCGAAGAATGATTTTGTCGGTGACGCCGCCAGCGACTTCGATGCCGAGGGAGAGCGGCGTGACATCGAGCAGCAGCATGTTCTCGGTGGCTTCGGAACCTCCGCCGAGAATATTGGCTTGCACGGCTGCGCCGAGAGCGACCACTTCATCGGGATTTAAACCGATGTGGGGCTCGCGATGAAAAAGTTCCTTCACCAGGGCGCGGACTCTTGGGATGCGCGTGGAACCGCCGACGAGGACAACTTCGTCGATCTGTTCGGGCTTCAGTCCGGCATCTTTCAAAGCTTGTTTGCAAGGACCGGCGGTGCGATCGATGATGGGCTGAATGAGTTGTTCGAACTGCTCGCGGGTGATTTCGCGAAGGTAGCGCTTGCCGCCGGGAAGCTCGATATTGAGTTTGACCGAGGCCTGGGAAGACAGCGCGACCTTGGCTTCTATTACGGCTTTGCGAATGGCCTGGACTGCTTCCGGATTTTGACGAAGGTCGACGCCGAGATCGCCCCGCGTGTCGTCGAGGGCGATGACGATCAGGAGATTATCGATGTCATCGCCGCCGAGATGAGTGTCTCCGTTGGTGGCAACAACTTCGAAGATTCCGTCGCGCAGCTTGAGAATGGAAACGTCGAACGTGCCGCCGCCAAAGTCATAAACGGCGATGGTGCCGTTTTGTTTCTTATCGAGACCGTAGGCGAGCGATGCCGCCGTGGGCTCGTTTACTAACCGTAGAACTTCCAGGCCTGCGATGCGTCCGGCATCTTTCGTGGCCTGTCGCTGGGCATCGTTAAAGTAGGCGGGGACGGTGATGACCGCTTTGGTGACGGGCGAGCCAAAGAAGCGTTCCGCATTGCGCTTGAGTTGGCGCAGAATGAGGGCCGAAATTTCCGGAGGCGTGAATGTTTTCTCGCCGAGCTTGATGCGGATCACTTCTCCGGCCTGCAAATCCTCCGCCAGGCGAAATGGGAAAAGCTTTAGTTCTTCCTGAATGTCGTCAACTCCGCGGCCCATCAGGCGTTTGACGGAGTAAACGGCGCGCTCCGGTGTTTCGGCAAGATATTTTCGCGCGGCATTGCCAATGACAGGCTGATTTTTTTCATCCAGAGCCACCACGGAGGGAACCAGGTTCACGCCATCCTCTCCCGGGATCACGACAGGACTTTCCCCTTGCAGGAAGGCCACGAGAGAATTCGTGGTGCCGAGGTCGATGCCGATAATGCGATCAGTACTCATTTTGTGACTTTGCGATTGGGCGATTTAAAACCACCCCTTTTACTCAATCCCCCGATGACCTAATCCTCAATTCTCCAGAACTTCGCTTACATCACGCACCAAATTGCGGATGTAGTTGCGGCGGTTTAGCAAGTCCACCATTTTGTCGCGAGCGCGTTTGCGCTCATCTTCCGATACCGGCTGAGATTCTTGCTCGCGATCGATCAACGCATCCCAGACCTTCCAGTCGGTCTTCAACTCGTCCAGAAGGGCTTCATTCTTCTGTTCCAGTTCGAGCCGTTGCTTTCCGATTTCTTCCAGCAATGCAGGATCGTCTTCGCCCATTTTCTTCTGCATGCGCAACTCTTCGAGCTGCATGTTCAACTCGAATACTTCTTCGAGCAGATCGGGGGGGACGATTTGCTTCTTTAACTGGCCGCTGGAGCGCGCTTGCTCGGTCGCCGATTTGGACTGCTCTTCCAGTTCGACGCCCTCCAGCTTCAGCAGATAGTGAGTGCGCTTGATGGGATCTTTCAGAGTGCGGTATGCATCGTTGAGCAACGAACTCTGTTGCAAGCTCCATTCCTGCTCCTGGCTGGCGGAGCGCGCATTCAGATCGGGATGGAGTTTGCGGCTTAATTCGTAAAAATCTTTTTCCAGTGCGGATACATCCAGATTCAGCTTGCGCGGAAGTCCGAAGAAGCTGAAATAGTCGACGGGCCGGGGCGGCTGCACTTTGCCGCAAGAGTCGCAGAATTGGGCCGCGCGCATAGTGCCGCACGACCAGCAGGATTGAGTTTCCTGCGGCGCCGGCTTGGCGGTAATCGTGGTGAACGACGAATTGCTCATGGTTGTCACAAACAAAATTGTCACAAAAAATTTAGAACTCAAACCGGTTCAGGCCCAGGGCGCGGATGTGCTGGGCGAGGACGGTGGCGCCTGCAAAAACCTCGCGGGCAGGAGTGCCCGCGCCACACAAGCACACATCAGGCCGAGAAGGACGTGCCGCAGCCGCAAGACTTTGTGGCTTGCGGATTCACGAACACGAAGCCTTGCTGAATCAGCGTTTCCTGATAATCCAGGATCATCCCGTTCAGGTAGATAAACGACTTCGGATCGACGAAAACGCGCACATCGCCGAACTGGAAGATGCGGTCTCGTTCTCTCGGCTGCGTGTCGAAACGGACGTTGTAGCTCAACCCGGAGCAACCGCCGCCCTGCACGCCCAGGCGCAGTCCGCCCTGTTCGGGCGAGATGCCTTCCTTGGCCATTGCGCTCTTCACCTTGGCCAGGGCCTTGTCCGTAACCTGAACACCTTTGGCGGGTGGAGCTTGCGACGGTGGTGCGAGTTGTTGCGTTGCCGTTGTCATTGCCGTTGTCGTTCAACTTCGTCGTTCAACTTCTTGACACAGTCCCTCAGCGGCTAAAGCCGCTCCAAGTCGCCGCGAATACGGCACGACTTAAGTCGTGCCCTTCCCGATCTTCTTCAACCTCGAGCTATTCCACCGCTAGCGAAATTCCACGTAGCGAAACCCCACAAAGAACATCTTCTCCGTCTCCGCGCGGAAACCTACTGCGCTACCGCGGAAGTGACTGGTTTCGCGCTTTCCTGTTTCTTTTTCCAGTCGCCGATCGCAGCTCGGATCGCGTCTTCCGCCAGCACAGAGCAATGGATTTTCACGGGAGGAAGCGAGAGTTCCTTCACGATGTCCATGTTCTTGATGGTAAGAGCTTCATCCACAGTCTTACCCTTGACCCACTCCGTAGCGAGGGATGACGAAGCAATCGCGGAGCCGCAGCCGAAGGT